>UQTM01000018.1 GCA_900544025.1 uncultured Odoribacter sp.
ATGCTGCGGTTTTCTGATCGTTCCAGCTTGCGAGGGCATAGCGCTTTGCGATGGATGACGGACCGCTTCGACCAAGGCATATACCAGCGATGCCCATTGCGGCTCGATCCACGATTTCAATAAAACATTGTATATAAACCCTTTCACGGAAATCAATTCTCCATGATAGTAAAAAACCACTACCCCTAAAACGATGGCCAATACCTCCGACAGCACATACAAAAACAGCGGATTCACGCCGAATGCCTCGAAAGGCCGGCTCCACCGCCGATAACCTTTGATATCGATCACAAAAATCAGTAATGCCAGCAATTGGGAAGCGAATCCGCAAGCCACGAGCACAAAGGTAGGGCTCCACACTTTTTTATTGATCGGGCAACCGTAACTGAACAATAACCCGACGAAAGCCATCACCGTGCCATAAATAAAAAGCCGCTGGATCCGTTCGTTATTATCTTTTATATTCAGCAGGACATATCCCATAAACATACCGATCAGCACATGGGCGAAACAAGGCAGGCTGCTCAACAACCCTTCGGGATCGAAACCGAACCACCCCCCCTCCGGCGAAGTCGTTTTCAAAATGTGATTCTCTCCGAAAACAGCCCGGTCCACCATGCCGATCACGTTTTGCTCGGTGCGTATAAATCCGTGCCCGGCAAACAAAACGACACAATAAGCAAGTAAAATCCCTGTGATCACCTTCCAATAATGTTTCGGCTTTACCCATAAACTGATCAGAGCCGCCCCGAAGTAACTGATCGCCAGCCGCTGCAACACACCGGGAATCCGGATATTCTCAAACGGGAAAATATTCGCGGCAAAACGCTGCGCCAGCGTCATATCGGCATTCCCGATATCGCACAGCGCCGAAAACAAAATCCTGAACCAATTTATGCCGATGCTGATAAAGAAAATAATTACCGCCCGTTTCAGTATTTTCCCCGCCGATTCTTTCGAAAAGGTAAAATCGTATTTCCGCAAAGAAAAAAACATGGAAACTCCCATAATAAACATAAAGAAAGGAAATACCAGATCGGTAGGCGTCAGCCCGTTCCAGGCCGCGTGCCGCAAAGGGGCGAACACATTCCACGAGCCCGGATTATTCACCAGGATCATACCGGCTACCGTCAGCCCCCGCAATACATCGAGAGCCAGCAAACGATTCGATTGTTGATGCATTAGAATTAATTTTTCACAAAGAAAAAGAAAAAATCCTATTTCCAATGAAAAACCTTACATAATTTAACGCTACACCTCTTCTCCGGCATTCAGAAAATCCTTATCCACCGTGCCTTTTCACGAAACCGAAGTTATTCCGGTTACTTTCTGAATCGATAGAGTCCATGATTTTTCATTCTTATCCACCAATAACGGTAAATACTCATTTTTTCCATCCTTTCATCATCCACCATAACAATAGGATAATATTTTACTTTCAAGCGGTGACGGCGGCAATAGACATTAAGCAGGCGTTCTCCTATAAAGCCGAAAATCCTCGCCTGATAGGGATCGTCCGAAACATCTGTTCTTTTCTCCAGTTCGAATAAAACAGGAAACAACCACCCACAATAATCGTCGAAGATTTCCCAACGAGTCAGAAACATATTGTATCCCGCCAGCTTATTGTTTCTATCCATGACCGTATCGAACGCTTCCAGATAATCGGGTGTCAATTCTTCGATCACTTCCCGCAATACGTCCATATCTTTCCCCACATGGTGTTCTGCATAATGATGCCGCAGGCTTTCCCTGAAAACCATCGAAACGGGCAATACAATATCGTATTTCCGGAACAATCTCTTCAACGAGGGCAGCTGCTGGCTTTTTCCAAGCTGTTCCGTCCGGATCATATATCTTTCCCGGTAATGGAAAGGTGTAAAGTCGAAATAACGGCGATAATGGCACAACCCGATATAATCGGTTTTCTCCAGATTCTTCCACGCCCAATACAAAGCCGTCAATTCACAGTAATACGGATTCTTCCGGCTGATGTTTTCTCCGGTATCATCTCCCTGCACATGTAAATCCGCAGTACTTAAGGCCTTTCCCACCTGAACCGGCATATAATGCCCGTCGTTCAGGAACGTCCCCGCCTTATGGATACATACCAATAATTTAACATTCATCTCCAAATTCATCTTTCACCCTCCGTAAAACATTATAAACCACCCGCTCCATATCATAATAGCGGTATTCTGCCAGCCTGCCGCCGAAAATCACGTTTTCTTCCCCATCCGCCAATGTTTTGTATTTCTGGTACAACGTATTATTATCCTCGTCGTTCACAGGATAATAAGGCTCGCTGCCACGTACCCAGGAGCGGGGATATTCGTAGGTAATCACCGTGCCCGGCTGAGTTCCGAATTCAAAATGCTTGTGTTCGATGATCCGGGTATAAGGCGTTTCCGCATCCGTGTAATTAACGATAGCACATCCCTGAAAATTATCGGTGTGGTCCAAAAATTTCTCTTCAAAATGAAGGCTGCGGTAACTCAATGCCCCGAAACAATAATCGTAATAGGCATCTATCGGGCCTGTATAAACGATCCGATCGGCCATTTCGGCATAAAACTCCTTGTCCTGTAAAAAATCCGTATTCAGGCGTACCTCACTACCTTCCAGCAACTTCCGAAACAAATCGGTATATCCGTTTTCAGGAATACCCTGATAACGGTCGTTAAAATAATTATTATCGAAAACAAACCGGAAAGGCAGCCGCCGGATGACAAAAGCAGGGATTTGGGTTGCTTTCATACCCCATTGCTTTTCGGAATATCCTTTTATCAAAGTTTCATACACATCCTTCCCCCCCAGCAATAAAGCCTGTTCTTCCAAATTACGCGGATGTTCGATGTGTGCATACTCTTTTCTCTGCTCCTCGATCCGCTCCTTCGCCTCTGCCGGGGTTTTCACTCCCCACAATTGATAGAACGTATTCATATTGAAAGGCAGATTATACAACCTTCCTTTATAATTAGCCATAGGAGCATTGGTGAAGCGGTTAAACGATACGTACCTATTCAAGTAATCCCACACCTGCTTGTCGGAAGTATGAAAAATATGTGGGCCGTAACGGTGTACCTCGATGCCGTTCACTTTCTCGGTATAACAATTTCCACCGATATGGTTCCGGCGTTCCACCACCAGGCATTTTTTACCGCGCCGGGTAGCTTCCTTTGCAAATATAGCACCGAAAAGTCCGGCGCCGACAATCAGGAAATCATATTTTTTCATGCTCTCAGTTTTTTAGTAATAATCTTTCTCACCGTTAAGTAGAACGGGTCTTTCCGCCAGGTGAGATAACCGAAATATACCACACATCCCAACAGCGGACACAACACGATGGACTGCCACCGGTTGAAGCCGCAAAAATTCAAAGGTAACAAAACGGCTGTCATCAGAATAGTGGCGACGACATATTCCCGGTTCTGCCGGCTCAGGAAACGGAACGGTAAATGTTTTTTTCCTGCCAGCAATACCGTCAGCATCACCGTCAGCTCTGCCGCAAACGTCGCCACTGCCGCCCCGTACTGGGAGTAGCGGGGTATCAAAAGTAAATTCAAAGTAATATTTAATATCGCACCCAGCAGGGTGGCCCGGATAACCAGCTTCTCATAGCCCAACGGATACAATACCTGCATACCCAGCAAACCACTGAAACCGATAAAAATAATGATCGGAGCCAATATTTGCAGCGTCAGGATCGAAGGCTCGTAAGACTCCCCGCAAAACAGCAAAATAATCGGCTGTGCCAGCAGGATCAGCCCTACGGTCATCGGCAACACCATAGCCAGAGTGAAACTGATCGCCTTATTTCCCAAATTGACAAATTCCCCCCGTTTTCCGGTACTGAGCAGATTGGAAAAACGCGGCAATAAAACCACCCCCAGCGATGTCACGATTCCCAGCACGATCTTAGTCATACGCATCGCCCCGGCATAATACCCCACCGCTGCATCGTCCTTTAAAAAACCCAGCATCACGGAATCGAGAATCACATATAAGCTGACGATCAGATTCAACACAAACAGCCGCAGCGACACCTGCAAATGCTTTTTAAATTGCAAGCCCGACAGGCAGGACATATCCCAGCAAATGTATTTTCGCAACCGGATAAAGTTGAATATATTATTTCCCACGGTGGCCATCACCTGAATGGCTGCATAATACAACAAATCTTCCCTTGTTTTTACAAAAATAAAAAGGGCGATCACCGAGCACACCCTTACCAGCAGGGAACGCACCGTAATATATTTAAAATCCTCTACGGCAGTATAAAACCAGCTTACCCCGATGGCATTAAAAAACAAACTGGCGCTCAGCAAAAGAAAAAGAGGCACATCGGCCTGGATTTTCTCGACGGTCACCGCCATCGTAAAAACGATGATATACCCCAGCAAAGTCAAGGCACTGTGCAGAAGGATAAGCTCTATCGTCATTTTATTCCGTGCCTGCACATCGTCCCTTATCCTCGCCAATTCCCTCACGGCATAAAGCGGAATCCCCAATGAAGTGACCAGCGAAATATAAGAAATAATCGAATCGAAAAACTGCACCTGTCCGATCCCATCGGCTAAAAGAGCGCGCGAAACATACGGAAACGTAATCAAAGGGAACAATATTCCCGAAACCGTATTGATCAGATTATATATATAATTTTTCTTAATCGAACCTGCCATGTGACATCCTTTTTACCGCTATAGGCCAACCGTTCCCAAAAGGGTATTTTGGAACAAAGATAATGAAAAACAAACATCGATCCGGCGGAATCCGGGTAAATAATACCCGGTGAAAAGAAAAAAACACGGTTTAAAAGCGTTTCATCCTTGTGAAAACAGGCTGAACGTTTTGATATTTCATTTTTTTCCATTTTCTTTGCAAAATCAATTCAATCCGTAAAACAGATTATTTGAATTATAAAGAGGAGTTGAGAGACTGGGCTCTATGAAACTCCGACAACCTCCGGGACATTCCCGAAAGGTGCCAAAACCCGTCCTGAACAGCAGGAGTTATAATTTAAAACCATAGAAAAATGAACAACACAGGAATTTCAGACACGAAAACGAAACAGCAAAATCAGCCATTCACGACTTCGTCTATTTCTGTATTTTCTATGTATATGCGCGGCATGCGCTGACTTTCCCCTATATTTCCAGATCATCGTTTCTGTACAATTATCAGATAATTACCGCCAGGAACAATTTTTCATCAAGACAAACTGAATCATTCCGCCGGTTTCTTATGAAAGAACGGGATGAAGCTAAAATAAATTAACGAAAATTACTGATTTTCAACCTCAATTTACAAAGACTATGAAGTCGTATGCAGAAATAAACGAAAAGATAAAAAACGGGACGGCAGTCGTATTGACGGCAGAAGAAGTGTCCGAACTGTCTAAAACATTATCTCCGAAAGAAATAGCTGAAAAAGTAGATGTAGTGACGACCGCCACCTTCGGGGCGATGTGTTCTTCCGGGGCTTTTATCAACTTTGGACATGCCAACCCTCCTATCCGGATGGAAAAAATAGAGCTGAACGGCGTTCGTGTCAGCGGAGGCTTAGCTGCCGTGGACACTTACATCGGCGCTACGGATTGCAACCCCAACTCTCCGGCGTACGGAGGCGCTCACATCATAGAAGACCTGATAAACGGTAAAGACATCACGCTGGAAGCCTGGGGTAAAGGAACCGATTGCTATCCGCGCAAGCACATCAAAGCAAAGATCAACAAAGACACCGTAAACGAGGCTATTCTTTACAATCCGCGGAATTGCTACCAAAACTACAATGTGGCGACGAATACTACCGATCAGATCAAATACACGTATATGGGAACCCTGCTTCCCAAAATGCGGAATGCCTCGTACAGCACCGCCGGAGAATTATCTCCCCTGCTCAACGATCCGGAATGCCGCACAATCGGTTTGGGCACTCATATTTTCCTTTGCGGAACAGACGGATACGTCACCTGGAACGGCACTCAATTCCATTCTACCAAACCGGTAAACGAATACGGGATACCTACCAGCAACGCCCGGACAATTGCCGTGATCGGCGATTTGAAGAAAATGAGTTCCGACTTTTTACGGGGGGCTTATTTCGAAAAATACGGGATCAGCATGTTTGTGGGGATCGGTATTCCGATTCCCGTTCTCGACGAAGATATGGCTCGCCGGGTGTCCATCCGGAACGAACAGATCGAAACCACGGTCGTAGATTATGGCAACGGCAATCAGATATTGGGTAAAACGAATTACGCCGCCCTGCAATCGGGCTCGATCGAAATAAACGGTCAAAAAGTGCGCACGGCCCCGGTTGCCAGCCTCGCAAAAGCACGCGAAATCGCCGACATGCTCAAATCGTGGATTCAAAAAGGCGAATTCCTGCTCACCGAGCCCGTACGTCCCATGCCTACCGGCACAAGCCTGAAGAACCTGGTAGGGGAAGATTAACTAACACTTAAACCATTTGACGCCATGATAAAAAAAGTAGTGCTATCATTTCCGGTAGATACCACCGATCGTTCACTGACTTACGATCTGGTAAAACTATACGATATACGGATCAACATACTAAAAGCCGAAATACAGGCGGGAAAATCGGGCAGCTTGCTTGTGGAGCTGGAAGCCGACGACGATAAAATGGAAGAAGGGATCAACTACCTCATCCGCTGCGGAGTGAGCGTGAGCCCGGTTTCCAGCAAGGTATCGCGCGACGAAAGCCGTTGCATCAACTGCGGCAACTGCGCTTCGGCTTGCTTTTCGCATGCCCTCACGATCAGCGCTCCGGACTGGAAATTGAAATTCAATCCCGAAAAATGTATTGCTTGCAAATTGTGCCTGAAATCCTGTCCGCTAAAGCTCTTCAGGATCGAATTCGCCGAATAACTCCTTAATCGCTTTACTCTTGGAATATATTCAGCGCACATATCGCAACCATTTTCGCCAGGATCGTTGGGAACACTTTGTGGTGAAATACAAAGAGACCGACCTATGGATCGGTATCGACCGCAAGTCGTTTCACAAAGAAATGCCTTCCTTTACCGACCGGCTGATTCGCCGGATACGCCTCGAAATGGATGCTTATCTGGAAAAAGATCCCGATTACGCCCGCTCGCTCATGCCCTACAAGGCATCTCCGGACGCTCCGTTCATATTCCGGGCTATGTCGGCAGCCGCCGACAAAAGCGGTATCGGCCCGATGAGCGCAGTGGCAGGGGCGGTCGCCCGTAAAGTAGGCGAAACTTTGAAAGCTGAATTCGAAGTACAGGAAGTCATTGTAGAAAACGGAGGCGATATTTACGCCGATATGATCGAGGACATAGATATTTCGGTTTTTGCCGGGCATTCCCCGCTTTCGGAAAAAGTAGGGTTACATCTCGAAGCCGCTTACGCCCCTTTGGGTGTTTGTACCTCTTCGGGGACAGTGGGGCCTTCACTGAGCTTTGGAAAAGCCGACGCGGTTATGATCGTTTGCCGCGATACCCTGCTGGCCGACACTTACGCAACGGCTTTTGCCAATACCGTACAAACGACGGACGACATCAATCCTTGCCTGGATAAAATCAAAGCGGCGGAAGATATCCTGGCAGCCATAGTGATCAAAGACGATAAACTGGGGATATGCGGGAAATTCGATTTAAAAATTTTCTAACCCGGTACATCCCGAAAGATAACCGACCGGACACTTCCGACCAGAAGGTCCGATTGACCGATAAAAAATGATGATTAAAGAAGATATAAAACAACGCATTCTCATTCTCGACGGTGCAATGGGAACGGCAATCCAAAAATACAAACTGGAAGAAACCGATTTCCGGGGCACAGAATTTGCCGGGCACCCGGTAAACTTAAAGGGCGATAACGATGTGCTCAACCTGACCCGTCCGGACATCGTCCGGGCGATACACCGTGCCTATATCGAAGCCGGAGCGGACATCATCGAAACCAATACCTTCAATTCCAATACCGTTTCACAGGAAGAATACCGCTGTACAGACCTGATTTACCGCCTAAACTACGAGGGAGCCAAGCTGGCGAAAACAGAAGCATTGCAGGTAAGCGGACGTAAAGTTTATGTAGCCGGAAGCATCGGGCCTACCTCCTGCACCTTATCGCTATCGCCGGACGTAAACCGCCCGGAATACCGTCCGGTGGATTTCGACACGCTGGTCACGGCCTATTCGGAACAGGTTCGCGGCCTGATCGACGGAGGAGCCGACTTACTCCTGATAGAAACGGTTTTCGACGGACTGAATGCAAAAGCGGCTCTTTACGCTATCGAAAAAGTACAGGAAGAGAAAGGGACGGAACTCCCGGTGATGCTTTCTGCCACGATCAACGATAAAAGCGGGCGTACCCTTACCGGGCAAAGCCTCGAAGCTCTCTATACGGCAGTGAGCCACTATCCGTTGCTGAGCTTCGGACTGAACTGCTCTTTCGGGGCTACCGACCTTTTCCCTTTTATCGAACGCCTGTCGAAACTCGTCACTTGTGCTTTAAGCATTTACCCCAATGCAGGATTGCCGAACGAGATGGGTGAATACGACGAGAGCCCCGCCCTGACCGCCTCATATCTGAAACAAATGGCAGACGGCAGGTTACTCAACATTGCCGGGGGATGCTGCGGGACGACTCCCGCCCATATCAAAGCGATCCGTGAAGCCATACAGGATATGCCTCCCCGGATTGCTCCGGAGCATACGCCCCAGCTTATCGTGAGCGGCCTCGACCGGGTAGTGGTCGATAAAGAATTGAATAATTTTATCAATGTCGGCGAACGCACGAATGTGGCGGGTTCGCTGAAATTTGCCAAACTGATACACGCTCAGGCCTACGACGAAGCTTCATCGATCGCACGCAAGCAGATCGAAGACGGCGCTTCGATCATCGACATCAATATGGACGATGCCATGCTCGACAGCGCTAAAGAAATGGCTACTTTTGTACGTATCATCAGCAACGATCCGGACATATCCAAAGCCGCACTGATGATCGACTCGTCCGACTGGGCAACCATTCTTGCCGGACTGAAAAACGCCCAGGGAAAATGTATCGTCAATTCTATCAGCTTAAAAGAAGGTGAAACGATCTTCCTCGAAAAAGCCCGTGAGATACACCGCCTGGGGGCAGCCGTGGTGGTGATGGCTTTCGACGAGCAAGGACAAGCCGTTACTTTTGAGCGCAAAACCGAAATTTGCGAACGGGCTTATAAACTGCTGACCGGGAAAGCCGGATTTCAGCCCGAGGATATTATCTTCGATGTAAATGTGCTGGCTATCGGAACAGGAATCGAAGAACACAATAACTACGGGGTGGACTTCATTCGCGCCGTCGAATGGATCAAAAAGAATCTGCCCGGAAGCCGCACTTCGGGAGGAATTTCCAACCTGTCGTTCTCTTTCCGGGGCAATAATCCCGTGCGCGAAGCTATGCACTCGGTATTCCTTTACCATGCGATCGATGCGGGACTGGATATGGGTATCGTCAACCCTGCCATGTTACAGGTTTACGACGACATAGAGCCGGAGCTTTTGCAGGTAGTGGAAGACGTTGTCCTCAACCGGACACCGGAAGCCACCGAACACCTGATCGAACTGGCGGAAAAAATCAAAGGAAACAAGACTGCCGACGGCAAGCCTGTGAAAAACGAAGAATGGCGCACCCGCCCGCTGGAAGAGAGGCTCAGTTATGCGTTGGTAAAAGGCATTACGGAATACCTGCCTGCCGATTTAGCCGAAGCGCTCACCGTTTATTCCGCTCCGGTAGAGATTATCGAAGGCCCGCTTATGCAAGGCATGGATAAAGTAGGAACTTTGTTCGGAGAAGGAAAAATGTTCCTTCCGCAAGTCGTAAAATCCGCTAAAGCAATGAAAACGGCAGTCGCCATCCTGCAACCGGAAATCGAAAAACACAATGCAAGCGGCGGACGCCACGTAACCCGGCATAAAGTGGTGATCGCCACAGCAAAAGGCGATGTACACGACATCGGCAAGAATATTGTCAATATTGTTCTGACCTGTAATAACTTCGACGTAATCGACCTCGGTGTTATGGTGGAAAACGAACGGATCGTCGCCGCAGCCAAAGAACACGGGGCGGACATTATCGGTGTCAGCGGGCTGATCACCCCTTCGCTGAACGAAATGGAAGGTCTTTGTGAATTGTTGCAAAAAGAACAATTGGCACTCCCTCTCATCGTAGGCGGGGCCACGACCTCCACCGTGCATACCGCCGTAAAGCTGGCTCCTAAATACGATTACTGCGTCATCCAGGGAGGCGACGCTTCCCGTACGGCCGGGATCATCAAACGCCTTTTTCAGGACAGGACAGGATATATCGAACAGGTAAAAGCGGAACAGGAAGAAGTACGCCGCCATTATTACAATAAGCAGGACAACCTGCTAAGCTATACGGAAGCACAATCCAAAGCTCCGGTCTTCGATTGGAAAAACTTCGATACCGGAAATTTTGGCGAACACAATCTGACCGGAAGAAATATAGATATCCGGGAACTTGCCGAGCGGATCGACTGGACTCCGTTTTTCCATTTCTGGGGATTCAAAGGTAAATTCCCTGAAATTATCCATACGAACGACGAAGCCGACCAGACTTATCAGGCAGCCTTGGAAATGTTGGGAACGGTCATTGCCGGGCAGGAATTCGAAGCCTCGGTTATCGTCAGGTTTTTCGACGCTTATGCAGAGAACGACGAAATCGTACTCGACAACGGGCACCGTCTGCCTATGCTGCGGCAACAAAAAAACGATACGGAATGTCTGAGCCTGGCGGATTACATCAGTCCCAAAGCCGAAGGCACAAGCTGTATCGGACTGTTTACGCTGAAAGTGGAGGACAGATTCCGCTGCCACGATTGCCGGGATTTCGACCACCTGCTTCGCGAAGCGCTTTGCGCCCGGCTCACCGAAGCGCTGGCTGAATGGATGCAAGAACGGGTGGGAGAAGGATTGCCCATAATACGTCCGGCGTTCGGCTATTCCGCCTGTCCCGATCATTCGCTGAAAAAAGATGTATTCGATCTTTTAGACGCCCCGGCACAAATCGGAGTAAGCCTCACCTCTTCTTATGCTATCGTTCCTACCACCAGCTTGTGCGGAATGCTGATCGCCCACCCGGAAGCCCGGTATTTCAGCATTAGCAAAATAGGCAACGACCAACTGAAAGAGTATTGCCGGAAAAGAAAAATCCCTGAAAGCGAAGGGAAAAGGCTTTTAGGCAATCTTATTTCTGAAAAAGAAAAATAAAGGAAACCGGCAGGACGAGCCTGCCCGACAAAAATAGAATAACACCAAGGTATACCTCTTCCCCGTCTCATTGAACATCATTCCGGGAAACAGGAAACATACCGCCGCTAAAAAATAAAATATGAAAGTAATCGAGATATTAGCACAAAAAAGCAAGCCTTTCGCCTCTTTTGAATTGGTTCCGCCTTTAAAAGGAAGCGATATCAGCAAACTGTATAATTCCATCGAGCCTCTGATGGAATTCGCCCCGCCTTTCATCAACATCACCTTTCACCGCGATGAGGTGGAGTACCGCCAGAAAGCAGACGGAACAATCGAAAAAGTGACGGTCACCAAACGCCCCGGCTCGGTAGCGATCGCCGCTGCAATCATGAAACGTTTCCCGGTAGAAGTCGTTCCTCACATCATTTGCGGAGGAGCCAGCCGGCACAAAATCGAAAACGACCTGCTCGATCTGAATTTTTTAGATATTCAGAACGTAGTAGCCTTACGCGGCGATGCCATTCCGGGACAAAAATACTTTAGTCCCGAACCGGACGGCCATCGGTATAGTAGCGAACTGGTCGAACAAATTCACAACCTCAATCAGGGTATCTATCTGGACGAAAATATCAATAATGCCGTAGCCACGAATTTCTGTATCGGTGTGGCGGGCTATCCCGAAAAACACTATGAAGCCCCGAACATCGACATCGACATCGAAAATCTGAAACGGAAAGTGGAAGCCGGAGCCGATTACATTATCACTCAAATGTTCTTCGACAACGATAAATTCTACCGATTCACCGAACACTGCCGGGCAGCCGGGATCACCGTTCCCATTATTCCGGGACTGAAACCGATCTCTACCCAATCGCATATCGAAATGCTACCTCGGGCTTTTAGCCTCGATCTGCCGCAAGACCTGATGCAGGAACTACGGAAATGCAAAGACAATAAAGCTATTTACCAGGTCGGGATAGAATGGTGCACGGCGCAAAGTAAAGATTTGCTGGCGCACGGAGTGCCTGCTATCCACTATTACACGATGGGAAAAGCGGACAATATTCGCGAAATACTGAAAAGGTCATTCTAAAGCATGACCGCCTCTCAGGTTGCCATATTGATCGCATTGGGAGCCGCCGCCGGATTCATCAACACATTTGCCGGCGGGGGGTCTATGCTGACGGTTCCTTTCCTGATCTTCCTGGGGTTACCCGCCAATGTAGCGAACGCCACCAACCGGGTAGCGATTTTATTACAGAACATCGTATCCACCCGGAAATTCAGGCAGGAAAAGATACTGGATATCCGCACAGACTCCAAACTGCTCCTTCCGACGGCTTTAGGCAGCATAGCGGGTGCATTTATCGCCGTGGACATTCACGAAGACCTATTGCAGAAAATCATTGCCGGATTGCTTATCGTGATGTTCTTTATGGTATGGTTCGATTCGGACTCCTGGGTGAAAAGCAACACGGAAAAAGCCAAAGCTAAAAACCCCTTTATCCGTTTTCTCATTTTCTTCGGAATCGGATTCTATGGCGGCTTCATCCAAATCGGCGTGGGCTTTATCCTGCTGGCAGGACTGGTACTGGGATGCGGATTCGATCTTTTGAAAGCCAACGCCATAAAACTATTCATCATCTTGTTTTACACGGTCATTGCCTTAGGCATCTTTATCTACTATGATCTGGTAGATTGGAAAATGGGGTTGCTGCTGGCCTGCGGCAACATGGCCGGAGCATGGCTGGGAGCACGTTTAAGCCTGAAATGGGGTACTAAATTCATTCGCTACATCCTATTGGTTGCTCTTGCCGCCGTAGCCCTGAAACTTTTCGGCGTATTTTAAAAAACGCTGTATATCCTTGATTTCTGCAAACGAATACGCAAATATTTCCATGCACACATAGTAAAAATTGTGAGAAAATTTGTAATTTCGTAAAGCAAAAAACTGGTAGGGAATTGGGATAACCAACCTGTCGGAAAAAGTGAGAAAGGAAAACTATTCCAAATTAAAAACCTTAACCTAAAATTTTAATAAACATGAAAATTGCAGTAATTGCACACGACGGAAAAAAAGCGGAAATGGTGGCATTTTTGAACAGACACATGGATTTTCTGAAATCCGTAGGCACCGAGATCGTCGCTACCGGAACTACCGGAAAACACGCTCGGGATGCAGGTCTGGAAGTGGAACGCCTTCTATCGGGTCCGCTGGGGGGAGATGCCCAGATCGCTGCACTGGTCGCAGAAAAGAAAGTGGAAATGGTCATTTTCTTCCGTGATCCGCTGGGAAAACACCCGCACGAACCGGACGTACAAATGTTGATGAGAGTTTGCGACGTACACAATGTACCCATTGCAACCAACCCGGCAACTGCCGAAATGATGATCCGGGGATTTTTGTCCCTTCATCAGCATGGAGGTCAATAATTTGTAGCTTAAAATTCTGAAAGTCGGATAATTACACCGGCTCTCAAATTTTAACGGCAAAATTTAAATTTCTTAAAAATATACGGAAACCTTTGCAGATTCCTTGCCGGATATTATCTTTACGGCAGAATTCTATGGATGGCAATGCATAAAAAACTGAAAGTTATACTTCCGCTTTATTTAGCCGGCATGATTATGCTGGCTTTTGCCGTATTGCCTCACCATCATCACAAAGAAGTGATCTGTTTTACACCGGCCCATTGCACGGAAACCGCAGAAACCGAAAATCACCGGCACGATTCCGACATTCCGCATGAAGGCTGTGTGAGGCAGTTATTCCAAACTCAGGTCACCCGGAGCCTGTCTTTAAGTGACGACTGTCCGGACGGACATTGTCACCATTTTATCGCCCCTCTGACACTTTCAAGCCTGATCTTCGAGATTTTATCGCTCGATGCAGGCAATTATATTCTTCCCGATACAGCTTACCGGGAAAAACTTCATGCCATCCTCCGGACGACCGACCTCGCCGGAAGAGCACCTCCTTTTCAGGGATAAAAACAGCTAAAGCGTTTATTTAAAAAGATCAGACTGGAAATCCGTTAACGGTTGTCCGATAAAAACACGGGCAAATCCGCATCGAAACGGCTATAATATCCTGTTCATCACATCTGCTTTAGCCTCACCGTTCATTTTTCTATCATCATTAAACCTATTCCTGCCAAATAATAATCGAAAGCGGGAAAATACATTCGTATAACAGGCTATACAGCTCGTCCTCTACGGCATGTTCCGGCAGGACAAACTGTAAACAGCTCCTAAAAATGACAAGAATATGAAATATATCATTATATCCCTGACCGTATTGAGTATGCTTTTCTACGGTTGCAAAAAAACGACCCAGGCGGGCGCCCACGATCATGCCACAGAACAGGCAGACCACAAAGATCACGACCATGCCGACGGCAAGCACGACCACGAAAGCGAAGCGCACGATCATGATGCCGATGATCACGACGGGCACGACCATGCGGCAGAAAACCACGACGGACACGACCACGATAACAGCAAAGAAACCAAAGAACAGGAACATAGCGACGAAATTATTTTCTCGAAAGCCCAGGCAGCCAAAACAGAATTCGAAGTTAAGGAAATACAACCCAAAACCTTTTATCAGGTGATTAAAACCACCGGACAGGTGTTGCCTGCTCCAGGGGATGAATCGGTGGTCGTAGCCACCAACAGCGGTACGGTATCTTTCACCGATAACCGTCTGGCAGAGGGCAGCGCCGTAAAACAAGGCCAGCCTTTGTTCAGCATCGCTTCTAAAAACCTGGGCGAAGGAGATTACTACTCCAAAGTGAACGCCGCTTACCAAAAAGCAAAAGCCGAATTCGAACGTGCCGGAACACTGGTAAAAGACAAGATCATTTCGCAAAAAGAATATGAAAGCATCCGGCTCGACTACCAAAATGCTAAAATCGCTTACGATGCCGTGGCCGGAAAACAATCTGCCAGGGGAGTAAACGTTACAGCCCCGATCGGCGGCTACATCAAAAACATCGCCGTAAAAGACGGAGAATATGTCACTGCCGGACAAACGCTGGGAACGGTGTCCCAAAATCAACGGCTGGTACTTCGTGCCGAAGTGTCGGAAAAATACTACAAAGCACTGAACACCATTAGCAGCGCCAATTTCAAAACACCTTACGACAATCAGGTTTACGCCCTGTCCGACCTGAAAGGACGGCTTTTATCCATTGGGAAAACTGCCGGGGAAAACTCATTCTTCGTGCCGGTATCCTTTGAATTCGATAACCGGGGCGACATCGTGCCGGGAGCTTTCGTCGAAATATTTCTGGAATCCACTCCTTTGGAAAATGTAATTACCGTTCCGGTATCCGCCCTCACCAATGAAATGGGTATATTTTATGTATATGTCCAGCTCGACGAAGAAGGCTATCGCAAACAGGAAGTGAAAACAGGGGCAAGCAACGGGAAAGAAATGCAGATTATCAGCGGCTTGCAACCGGGCGACCGGGTGGTGACCAAAGGCGCTTATCAGGTAAAAATGGCATCTGCTTCCGGAGCGATTCCTCACGGACACGAACATTGATAAACTTGTAAACCTGAAATTATGCTAAATAAGATCATACAATACTCATTACACAACCGTCTGTTGGTAATGATTGCCGCCGTAGCCCTTTTGGTATGGGGATCGATTACGGCTCATAATATGGAAGTGGATGTATTCCCCGACCTGAACGCACCTACCGTAGTCGTAATGACCGAAGCGCAAGGCATGGCTCTGGTGACCTTCCCGGTGGAAACCGCCGTGAACGGAGCCACCGACGTACGCCGTGTACGTTCCTCATCGACCACGGGATTCTCGGTCGTATGGGTCGAATTCGAATGGGGAACCAACATCTATACAGCCCGGCAGATCGTATCGGAAAAGCTCGCCACTTTAGGAGAAGCTCTTCCTTCCAATGTAGGACAGCCCACTTTAGGACCCCAATCTTCCATTCTAGGTGAAATCATGATTATCGGATTAACAGCCGATACGACTTCCCTGCAAGACCTGCGAACCATTGCCGACTGGACGATCCGTCCGCGCCTGCTCTCTACGGGAGGTGTGGCACAGGTAGCCGTGATCGGCGGGGATATCAAGGAATATCAGATACTGCTCGATCCGGCACGGATGAAACACTACGGCATCTCGCTCGAAGAAGTGCTGCCCGTATTGGAAAACATGAATCAAAACGCTACCGGGGGAATCCTCTACGAATACGGTAACGAATACATCGTACAGGGCGTTATGGCCACCACCCACACCGACGAGCTGGGGAAAGCCGTAATCAAAACGATCGGTGACGTTCCCGTGGTGATTTCCGACATTGCGGAAGTCAGCATCGGAGCCAAAACCCCGAAATTAGGGCTTGCCTCCGAAAAAGGGAAACCTGCCGTCCGTGCCGGGCAACCTGCCGTACTGGTCACCGTGACCAAACAGCCGAGTACCAATACGCTGGAACTTACCGATAAACTCGATGCTTCGGTAGCGGAATTACAAAAAACCTTACCGGAAGATGTCAAAATATCCACCGATATTTTCAGGCAATCCCGTTTTATCAATAGCTCGATCGATAACATACAAAAAGCGCTGTTCGAGGGCTCTATCTTTGTGATCGTCGTACTCTTTTTCTTTCTGATGAATTTCCGTACGACCATCATTTCACTGGTTGCCCTGCCTTTATCCCTGCTTATGGCAATTTTGGTGATGCATGCCCTGGGGCTTACCATCAACACCATGAGCCTCGGAGGGCTTGCCATTGCCATCGGATCGCTGGTGGACGATGCGATCGTAGATGTGGAAAACGTGTATAAACGCTTACGGGAAAACCGGCTCAAACCGGCGGAAAACCGCCGACCGACCATCGAGATCGTATTCGAAGGGTCTAAGGAAGTACGTATGCCGATCTTAAACTCCACGCTGATCATCGTGGCTTGTTTTCTGCCTCTGTTTTTCCTGTCGGGCATGGAAGGCCGCATGCTGATCCCATTGGGTATCGCTTTCATCGTTGCGCTCTTCGCCTCTACCATTGTCGCTCTGACCTTGACACCGGTGCTGTGTAGTTATATGCTGACTTCCGAAAAAGCACTGCGGAAAAGCGAAAAAGAACCGATCGTATCCCGTTCTCTGAAAAAAATATACCGCCATTCCCTGGACTGGGCATTACGCCACAAAAAAGTGGTTATCGGCAGTTCGCTCGCCCTGTTGGTCGTTTCCATCCTGCTACTGTTCAATTTGGGACGCAGTTTCTTACCTCCGTTCAACGAGGGATCGCTCACCATCAACATCAGCACGATGCCGGGAATATCGCTGGAAGAATCGAACAAAATGGGACAAATGACCGAAGAAATTCTATTAGGCATCCCGGAAATCAAGACCGTAGCCCGGAAAACGGGACGCGCGGAACTGGACGAGCACGCCCTGGGCGTAAATGTTTCGGAAATCGAAGCTCCTTTCGAACTCGACGAACGTTCGAGAGACGAATTTCTGGCGGACGTACGCCAACAACTCGGTGTGCTGAAAGGGGTAAACGTAGAAATCGGACAACCGATTTCGCACCGGATCGATGCCATGCTATCGGGAACGAAAGCCAACATCGCCATAAAACTGTTCGGGAACGACCTGAACAAACTTTATTCCTTAGGCTCGGAAATTAAAGGAACGATACAGGATGTGCAAGGCATTGCCGACCTGACCTTGGAGCAGCAGGTGGAACGCCCGCAATTACAAATCAAACCCAAACGGGACATGCTGGCCAAATACGGGATTACCCTGCCTCAATTTTCGGAATTCATCAACGTCGCCTTGTCGGGACAAACCGTTTCACAAGTGAACGAAAACGGTAAAATATTCGACCTTACGGTGAAAATCGACGACCGGAAACGGGGTACGATGGAAGAAATCGGCGAACTGACGATCGATGCCAACGGGCGGAAAATACCCCTTCATTACGTAGCGGAAATATTGCCGCTGGTCGGGCCTAACACCATCAGCCGCGAAAATGTGCAGCGTAAGATCGTCGTATCCGCCAATGTCGCCGGACGCGACTTGAAAGGCGTGGTAAACGATATCCGGAAAACCATAGACGAACAGATCACCCTGCCGGAAGGCTATCACGTGGAATACGGCGGGCAATTCGAGAGCGAAGCAGCAGCTTCCCGCACCTTGTTCCTCACTTCCATGATCTCCATTTTAATCATTTTCCTGATTTTATTTCATGAATTCAGGAGCTTATCCTTATCGGGCATCATCATGCTCAACCTGCCCCTGGCGATCATCGGCGGAGTGATCAGCATTTGGTTCACATCGGGAGTCATCAGCATCCCGTCTATCATCGGATTTATTTCCCTGTTCGGAATCGCCACCCGGAACGGAATCCTGCTCGTGTCTCATTACAACTGGCTAAGAGCCGAGGGTTACAGCCTGCGGGAAAGTATCCTGCAAGGCTCTCTCGACCGCTTGAACCCGATCTTAATGACCGCTTTATCTTCCGCTTTGGCCTTGATTCCGCTGGCTATGGGAGGAGATTTACCGGGAAATGAAATTCAAAGCCCCATGGCACAGGTGATTTTGGGCGGGCTATTGAGTTCAACCCTGCTCAACGGATTTGTCGTACCGATCGTATATTATTTACTGAATCGGAAAAAAGCGGCAACTCAACCGGTAACCGCAGTAACATCGTCAAACTAAACATCTGCTCGTAAAACATTTGTATCCGCCGGAAATCCGGACAGACGGCACAAATGTTTTACCGGCAGCTAAAAAGAAAAAAATAAATATATGAAAAGAATATATATCCTTTTTTGGCTTTCCCTATCGGCCCTCGGGTTACAGGCACAATCGGGCATGAACCGGGTGCTGGAAAGCATAGAAGCAAACAACAAAACCTTGCTGGCAGGCAAGCAAATGGCCGAAGCCCAAAAACTGGAAGCCAACACCGGAAAATACCTTGCCAATCCCACCGTCGAGCTAAACCAGCTATGGGCAGACCGGAGTGTGGGCGGAAACAGTAACGAACTGGCCGTTGTGCAAGCTTTCGATTTCCCCACCGTATATAGTAATAAAAACAAGCTGGCGAAACTCAAATCGGCCACGTACGACCATCAATACGCCGCCAGCCGCCAACAAATTCTATTGTCGGCCAAACAAGTCTGTTTAGAAATCGTCTATTTACGAAAACAAAAAAATATCCTGGATTCCCGGCTGAAAAATGCAGAACGGCTGACAGCACTCTATCGCCAGCGCCTGGAAAGCGGGGATGCCAACCAAATGGAATTAAACAAAATCCAACTGGAAAAAATCAATGCACAGAACGCCAGCCGCCTGAACGAAGCCGCCTTGCGGGCACAATTAGAAAAACTCCGAAACCTGAACGGAGGCGTTTCAATAGATTTCACAGACGACACCTACGATATAATTCCTGTGCTGCCCGAATATTCCCAATTGGAAAACGAATACCTGGCAGCCGACCCGTCTCTGAAAAGCCTGGCGGGAGAAACCGAAGCCGCTAACCGGGAAGTGAAGCTCAGCCGGGCGCAAAGCCTGCCGAAATTCGACCTCGGCTACCGCCGCAACGGAGGAAGCGAAGAGAAAATGAACGGCTTCCGGATCGGTATGTCGATCCCCCTTTGGGAAAACAAAAACACGGTTAAAACAGCCAAAGCCCAGGCAGAATACGCTGCTGCCAATATGGACGATAATACCCAGACATTGAAATCCACCCTACGGGAACTCTACACCCAGGTACAAGCCTTGCAAAACTCTTCGGCAGAGTATGCACAAGCTCTTGCATCACAGAGGAACGAAGAATTATTGAACAAAGCCCTCGAAGCCGGACAGATTTCAATGATCGATTATTTCGTAGAGATCACCCTCTTATACGATAGCGTACAAAATTATCTGGACGTCGAAAAGGAATATCATTCCCTTGTCGCCCAGCTTCTACAATATACCCTCTAATGAAAAAAAGGGACGCTAATAAACCAGCGTCCCTTTTTCTTTAAACGACCGTCCTCATCATTACAACGGCTATTTTTTCACTTCCACAGGCAACGGCCTGCACATAAAATCGACCTCCTCGATTTACATCGGGAAACTCAGATTCGATATGCTCGGTATGGGTTTATAAAGTCAATAATTCTGCCATATCCCGGATAACAGAAGCTTTCTCCTGCAAACGCCATTCACTGTTATGTCCTCCGGCAAACAACCTGCAATCAAACCCCAAAGCGGCTGCCACCTCTGCATCGTGCAATGTATCGCCCACCATTAAAGTTTCCTCCGTCTGAATGCCGCAATCTGCCAGCATCCGCCGGCCTCTGGGCACTTTCCCTCCGGCATAAATATCATCTGCACCACATACCCGTTCAAAATAACCGTCGATGCCGAAATCCGCCACCATTTTCTGCAAAGTATCTTCTTGCAGGGCGGAAAGAATATACTGTTTGACCCCCTGTCTTTGTAAACTTGCCAGCACTTCCCTCACCCCACGATTCAAATCCACTCCTCCGGCCAACAAATCATAGGTATCCACGAAATCCTGCGACACTTCCTGCCAATCGTCCTGGCTGAAATCAAACCCCAGATCTTCGTAAAACTCCCTGACCGGAAAACCGAACCAATCTTTATATTCCTGTAACGTAATCACCCGCAACCCCCGTTTTTCCAGCATACTTCTCAAAGCTCCATGCCCGACGGCCACATCGTTCAGTAGCGTCCCATTCCAGTCCCAGACAATATTTTTATATTTCATTCATTCTCCTTTCTCTGCATTTTTATATAAAACAATTCATACCTCTCAACGGTAAAACGCCTCTACTCCCGGCCAGTCCAGTTTCCGCTTAGCCAATTCTTCAGGATAAACCATATACACAACATCCGCCTCGGTAGCCAGCTCGTTCTTTTCATTGAACAACTCCACCCTCGCCGTCACCAGCCGTTTCCGAACCTCGGTCACCTTAGCCCTCAGCCAGATTTCTCCCCCGTCCGTACGCACCGGCTTCCGGTACTTCACCTGCATATCGGTCGTTACTCCCGCCGTCTTCTCATGGGAAAATATAGCCCAACTGGCAATTTCGTCGATCAGGGTAGCCTGGATTCCCCCGTGCAACACGTGAAAAAATCCCTGGTAATTTTCCGAAGGCATCCAATGGCAAGTCACGTATTCCCCTTCATCCACAAACTTACATTTCAGCCCATAAGGATTCGTCGGCGAACAACCGAAACAATTATATCCTTCCAGATCGGCATAAGCATTATACATTTTGCGTTTTTCCATATCTACCGTCTTTTATTTCGGTAAAATTAACGCATTTTTCTTAGCTTTCGGTATCCTTCCGGTATTTTTCATACACCGCAACCAACTGTTCGAAAGAAATCCCCAACAATTCCATTTGCCGGAAAATTTCAGGTAATTCAACCCCGATAAATACGGTACGGCGTGCCTCTGCGATCTGAGCGGGAGCTCCCTCCTCCACAAAGTACCCCACTCCCCGCTTATTATAAATAATTTGCTTATCCTGTAAACAATCATAAGCCCGCATCACCGTATTGGGATTTACCTCTAATTGCACCCCCAGTTCCCTGACCGAAGGCACGCGTTCCCCTGCTTTCCATTTTCCCGTCATAATATTATCACAAACCAGGTCCACAATTTGCAGGTAGATCGCTTGCGTTTCCTTAAAATCCATCTTATTCCGAATCTTTGGTTACAGACAATCCAATCAACTGGGTTTCAGGAGCATTCACCGTATCTACTTTCACCTGATCTCCTATATACAATGAAACTTTATCATACACCGTCCGAAAATCACCTTCCAGCAGTAACGTATCGCCGGAAACTTTAATTTGATCGATGACCTGCCTATCGTATCTGCCTTTCAGCTCAAACCTCCCGGCAAAATCGATCTTCCTGGTAGAATCCCGGATAACCCGGTATTTCACATCCGTATTTCTGATCACAACCTGTGTAACAGGCTTCATATACAGCTCGGTGATATACTCGAGGCTCTTTTCGTTACTGTTGAAATACACCTGCTTATAAGTCCACATCGAAATAATAAGCACCAATACGGGCAATATATAGAGTCCCAACAATATAAAATCATATTTTTTCATAATCGGTTATGCTTTAAAATTAAACTTGTTTATTCTTTAACTTCAGCCAGATCACTATAAAATAGGTCACGGGGAAAATATACAATGTCATCAGCCACCAGGGCGAAAACCAAACATCGGGATTGGAAGGAACGATCCATAAATCCTTAATCGTAAATAAAGTGGGACGGCTACGATAGATCGTATCGGCCCATTTAACGGCAATCCACCCCAATGCTCCCAGCACGGCCGCATGTGTCAATATCGTCAATAATACCGTGCGTTTCCGAAACGTGATAGATCCCCACATAAAGAAACCCACATTGAACAACCAAAAAATCACCAGCAAATTCCAGGACAAAGCTTTCGTCGTCCTATACTCCTTCACCCCGACGTTTCCGTCGGCATCGCTTACCGTAACAGAAAACAGACGGCTATCCTTACCGAAATCAAACACATTACCTATTTCCGGACGTACGACCTTTTGTCCGGGAACAGGCTTCGGTATCTTCATGCCGAACCACCCCTCTGTAATGACTACATTTTCCATCCCTACATATTTATAAGTCCGGGCAATCGATGCCGTGGAATAAAATACCAAAAGATTCAACAGTAAAATGACAACCGTAGAATGTAGAAATACCAGTAAATATTTTTCAAAAACAGAGGCAGGCAATAATAAGGCATTGACGGACTTATGTTTCGACATCACTTCCCGGAACGAATAAACGGCAACAAACAACGAACTGATCCACAATATCCCCCAGAACACCCGCGTATAAAAGTATTTCATCCGGAAAAGACTATCCTCAAACGAAGAAAAATATTCTATCCGGAAAGGATTGAATTGACATACGCACAAAAAAGTGAATAACACCAGTACGGCAATAAAAAGCAGGTTGGTTTTCATGTTTTCGCGGTAGAACTTCACCGCTAAAGCCCAAAACCGTCGTATATTAAATATCTCTTTCATAACATTTCTTATTAATTAGCTTTTAATCGAACATTTGCTTTACCTTCTGGGGATTTTCCAATACGGCATTAAAAAACAATTCCATATCCAGTTTACTTTCTTCCCCGCTCTCATTCGGAACCACTCCCCAACGCCCTTTGAGCGATTCCTCGGCAAACAAGGCAAATTCCTGTTCCCCTAAAGATCGAAACATCAATTTTTCGGTAATCTTATCCGTAGTCGTATTTACCAGAATCCGGCTCTCGTCGATCACGACAATCGCATCGATCAGATTTTCCAGATCACGCACCTGATGAGTAGAAATAATAACACAACGGTCGTCGGTCGTCACAGACGAAATCAATCGTCTGAAATGACTTTTCGAAGGAATATCCAATCCGTTCGTCGGCTCGTCCATAATCAGGAAACGGGTATTACAGGCCAACCCCAGGCAGATCAAAGCCTTTTTCCGTTGTCCGTAAGACATCCGGTTCAATTTCTCTTCACCCGAAACTTCAAATTCCTCCATATATTCCCTCAACTGCTCTGCATCAAAGTGGGGATAAAACGGAGCGATCAGTTTGCCATAGTCCTGCATCTTCATTTCCGGCAAATAAATTTCCTCCGGAATAAAAAACAAGTCCGACAAAAAAGAAGGCTTACGCTGGCGGGGTATATAACCCATAACTTTTAAATTTCCCCGATCGGGAAACAGTAACCCGCACAATAACTTCAACAGCGTACTTTTTCCGGCTCCATTCTTCCCCAACAGCCCATACACATGCCCCTGGGCCAGCGTAAGGTCCAAACCGGAAAAAATCTTCTTATTCCTCCGGTAACTGAATTCTAAATGTTCTGCATAAATCATATCTATATATTTATAGGATTAGTGTACTACAATACTAATACACTGCAAATATAAATGAGAAAATGATATAAACAAAAAAAGGTGTCATTTTTTTGACACCTTTTTTAAATTTTCTAAAATTCAATTACAAATTTGCCGCTATCGACTCTGCGAGGAATTGCATATCTTCGTTTGAAAAATGTTTTTTAGCATTACAGAAATTCAAATCGTCACCGCCATTCAGAGGCACTAAATGCACATGAGCATGAGGTACATCCAATCCCAGGACGGCCACTCCTACCCGCTGGCAGGGCACAGTCTTTTCGATAGCTTTAGCCACCTTCTTAGCAAACACCATCAATCCGGACAATTCTTCATCCGTCAAATCGAAAATATAATCGGTTTCCTTCTTCGGAATGACTAATGTATGCCCCTTCTGCAACGGATTTATATCCAGAAAAGCATAATACTTATCGCTTTCAGCTATTTTATAAGAAGGAATTTCTCCATTTACGATCTTTGTGAAAATCGATGCCATAATCACTGTAATTACAAACTAATATCCAAAATCTCAAACTCCATTTCTCCGGCGGGAACCTGCACGGTCACCTTATCGCCTACCTTCTTGCCTACCAAAGCCTGCGCTATAGGCGTGTGGATCGACAATTTACCTTCTTTGAAATTAGCTTCTGTTTCAGACACCAGCGTATAGACCATAGTCGCCCCGGTCTTCGTATTCTTGATCGTCACCTTATTCAGCATCTGCACCTTGGACGTACCGATCTGCGATTCGTCGATAACACGGCAATTGGCAATAAGATCCTGCAACTGGGCAATCTTGGCCTCCAGCATGCCTTGAGCATCTTTGGCAGCATCATACTCGGCATTTTCCGAAATATCTCCCTTCTCGATAGCTTCTCCGATCGCTTTGGAAATTTTAGGGCGTTCCACTGTTTGTAGCTTGTCAAGTTCATCCTGAAGTTTCTTCAGGCCTTCTTTGGTTACATAAGACACCTTCTTGCTCATAATCCTATATTTTATGATTTTCTTAATATACAAAAAAATAAATGACACTTATCCTCCAATAAGTGCCTTTATCTAAATAAGAATTCCGAATTCGTCGAAATCCTCACCTCCGATGACAAAGGTAAAACCTTTTTTGAGAATAAAAAAGTTTTCTCAAAAATTTATACAAACGTTTTCAGAAATCCCACCCTTCGGCTTTCATTGCTAACGAATTATGAATTTAAAATGTTACATTTACGGTAAGTACTCTGTCTGGATATTCTTCATCGCAGCAAACAGGTTGCCCCGGACATGGGGAGACAGCGCTTCCATTTGGCGGACAATCTCGCCGACGGCATTCCGGTTTGTCGCCCGTTCGTAAGGGCAATTTTTCTTTTGTTTACGAAACTCCCGGTAAGCGGCATACTGCAAAGTTTCGTCATTGGTCAGATAAATCAACGGGCGTATCAAAGTAAACGTATGATCGAACATATCGAGTTTAGGCGGCATGCTGGCGATCGTTCCGTTAAACATCATGCTCATCAGCAAACTCTCCACAGCATCGTCCCGGTGATGCCCTAACGCCAGCTTATTACATCCATACGCTTTGGCGATCTCAAATAAAGCCTTTCTGCGGTTCCATGAACAGACAAAGCAGGCCGGCTTCCTGGAATCGGGGGCGACCTCCGCATTCACCGTCCGGTGTACAAACTCCACCCCCAAACGCTCACAGAACTGCCGGACGTAAGCGGCATCCACCTCGTAAGCCACATTTTCCACCGCGATATGCGCCGCCACCACCCGATAGTTTTGTTTCGGATCTTTAGCACGCAAAGCCAACACTTCCAACAATGTCAGGGAATCTTTCCCGCCGGACACTCCCACCAATATTTTATCTCCTTCGGCAATCAGCCCGTAATCGAAAATAGCTTTCCCAACCTTGCGGAACAATTCCCGCATAAACACTTTCTCTCTTTTTTTATCTTCCATAATATCCGGCAATTAAGCGCCCGCAATTATTTTATTTTTCTTTCCGCAAAAATAAATGAAAAAGGGACATATTGCCGTTCTTGCTCAGGAATTAGATTCGCAAAAATACATCTCTCCGGGTTTTATTCGAAACATATCCGGTCGTCATGCTTTCAAAAACCATTTATTCCGGTACATCACCCACAGGATTCCATACAGAATAGCCATATTGGCACACACCACCAGCAAATGATAAAAAGGAGTTCCGATATATTGCTCCAGACCGAACAGCAAAGAACGGCTCACGCAGCTAAAATTCACCACTCCGACCTCGACACTGAGCAAATAAGCGACGATCGAATTCATTCCGATAACTTTCAGCCAGCCGGTTCCCTTACGCCATCCCCGGTAATCAATCAGATAATAAAACAAAGCCATCAACAAAAAACAATAGCCGCTGCTCACCAGCACCATAGAACTTGTCCAGATCCGCTTGATCACAGGCATCTGCAAATGCCACAGCCAGCCCATCGCCATCATTCCCAACCCAATGAACAACAAGCGTTTCATTTTTCCGGTTTCTCCGGTCTTGCTCTTTAAAATCTGTCCGGCGAAAACCCCGGTCATTACCGTCACGCCAAAATTCAGGCTGCTCAAAATCCAGGTATAATTATACCAGGCAGGAAACACCACCGCCCCGGTTCCATCCACTGAAGCGCCGTCCCGCCATCGTCCCAATACCGTTCGGTCTGTCCATTCCGCCAGATTCCCCGAAGCCGTAAAATTTCCTCCGCCATAGCCATCTACCTCAACAAACATCATCACTCCCCAATACACCAGCAACAAAGCAATCGAAACGATGATCTGCCATTTCGGTTTCAGATGTAAAAACAAAATAGCAGAGATCAGATACCCCATAGCGATGGCCTGCAATGTATTGCTATACAACTTCCAGTTTGCCACATGCAACGATAATAAATTCCCCTGACAGACCATGCCTAATATCCACAGTATCACCACCCGCTTCAAAATCCGGATATAAATTCTTCCATACCCTTCGCCCGATCTCAGATACTTTGAAAAAGCAAAAGGAATCGACACCCCCGCCATAAACATAAACAAAGGCATAACCAAATCCCAAAAGGCAAAACCCGCCCACGACACATGATTGAATTGGCGCATCACCGGAGCCAGCCAGCCATATTCACCCGTTCTGCTGAACGCATGCAGAAAAGGACACAAAATAGTAAGGCAAAACAAATCGAAGCCCCTTAACACATCTAAAGATTCCAAACGCTTGGACACAACAGTAGTTCCCAATTCAGCCATAAGTAGGTAAATAAAAAGTTAATACATTTCCCGCACACAGATTTTGTAAATTATTTACAATCGATCACAAAAATAATAAATTATATGAATATACCTGTTCTTTCCGGAACTGTCTGCCCGATATTCCGACAAAAATATCTTTTCCTCTTTTACTGCAAAACGACCGCTTTACAGTCCACCACAAAATGACCGGATTGAAACACGTAACTAAAACGTCACAAACGCTTAACACGCTTAAAACATTTCTCCCATAGTTTTACCTCCTGAAACTCGATAACAACAGATAAATAAACGCTTGTGCTAAATGACAAAATCCTTACTACTCCTGTTCGCCGTATTCCTGACCCGTACCCTGACCGCTCAGGAAAAAATTTTCCAATTCAGCGGTTCTCCCATTGTCACCCTGTTTGCCAATGTCCACACGGGCATAGGAAGCGCTAATGAAGAAGCAGGTTTCGAACTTGAACGCTCTTACCTCGGCTATGCTTTCCGGGTTACAAAAGAGTTAAGCGGCAAAGTAATATTCGACATCGGCCCTTCGAAAGTGGAAGGTTCCGATCTGGAACGAATCGCTTACGTAAAAAATGCCATGTTATCGTGGCAAACCGGGAACCTTACCCTCGACTTCGGACTGATTCCCCTGGTTCAATTCAACATTCAAGAAAAATTCTGGGGCTACCGCTATATCCGTAAATCCTTTCAGGACGAATATAAATTCAACTCCAGTGCCGACATGGGAGTGATCGGAAAATATAAATTCACCCCCTGGCTTTCGGCCGACCTTAATTTCATTAACGGAGAAGGATATAAAAAAATAAACAAAGACAATCATTTCCGCTACGGAGCGGGTATAACGCTGACACCCTATAAAAATCTTCTCTTCCGGATTTATGGCGACCGGTATAATGGCAATGGAGGCGAAAGTAAAGACCAATATTCCGCCGCCCTGTTCTTAGGTTACCGGAACAAGCGATTTCACGCAGGTGCAGAATACAACCGCTTATTCAATGCCGAATTCGACGACGAACAGAACCGGACAGGATATTCCGCCTACACCTCGGTAAACCTATCTTCAAAATTTACCTTATTCGGTAGATACGACCGTCTTTCCTCGTCTCACCATGATTTCCCGAACGACCAGCAATTCGGCCTGGCGGGTTTTCAGTATTCTCCCAACAAATACCTTCGCCTGTCTCCCAACTATCAGATCAAAAGTCCACGTACGGGCGAAAACGCCTCCTACCTCTACCTGAATGTATATTTCAACCTTTAAAATACACCGTTTTACCTGCATATTTTATAGGATAAACCAACTCTTTTCCGTCGTAACAAAAATGTAACAACATTGTAACACCCCCGTATCATTCTCAGGCTAATATTGTATGGTCAAGAAAAATAAAAAAAGTATCACCAATTTAAAGAAAATAAAAATGAACAAGCTATTACTTATTATTCTTGCTATCGCTATTGCCGGATGCGGTAATTCAAAGAAAAAGCAGAACAATGCACCTTCCAGCGACATCACCATAACCGGAGCGGGTGCAACTTTTCCGCTTCCTTACTATAATTTAGCTTTTAAAACCTGGCAGGATTCTACCGGGATCGCCGTTACCTACGGAGGTATCGGCAGCGGTGGCGGAATTCGCAGCCTGAAAGATAAAATCGTCGATTTCGGTGGAAGCGACGCTTTTCTATCCGATGAAGAATTAAAAGAGATGCCGGCTGCCGTTATACAGGTTCCTACCTGCATCGGGGCCGTCGTAATGGCTTACAATCTCGAAGGTATAGATAATCTGAAACTGACCGGCGATATTGTTGCAGATATTTATCAGGGAAAAATCACCCAATGGAACGACCCGCGCATTCAGGCAATAAACGAAGGGACCGCCTTGCCCAACCTTCCGATTTATGCAGTTTATCGTTCGGACGGTAGCGGTACGACCTTCGTATTTAGCGATTATCTATCCAAAGTCAGTCCTTCATGGAGTGAAAACATCGGCACAGGCAAAGCCCTGAAATGGTCGGTAGGCTTAGCAGCCAAAGGCAACCCCGGAGTGGCCGGAACCATCAGCCAAACCAAAGGAGCAATCGGCTATATCGGCTCGGAATATGCATTCGCCTTAAACATTCCAATGGCTCGACTACAAAATCAAGCCGGAAATTTCATCACACCGGATCCGAAAAGCATTTCTGCCGCCGCTTCTATCGACATCCCCGACGACACCCGCACAATGATCACCGATTCGGACGTAGCCGATGCCTATCCCATCAGTTGCTTCACCTGGATTATGCTCTATCAGGAACAAGCCTACAACGACCGTAGCCTGGAAGAGGCACAGGCAACCCTGCAACTGGCCGACTGGCTAACCAACCCATCGGCACAAAAACTGACCGTAAAAGTTCATTATTCTCCACTTCCGGAATCGGTTATCGCCAAAGCCAAAGCCTTATTAAAAAGCGTAACTTATAACGGAACACCCATTTTAAAATAACCGATCATTCATTCAGGAAATGCGGGACTATATTTTCAAACGGCTTTTATTCTTCTGCTCCTTACTGGTACTCCTTATCAGCGCAGGCATGATCTATTCGCTGGTGAGCGGGGCGATCCCCGCTTTCGGGCAGTTCGGTTTCTTCCGCTTTATCTTTTCAGCGGAATGGAATCCGACCACCGGAACGGAAGAATACGGAGCTCTCTCTTTCATTGCCGGAACATTGATGACTTCATTTCTGGCCCTACTGTTTTGTATTCCTTTTTCACTTCCCGTCGCGTTGTTTACAGGAGAATATTTCAAGGGAAAACGAATAGCCATCGTTATCAGCTCGGTGATCGATCTATTGGCGGGAATTCCTTCTATTGTTTACGGTCTGTGGGGATTCTACACCCTTCGTCCGGTCATTACCGAATTGGGGTTATCGCCACAAGGATTCGGAATTCTCACATCGTCCATCATTCTTGCGATCATGATCATCCCCTATGCCTCCTCGCTCAGTGCTGAATTTATTTCCATGGTTCCCCGGGAACTCAAAGAAGGAGCTTATAGTTTGGGAGGCACACGTTTAGACGTGATCCGCTATGTGATTTTTCCCGTATCGGGCTCAGGCGTGTTCGCCAGCTACATATTGGCGCTGGGACGTGCCTTAGGTGAAACGATGGCTGTAACCATGCTTATCGGAAACACGAACAACCTGCCCACCTCGCTTACCTCTACCGGGAATACGATGGCGAGCGTGATTGCCAACCAGTTCGGAGAAGCCGACGGTCTGAAACTCAGTTCGCTGATCGCTATCGGGTTATTATTATTCCTGATTACGGCAATCATCAATTTTATAGGTAAAATGATCATGAAGAAATTAAACTAACGCTATGAACACCATTAAATATCGTTATTTAAAGAACCGGATATTCTTCGTGGTAATCTGCATCTTATCATCGCTGACCGCAATACCCCTGATCATGATTATCTGGGAATTGGTAAAAAAAGGCTACAAGCAGATTAATTTTAGTTTCTTCACGGAAACCGCACCCAGTACCCTCGATGCGATGCTTGCCAAAAGCAGCGGCGATCTGATTCCCGGCGGTATTGCCAACGGAATCACAGGTACATTGCTTATGGTTGCTCTTTCCGCCGTGTTAGCCATTCCGGTCGGTATCATGGGAGGCATCTATTTGTCGGAAAAACCGAAAGCCTTCTTTTCACACATCATCCGTTTCCTGACCGACCTATTACAGGGCACACCTTCTATCGTGATCGGCATCATCGCCTATACCTGGATTGTAAAGCCGCTCGGCAGTTACTCGGCACTTGCCGGAAGTGTGGCACTTTCAATCATGATGCTCCCCCTGATTATCCGTTCAACCGAAGAAACGCTGAAACTGCTCCCCGGCAGCCTGAAAGAGGCAGGACTGGCTTTAGGCTCCTCCTACACCAGCGTCATTTTAAGAATACTGTTACCTTCGGCTTTCGGGGGACTTTTCACCGGGATACTCTTGGCCATATCCCGTGTAATGGGAGAGACAGCCCCCCTGATGCTGACGGCTTTAGGCAGTACCATGATCAACTGGGACATACTGAAACCGACCAGCGCCGTCCCTTTGTTAATCTGGGAATTTTATAACGATCCCAACCTGCTCGACATGATCTGGAGTTCTTCCCTATTCCTGTTGATGCTGATATTAGCCTTAAACATCATTGCTAAAAACATTGCCAGAAAATGGAAAATATAAATATACCTCAACCGATCCTCCAACTGAAGGACGTTTCAATATCTTACACTCCCGGCAAAAACGCCGTGAATAAAGTAAATGCCGACATCAAAGCCAAACGGATCACCGCTATTATGGGGCCTTCCGGATGCGGAAAAAGTACCCTGCTACGGGCAATCAACCGGATGCACGAGCTTTACCCCGACATTAAAATAACAGGAGAAATTCTGTTAGACAACCGGAATATCCTAAAAATGAACCCCATGGAAGTAAGGCGAATGGCAGGCATGGTATTTCAGCGCCCCAATCCTTTCCCCACCATGAGCATATATGATAACGTGGTGGCGGGTTATAAACTCAACGGCATACGCATCTCTAAAAGTGAAAAAGATGAATTGGTGGAAAGTTGCCTCACGAACGTCGGACTATGGAACGAAGTGAAAGACTCACTATTTAAAAAAGGAACTTTTCTTTCCGGAGGGCAGCAGCAACGCCTTTGCATTGCCAGGGCACTTGCCCTGAAACCGGAAGTATTGCTGATGGACGAGCCGACCTCTGCCCTCGATCCCATCGCCACGAACCGGATTGAAGAATTACTGCTGGAACTGAAAAAAGAATTTACAATCGTGATCGTTACCCATAATATGTCACAGGCAGCCCGGATTTCGGACTATTCTATGTTTATGTACCTTGGAGAACTGATCGAATACGACAAAACGAAAACCATGTTCACCACTCCGAAAGACAAACGTACCGAAGAATACCTTTCCGGGCAATTCGGATAAAACTTAACGATACCATAGCGACAATAATAAAACCTTTACCCGATATGACAACTTTAAAAGAAAAAGTCCTGAGCCGGATTACCGAAGACTTCGAGGTTATGGCAAAAGTGGTCATTAAGCAGATTAATCTGACCAAAACACTGATGGAGGAAAACCGTGACGAGGAAATCTATACGGAAATCAATAACAATGAACGCATTATCGACAGCCTCGATGTAAAAATGCGTGATGAGGTCATCAATACGATCGTGCTTTATAGCCCGCGAGCCACCAACCTGCGAATGATTATGTCCTATCACGACATGACTGCCTATCTGGAAAGAATAGGCGATTTACTGATAAACATCGCCGGATTTCTGCGCAAAATCGCGATACACAATCCGCTTTTCGGCCAATACAAGGAAAATCTGCTAAATATGCTGACGCTCACAGAAAATATGACACAAAACGCTATATTTGCTTTTACCTGTGAAGATGCACGGCTGGCAAGGGATACAATAGAAATGGACAATCTGGTGGATGCCTGTTTTCACAAAATCGGCAGCACCCTGCCACAGGATTGTAGCGGCCAACCGTTGGACAGCCAGCAAATAACGGACGCCCTTTCCATCAACAGTATGTCTTACAACATCGAAAGAATAGGCGATAATGCGACAAACATAGCGGAAGCCGCTATATACCTTATGGAAGGAAAAAACATCAAGCACACCGGCAACCACAACGAAGAAACCTTAACTGCCGGAAGTGAAGGATAACCTTTCCATAAAGTGATTTCAATATATATAAACTTTTATCGATATGGACAGAACAAAAATATTAGTGGTCGATGACGAAGAAGACCTGTGCGAGATCCTCCAATTCAATCTGGAAAGTGAAGGCTACGCGGTGGATATCGCCAATTCGGCAGAACAAGCATTGAAAATACTCTCCGACGACCACCGGCTTATTTTGCTGGACGTGATGATGGAAGGCATGTCCGGGTTTAAAATGGCTGAAAAAGTACGCCGCGACCTGCACCTAAATACTCCGATTATTTTCTTAACCGCTAAAGACACCGAAAACGACATGCTCACCGGATTCAGTATCGGCGGAGACGACTATATTGCCAAACCTTTTTCGATCAAAGAGGTAAGTGCCAGAGTAAAAGCCATACTGAAACGAACGGGGGTTACCGGAACTGCCTCCAGCCCGGAAATCGTGATCGGCGACCTGTCTATAAACACAAGCACTAAAAACGTTACGCTCAAAGGCCAGCCCGTACTGCTTACCAAAAAAGAATTTGAAATATTGAGTATCATGGCCAAATCCCCCAACCGGATATTCTCACGGGAAGACATTTTGGGAAGGGTATGGGAAGACGACGGCTATGTATTGGAACGCACCGTAGATGTACATATTACCCGGCTTCGTAAAAAATTGGGAGAATTTGGAAAACATATCGCTAACCGATCCGGCTACGGGTACTGCCTGGAAGCCTAAACGGGTACACGAACTTTTAAACATTTAGCAATTATGCGCCTATCATACAAAAAGAAGTTATTCCTGTATTTTCTGTTCGTATTCACGATCTTCACGGTTATCATCATTGCCGTACAACAAAACAGGGAAAAAATGTATAAAACGGAAAATTTCCGTTCGGGACTTAATTCCTACACCGAAATTCTCGCCCGCTACATTCAAGAAAACAACCTATTGACGAGCGGACATATCGATTCGATCGCCGACATTCTCCCCCTGTTTCCGGAAAGTCTTCGTATCACGATCATCAGTCCGGAAGGGAATGTTCTATACGACAACGATGCCGGAAATAAGGAAGAAATCGGAAATCATCTAAACCGTCCTGAAATTTCAGGCGCACGCTATAAAAAATCGGGATCGAACCTTCGGACTTCGGCCACCACAGGCGTAGAATATTATTACTATGCACGGAATTTCGACGATTATTTCATCCGGGTAGCGGAACCTTACAGCGTCAGTCTCGAACATACCCTGAAAGCCGACGACATATTTACTTACTTTATCCTGCTGTTATTCTTCACGGCTTTAATGTCTATCCTTTATTTAGCCGATCGTTTCGGTAAGGCGGTAACGGGATTAAGCGACTTTATCCGGTCGGCAGAGGACAATGAGCCCGAATTCGACAAAATTCATTTCCCTGAAACAGAATTAGGCGACATCGGCAACAAGATCGTAGCAAACTACAAACAACTGGCGAAAAGCAAAGAACAGCTTGCCTTGGAAAAAGACAAGATCATCCGCCATTTCCACTATTCCGATGAAGGGATCGCCATCTTTGCCGCCGACCATCGGAAAATCTACGCCAACACGCATTTTATACAATACCTCAATACGATACTGGACGAACCGACTTTTGAAGCGGGAAAACTTTTTGAAGCACCTGAATTCAAAGCCTTAAAAAATTTCCTGTACCGCAACACTCCGGTAAATCCTCAATTGAATGTGATGCCGATTTATCAGGGAAAAATCATTAAAAACGGACAGCATTATGCCATAAAACTATTGATTTTCAACGACAATAGTTACGAAGTCACAATAAACAACATTTCCAGTTCGGAAAAGAACCGGCTTTTGAAACAGGAAATGACAAACAATATCGCCCACGAGCTAAAAACTCCGGTCAGCAGCATCCGGGGCTATGTGGAAACCTTGCTGGAACAGCAGAACATCGATCCGGCCAAACAAAAATTCTTCTTAGAAAGAACCTATACCCAAGTGCTGAGGCTGTCCGATCTGATCCGGGACGTAGCCCTCATCACCAAAACCGAAGAAGCCTCCGACTTGTTCGATAAGGAAACGATCAATATTCACGACACGATACAGGAAGTGGTCGCCGACCTCGAAACCCCGCTACATAATGCTCACATCGATGTTTTCAACCAGGTGGACAGCCGGGTGGAAATAGAAGGCAATCACACCCTGCTCTACTCCATTTTCCGCAATCTGCTCGATAACACCATCAACTACGCCGGAGAGAATTTATCGGTAGTGATCGATTGTTATACAGAAGACAACGAATTTTATTACTTTTCCTATTACGATACCGGAACAGGGATCGATGAAGCCTTTTTAAACCGGATATTCGACCGTTTTTTCAGAATCAGCGAAGGGCGAAGCCGGAAAACGGGAGGATCGGGTTTAGGGCTCTCCATCGTAAAGAATGCAGTCCTTTTTCACAAAGGACAAATATCCGCCAAAAACAGAAAAGAAGGAGGTTTGGAATTTATTTTTTCATTACGGAAAAAACTCTTTTGACCGGATAGCACACGATTTTAAAAAGTGGTCTTTTCACAGAAAATTCTGTAACACAAAGACCACTTTTTATTTTTTTCCCGAATAAGACTTAATTTTTCTTGTCCTGTCACGCAACCAATTTTATTCTACCTGCATCTTTTAAACGAAACGACAAACCAATAAAATATGGAAAAGAATATTTTAAAATTAACAAGCGTCTTTTTGTGCGTACTTCTTTTCGCTGCCTGCAAAGACGACTACGAAGACCATTACCAGGGCTATGGAATGGTAAATATGCTGGGAGAAAGCAGCTACCAAATTAAAATGGACGACGGCTATACCCTTCACCCCAAAGAAGCCCCGTTCCCTTCTTCTGAATTAAGCGACAGCATGCGCTTAAACCTTGAATACAGTATCCTCGAAGTACAAGATTCAAGCGTAGATGTCAAAATTCTCCGCGCAATGGAAATTCTGACCAAACCCGTCATTGCCTATGACACCACCCTCCTCGACAGCATCGGCAACGATCCCATTAAAATTTCCGACTCCGGCTGTTGGATTGCTCACGGTTTCCTGAATTTTGAATTTGTTTACGCCGGAGGTTACCCCGTGGTCAGTGTGAAACACATGATCAATTTACTCCAGCATACAGACCATAACGATGGCCTGCTCTTCGAGTTCCGTCACAACGCTTTCAAAGACAGACGGGAACAACTATACCCCGGAGTGGTATCGTTCCCTATCAGTTCCCTGCTGGATAACCTACCCAAACCTGTAAAAATCAAAGTGAAATACCACGACACGAATACTTCCGACCGGACGATAGAATTTAACTATCAATAAACCCGGAACGAAGAGAAAAAAAGGACTTCTTGTTTTTGTTTTTTTAGAAAAAACATCTACCTTTGCAATCGCAAAAGAAAACAAGAGTTCTTTAAACGATGGGCAGTTACCAGAGTGGCCAAATGGGGCTGACTGTAACTCAGCTGGCTTAGCCTACGGTGGTTCGAATCCATCACTGCCCACGAAACTGAATTGTAAATCGCAAGCGAAAACAATTCACGATTTAAAATTAATTTTGCGGAAATAGCTCAGTCGATAGAGCACTAGCCTTCCAAGCTGGGGGTCGCGGGTTTGAGTCCCGTTTTCCGCTCTACTATTAAAACTCTGACAGAGAGGAAATTAAAAGGTAAGATCAAAAGGTTTTACCTTTTTCTATTTTAAAAAAGTTAGAGAGAAAAACAGATTCTGTGTCATTTTTGCCAGCCAATCTTTCCGTATATTTACGCACATTGAACACATTAGGCACGAAAAAAGCCGATTTTTACTTCTAAAATTATGTTTTTTCCTGTCTTTCGTAGTTTCGGGCTGTTTGTTTAAACCGGGAATTAAACTGGATTCAGCCTTATATCATTTCTGATTTAAACGCGTCTTTTTGCCTCTTATCGGAAGTTTCGGGAAAAGCTTTCTAAAGCGAACCAAATAAGTTGTAATATTACTCCCTGCTATAATAAAAGTTACAGCCAGAATAATCATCACGACCCCACAGCCCAAGCGCGGTGTCAGCATCTCTCCGAAGATCGTGATCCCGAAAAGCAAGGCTGTCACCGGTTCTAAAGCACCGAGAATAGCCGTCGGGGTTGAACCGATGTATTGAATGGCTTTGGTGGTGCATAGAAACGATATGGCGGTCGGGAAAATGGCCAAAGCAAGCAGATTACCCCATAAATACCATTTATCCAAAATATATAGGCTCTGTCCGAAATCCGTACGGACAAAAAACAAGGTCAATCCGAAAAGCAAGACATAAAAGGTCAGTTTAAGGGTCGCTATGTCTTTCAGTGTCGATTGGTTTACCCCCACGATATAAATAGCATACGAAAGAGCTGAAACCATGACCAGCATGGTCCCGGTGAGGCTGAGGGTCGCCCCGTCCTTGCCTTCATAAAGTAAAGCGATACCTCCCAATGCCAGCAGAATACACAAAATGGTTTGAAACGTTATCCTTTCTTTAAAACCGACTGCCATAATCAGCGCTACCATTATCGGATAGACGAACAGCAAAGTCGAAGCAATCCCGGCATCCATGTAATTATAGCTCTGGAAGAGGGTTAAAGAGGAAAGGGCGACCAATAATCCCATGATAATTAACGGGAATATTTCCTTTCGATGCAATTTAAAATTCCGTCCCCTCGCTTTAATCATAATGCCTAAGATCGGAATGGCAAACAGGTATCTGAAAAACAATACCGAGTCCGGATCCATCCCCACCTTATACAACGGAAGGGCGAACAGTGGATTCATTCCGTATGTCGCTGCGGCAATAGCCCCCAGCATATATCCTTTGGCTTTTATATTCATAATCGAAATTTGCCGCAAATATAATATTATATCCCGGTTTAAATTATGTCCCTGTTTAAATTCATGATCCCGCTTCATCCTTTTTCAAAATAAATTTAAAACCGGCACAAGCACTTTGATAAACAACAGTTAATGCATATAAGACGGGATTATCGTTTATAAGGCAGAAAACGGGAAAACTTTATAATTTCCCATCTCCCGGAACTGTCTTATATCTCCTTTTCATTTCACCCGAATTTATCCGGTGGCAATGCAAAACGATCCGATAAATAAAAATAACCACACTCCCGAAACACGCAGCATTTTTAGGTTTGCCGACTCATTTTCTGAAAAAAACGAAATCAAAGCATTTCGATAATCTCACGTTGTTTTTTGAAAAAAAGAATTCGTTGCAATTCCCCGCTCGCTGAAATCATGGTAGAGAATTTTTTCAGCGACTGAATCCACTCTTTCAAACTGCAAAACATATCATGATCCTGCGTCGTGATAGAATTGATCGCATAAACCCGGATCATGCTGAATTGCTGTGAGCTTGTCTCGACATAACTGTAAGTCGCTTCAAAATTGATGTTGGAAACATAGATACGCACATCACGATCGGCTTCCGATTTGCCTTTACCGGCCAATTCCTCCAAATCGTCGGCCAGCCAAAGCAGGTCTTCTTTAAGCTCTTTTTTATCATCATCCGAAATCAGATGGATATCTGAAAAATATCGAATATCGTTCACCATGTGTTGAAAAATCATACTATCCCAGATATAATCGGTAGAACAGATATGCTGTGTCAAACCGGCGAACTCTCGCTGCTTATAAATTAATTTCTGAGGAATTTCCAATTCATTGAAATATTTGCATTCGATATTTTCATTCTGATACATCCATTTGAATAGGCGAAATTTCGACAAATGATCATGTTTAAGATAAAGGGTCTGAGGAATAATATTCGAAGATGTCCCCATTTCGGAGGTCGGGTCGTCCTTCAGAATCTCGAAAATCTTAACATACCTGTCGATAATAGAATAATAAGAATCGAAAGGATTATCATGCTGTACCACATTGATATCGAAAACGGCATTGTTCGTAAAACTGATTCCGATAACCTTATCAAGGGAAATCCCTATTTTTCTTGAAATAATAGATGCTTCGGACAGAGTAAAAGGCACTTCGCCGCGCAAACGGCGGTAAACCGCCTCTTTACCTATATACAAAATATCCATAAGGGTTTTAGCCAAACTATCCTTTAGGGGAAGTTTATTTTTGACCGCTTCGATCAAGGCCGTATTTAATTTGTTTGCAATCATAATTTTTGTAGTCATTATTATAACTATTAAACACATTTTGAGAGGAAGTTGTTTCGAAAATCGCAAATATATTATCGGCCTCGTAAAATGATCCGCACTTTTCGTTTCACTCCTAACAATTTATACGCCTCCCCCGAACAAGCAGGCATTCTCCTTTTTCTTCCCTCGATATACACTAAAAAATATCGGTGAACTTAACTGGATGGAACAGTTTTTCCCCCGATGCTCCAACCCGATAAAAATATCCCCCGTCAAACTATTCGATGAATAGCCTGACGGGGGCGTTCTACCGTATATTTTATGAATAAAATCCTTTAGAGACGATTTACCTCTATATCTTTTTTGTCGATATAGTTCGGGAACCGGAAAGCCGGCATCCCTAAAGCCATTCCGGCATGAATCTTACCCTGTATGCCCAATAGCTTAGCCAGCTTTTCTTGTTTGTCCTGCTGAATGGCCGAACAGACGAATCCGGTATAAAATTGGCTCACGCCTAAGCTTTCAGCCATTAAAGAACCGTTCTGATAGGCCAAATTAGCATCCTGGCAGCCGAAACGGCTATCTTCCGGCGTATGAATCAGGATCAGGGCAGTCGCATTTCTCAATATCAAATCGTTCCCTTTTGCATTTTCAGCCATTAAACGCTTAAACACAGGCAAATAAGCATATAACTCCGGTGCAATAGGTTTTACGATGAACTTCACCACCGGATTACTTAGCCTTTTGGCTATGGAAGTAAATACATTGATTGTAAAATCGGTTACCTGTCGCAATTTCTCCGGATTGGTTATCAATGTAAATCTAACATTCTGCCGATTACTTGCCGTAGGAGCGCGATGGGCAGCCTCTAAAATCTGTTCCAAAAACTCGGGAGGTACGGGATTCGAAGAGAAAGCACGGTTCGAACGCCTTGCTTTACACAAAAGCATGATCTGTTCAGGAGCCGGTAATAATTTCCGATCGATGGGGTGTACCTTTTCGCCCGGAAATTCAGAATGAAGCACCGAGGCTGTCGGACAAACCGCCACACAATGCCCGCATACGATACAGGTTTCTATATTGTGCACTTCTATTTGCTTCCCGGCTGATTCCTGACTGAATATTTTCGACGGGCAAACCCGTACGCACTTGCCGCATTTAATACAACCGGCATCATCGATCTTTAGTGTAACGTTCATTGTTATAAAGTGTTATATGGGCACTATTTTCTGCACATTCCGTGCAATAGGTTATAAAATAGCGGAATAATAAAACCGAAAGGCCTTTAAAGCAACCTGCTCTACAGACCTTTCTCTCCTTTTTGCATAATCATCGGCAAGATAAACATAAAAACAATCTATTATCTCTTCTTCTTTAAATTTATTCCGGTTCGACTTCTAAAACGTTCTCTTTCACGGTATAATAAATTTCATAAACCACTTTACGTAATTGCGGATAAAAATTAGTTTTAATATAATTAAATTGCGGAAATTTTTGCAAAGCGGCTTCCCGTTGTCCCGGATTCGGAACATCGTGTATCGTATTCAAAAGCATTTCCTTATCCGGGAGCGCAGACTTTTCTATCAAATTCACCAGTCCTTCCCAATCCTCTGCAATATATTTTATTTCCACCATGGCGGCAGAAATCCGGTCGTATTGAATCAGATAGTTACGGATAAACTCCGCCCTCCGTTTCGCCAACTCTTCATTGTATGCCCACGAACCGTCCGGAGAGCATATTCCGGTAACCACAATCCGGCTAACATGGACAGAAGTATCGGCCAAAGTACGGCGTATGAATGCCGACATCGTATCGAGCTGGTCCTGGTTGTCATACAAGGCCGGATCTACTTTATAACCGTTCACCGGATAATAAAACCGGGCAAAACCTTCCTTTTTTTCCTCCACTTCTTTGTGTACATATTTCACCAAAGCCGGTCCCGGCATCACAGGCATATAGAACACGCCTCCGGCGAGTTCCTGCGTGTATAGCAAAGTTTGCCGGTCGCAAGCATCGAATACGATTTTAGCTTCCAGTTTCGCACCCGCCATCCACAATTCGAACGGAATCCGTTCACTCAATTTAATATTCATACTATCTCCATGATTCACCAATTCCAGCGCATTCGGGTAATCGGGCTGTTTGTCGTCGAGCAATTGCCTGCGTTTTTCCAGGCGATCGTTACTTCTTCCGGCAATCACCACCGGTGTCAGCGAATATTCATGTCCCGGAGCCACCAAACGGGGGGAGTAAACCAAACGGGCGCAAGACGGCAAATATCCGCGGGGAATATGCAAAGTGTAGTTCACCGGTATCACATAGGGATCGGCTTTCGTATCCACGGCCAGAAAAAGCTTTTCCGGCGTAGTCGTCAGTTCAGGTCTCTTTTCCAGCCGTTTCAAACCACCGCATGCCTGCAATGCCAGCAAGCCAACCCATAGAATACAATATATACGCTTCATGCCATATTTATTTTAAATCGCAGTCTATATTTAATCAAAAAAATACATAAAACTGATATTCAGCTTGGTCGGTCCGACATAGTTTTTATGACCGGAATCTACAAATTTGCCGCATTTATTCCGAATAAACTTATCAAAGCTCAGATAAGCATACCCCAATCCCAACTCCGCCTCCAGACTCCAGCGTTTACCGATAAGCCACTGATACCCGTAAGAAATTCCCGCACCGGCCAGCCAACCGTCATAGCGATATTTTTTCAATCCTCCGTTATATTTACCATAATGAGCATGTACTCCCCAGAAATGCCCTGCAAAACGCCGGCACGCCCAATAACGCCATTCGGGTTGTATCAGCCAGTTCATAATCTTTTTATTATCCCGAAACTTAAAAGGATTATAAGTTCCTATCAGGTCTATTGTCATTTTAGGCGCAATTCCCACTTCCGCGCCCAAATTCAGTGTTGTCGTCGCCCAATATACGACATTTGTCTTCACTGCGACATCCTGCCCGAATACCGTTATAGCGACCAACAAAAACACCGTGGTTAAAACACTTTTCATAGACTGCAATATTTTAAATATAAGCTAATAAGCAACCGGAAAATTCCAACTTCCACTCAATGATAAGTTATCCACTCCCAATAGCGGTAAATTCAACGGGGTGCTAATGGTAATATTCTTTATCGGATTCAAGACTAAGTTTAGGATTGTACCTGAAATAATCCCTCCCAATATTCCGTCGATATTGGCGATCTGTCCTAACTGTACGCTAACCGTTAAGGAATGGTTACCGTCGGTCTGCTGGGTATAGGATTTCAACCCAAGGTCCAAAAATGAATAATCGGCTTTATACCTTCGGTTTATACCCGGAGTATAAGAAAGAGGATCGGTAATGTCCACAAAAACACCGCCCAACACCAACGAATTATCGATCACCCCGTTCCACAACAATCCGCTGATCAGCCCTTCTTTTATCACATGAATTTTCTGAATATCGAAAAGCCCGGAAAAACCTTTTATATAAAGACATTTTTGGGCAAAAAACTGATCGGACGAAAAATCATACCGGAAACCGTTCACTCCGGAATATTTTTCCTGAACCGTTAAATTAAAATCGACGGATTTAGGAAAATCTTTAATGCTGACGATTGCCGTATGAGCATCGGCCGATTCCCAGGGATTCAGCAATGCCCCCAACACTCCCAATAAACCTCCCTGGTTTTCGTTTGCAGCCAATGCCGTACCGATCTGATCGACCAATTTTTGCAAAAAAAGATTATACAACGCATCCGTTACAGGCTGAACCAATTTTTCCACGATAGGATTGACAACGGCATCGATACCTCCCAGCGTGGCAAGCACTAGGCTCGAAACATTCTGGCCGACCACAGCCTTGATCTGAGTGGTCAGCAATCCCCGGACGGTCGTCTGCAGAATATTTCGGTAGCCGATCTGGGTTACAATGTTATTCACCAATTGATTTAAAGCTGTCTGGGCATCTACTAAATTCCGGTGGACATTCTCGAAACCGATGATTCGCTGCAATAAAATCGACGGATTAGGATTTGCATTGCTGAAATTTGCCTTTGCCCAATAATATTCTGTATTGCTTTTAAATTCCGCAGGCGGCAGAAGAATCCGGGCACTGCTATAATTTACCGTATAATTCTGTAATACTTCGCTGTAATTTACAGAAGAGCCGGATAAGGCATAAGGGAAAAGAGATTTTTCCACATTCCCAAGAAAAACAGCTATATACGAGCCGCGGGGAAGCGTATCGCGCACCGTTCCCAAAGGCCAGACTGCCGTTGTTCCGGGCATTAATACAATCCGGGTTTTCACGAACTCTCCCGTAGATTTATATACGATATAGCGAACATGCTGTACTCTGGCATCGGTTCCGCTGACAGCAGCACGGGTATCCGGTAAACCGTTCGAAAAAGAAGCGACAAAATAGCCTTCCGGCACAGCCTGTTCCTGCCCTCCGGAGCATTCCGGCCCAACCGGGAAGTTCTCTTCATCGGCAGATTTATCGCATCCGGTCAATGCAAACAAAGCCCATAGGCCGCATATATAAAAATACAATTTCATGCTTTCATCATTGATTAATTCACTCCATCCCAGGAGTCGTCATCCAGATCGATCGTCCTGCTGATTTCAAAACCGATATTTATCAGGCTATAACTACCGGTGATATTCACCGTTCCGTTCGGCAATAAAATAATGCTGTTACTCTGCGATACCTCCGAATCGGGTACGTTGATCGTATAAGTTTCCGTGGTGGAATCGTATTCCACGATCAGATAATATTTCGACTTATTCACATTCAGCGTCGGAAGCAATATTGTCGTAAAATTTACGCTCCCGGAAACCGGAATAAGTTTCTGGATCACCCGGCTATCCTGATCGCCGGGAACTTGCACGGCAACAGCCACCGTATCGTTTACCTGTATGGATTTCACCATTTTTTCCGCAGTCAAAGTCATAGACTTCACATATCCCGGAATATTGGTAACCGAAACATTCAGGCCACTGACAAACCGCTTTAATTGTCCGCTTAAACTGATATTTGTAGTTTCTCCCGGTGTAAATACCGTTCCGATCGGAATCCCGTTCTGCGAAGCGGTCAGGACACAAGTAAAAAATTCAGGTACTCGTGCCGGTGATTTCGGCATAAACCTGAAATTAGCCAGACTCGAAGGAGCGGGCTGTACGGCCAACTCCACCAAATTAGAAACAGCACCGGGCGAATAATAATTATAGTCGCTTTGCCGATAACCGATCACCAAAACTTTATATGTAAAAGATTTGGCCAATTTAAGCGAAAGGGATTCTGCCGGAAAAGCATTCACATCCCATTGACGGGCAAAATTCCAGGCCGGAATAAAATTATCCGCCCGGCTATCCGGCAATGCTGTATTCAATTTCTGAAAAGGTAACACCAATATCCTGCTTACCGGAGAAGCGGCAGCCCGGCTATCCGGCAATGCTTCGGAAACAGCAGCCTTTCCCACCGTAATCTCAATTGGGACAAGACCGTCCCCCTCCTGTTCCGGAACCTCCAAACGGGAGCATGCAAACAAAAACAGGACAGTGATTCCCGGAATCCCAATACGCCGTATTCCTCTTCTCATAATCTGAATATTATATCATCTTCATAAAACACAACCTCTCCCCTCACTCCGATTGTTTTCAAATAAGTTTTCCGGAATACTTCTTCCGAAATATCCCGGAAAACGAACGTCCCAATTATTGTATTACTAAATTGTGAATGGTGTTCCAACTGGGATCGATCGAAAGAACAATCACCTGGTCTTTCAATAAATCTATTGCGGAATCATCATCTCCGGTATCGGGAGTGCCGCCCCCGGTCGTATCGCCTTTGCTGACTTTTCTTCCCAACGAATAGAAATGATTGGCAGTAAGGTTCAGGGTGGAACTCGCTCCGTCCACAACCGTCCATGCTTTTAAGAGATTATTGCTCGCATCGTACAATCCCAGGCTCAACGTCACACTCCCCACAGGCAACAAAAATCTGCCGAAAAGCTGAGAATTGGCTACCTTCACCACTCCCTGGGCCGTCAGGTCGTTACCGGAGTAAACGCCTTCTGCCGTTACAGTCTGGCCGGATAAATCCGCATCGATAAGATTATAAGCCACGCCGGTGGGAACTGCCCCGACACCATTTGCCAACCCCACCTGGGTATCGGCATTCGAGACCGTGAGGCGCAGATATTTCACCGTAGTATTGTTCAGCATGGCAGGGACATTCTTAAAATACCCCAATACTCCCGCTACCTTACGGGTCATTTGCATACTGACACGTACCCCCTCCGAAGTCACCATCGCAGCCTGCAAACCGGCAAAAATTTCCGATTCATTGCCCGGGGCGGTGATCGTTGCCATCATCTCCCCGATCTTAGTCGTTCCGGCAACCGGAGACGTCAGCGTATAATTATCGGTCGCTTCCCTTCCCACCAGCAAGAATTCATAATCTCCGGCTACCAGCTTATCGTTATCCGGAACGGTAAAACGCATAAAAGTACTCCCCTTAGTCCAATTCGGTACATTATACGTCTTCAAATAAATATAATCCGTCCCATTGTTCTGGAACACATAAATATTTACCCGTTCCACCTCCTGCACAGCTTCCTGGCTATACAACGGCCGGCTACGTGCAAGCACGCCCTTCGTCGGCTCATTTACGGCAGACAGTTCAAACACTTGTCCGCTCTCCGGATCCGACAATCCGTCTTTCCCGTCCGAGCAGGCAGCCATCATCATACCCACAACTGCCATCAAAATAATTTTTTTCATAGTTTTCATTCCGTTTTAATTTAATTAGCTCATCGTTATATCCATATCATGAAGTTTAGTCCATGCCCCATCCGCTGCCGTCCACACCTCAACCCCGCCATCCAGCTTAAAATTCAGCCTGAATGCAGTAACTTCGTTCCGTTTTACAGTTACGTTAAAATCAGGAATGAACATAAACGGCAAATCGGCATCTTTGGTATATAAAGCCAAACGTACGACTGAAATCTTTCCGGTCATTGTCGGGGCAAGGCTCAATAATCCATTCACAGAAGGAGAAAGGTTGCCGGTAAATGTTTTTTGTACAACGGTTTCGTCCCGATATTCCCCGTTTTGATCTACATTCCGATAAATCCCGGACACCCGGCACTCAATCCGGTCCACCGAATCCGGCAAATTTTCCAGTAAAAGATAAAGTACCCCTTTCGTGCGCTGCAACTCCGCATAAGCAGTAAGATGATCCGGTGTCAATTCGATGGTATCGGATAACAGATAAACATCCGCACCTTCCATTCCGGTAGGGTGTAAATCATAGGAAAGTATCCCGTCACGGTCTAATGCCGCTCTATCATCATTTCCAAAAGCACTCAGGATATAACGTCCCGGCGGAATCCCGACCAAATCCAGCACTTGTTGTTTATCATCATTTGCAACAGTATAAGCCGGAACATGCTGTACAATCGCTCTCGTTTCCTCATTGCGTAAATAATACATCAGCGTCGGGACATAAGCATTGAATGGTAGCTGCTCGTCTTTTAACGGCCACCCCGGAATATTCCCTGCATTTGTATAGTTTTTATCCTTTACGCCGAAAGTTACCTCATAAACGACGGGACAATCCCCACTCCCTTTTTCTTTCAGGCAGGAAACACATAGAAACGACAGTGTCAATAGAAAAACATACAAAACACTCCTGTTGTCCGGCTTTTTCCCAAAAAATACATTCCTTTCTGCAACTATTTTTATACCCTGCCTCATCTCATTTTATTTTCTTCTCTTAGGAACGCAGGTTAAACACGGGGAGTTTTATTATTTAACATAAATATTATATGAATACCTGAATCTATCATTAAATTTCAAAAAAAGATAACACATATCCGAAAAACGCATTCTGAACGCAGCTCCTTGAAGAATCTATCAAAAAATCATTTTATATTTTCGTTTCGAATGAACGATCCGATACACCTCTTTTACGGCATTTATCCCCACAGATCGTCGTCAAACAGTGCATTCCACCGGAAATTATATTGCCGTTGCCCGGATTTTTTGTATCTTAGCAGCTTGAAATTAAAACGAACAAATTATGTTTCCACAGGACGAATTCAAAAAATATGCATTAAAACATAAAGGGATCAGCAGCCTGTCCCTGCATCGGATGGAATCGGCAACCGCCAGTTATATTACTCCCAACATCATCGAAGAGCGGCAGTTGAACATCGCCAGTATGGACGTATTCTCACGTTTGATGATGGACCGGATCATTTTCTTAGGGGTACCGATCGACGATGATGTATCGAACATCATTATGGCGCAGTTATTATTTCTGGAATCGACCGATCCGGGAAAAGACATTCAAATCTATTTCAACAGTCCGGGAGGCTCTATTTATGCCGGATTAGGCATTTACGACACCATGCAATACATCAATTGCGACGTAGCCACGATATGCACCGGCCTGGCCGCTTCCATGAGTGCCGTACTGATGACTGCCGGAACAAAAGGGAAACGTTCCGCCTTAAAGCATTCACGCATCATGATCCACCAGCCTATGAGCGGAGTGCAGGGTCAGGCTTCGGACATCGAGATCACCTCGCGCGAAGTGCAGAAACTGAAAAAAGAACTCTATACGATCATTGCCGAACATTCCGGACAACCTTATAAAAAAGTGGAAAAAGATTCCGACCGCGACTATTGGATGACGGCAGAAGAAGCGAAAGAATACGGTATGATCGATACCATTTTAACCAGAGAGAAAAAATAAGAATGAAAATGCAAGATAAATGTTCTTTCTGCGGAAGGTCGCGTAATGAAGTCAATTTGCTGATTGCCGGAACCGACGGCTATATTTGCGATGAATGTGCGACACAGGCTTTCGATATCGTCCGGGAGGAAATGAAAAACAGGTCTGCTCTGGATCTGGAACAGATCGAAGTGAAGAAACCGATTGAAATCAAAGCCTTCCTCGACCAATATGTCATCGGACAGGACGAAGCCAAAAAACACCTTGCCGTAGCTGTTTACAATCATTATAAGCGGCTGCTCCACAAAGCCGGAAAAGACGACGTCGAAATTGAAAAATCGAATATCGTCATGGTGGGACGCACCGGAACAGGGAAAACCCTGCTGGCACGTACCATTGCCAAAATGCTCCACGTTCCGTTCACGATCGTGGATGCAACCGTACTGACAGAGGCCGGATATGTAGGTGAGGATATCGAATCGATCCTGACCCGCTTACTTCAGGCAGCCGACTACAATGTGGAAGCCGCCGAAAAAGGAATCGTTTTTATCGACGAGCTGGACAAAATCGCCCGGAAAGGAGATAATCCTTCGATCACCCGCGACGTAAGCGGCGAAGGCGTTCAGCAAGGACTGCTGAAACTACTGGAAGGTTCTGTCGTGAACGTTCCCCCACAGGGAGGACGGAAACATCCCGACCAGAAAATGATCCCGGTAAATACAAAGAATATCCTATTTATTTGCGGTGGAGCTTTCGACGGCATCGAAAAGAAGATTGCAGCCCGGATGAATACAATGGTAGTCGGTTTCAATGCAAGCAAGGCAAAAGAACAGATCGATCGCGAGAACCTGTTGCAATATATCGCTCCGCAAGATTTAAAATCTTTTGGACTGATCCCGGAAATTATCGGACGCCTTCCGGTGCTCACCTATCTCGAACCGCTCGACCGTCAGGCTTTACGGAACATTCTCACCGAACCTAAAAACGCAATTATCCGGCAATATGTCAAACTGTTCGAACTCGACGGCATTACGTTGAAATTCGACGAAGAAGTTTATGAATATATTGTGGACAAAGCCATTGAATTCCGTTTGGGAGCACGCGGCTTACGCTCGATTTGCGAAGCGATCATGACCGATCTTATGTTTGAAATCCCTTCGCAAAACAAAGATAGTGTCACCATCACCAAAGCTTATGCCGAAGAAAAAATGAACCGGGTGAACATGCAAAAATTAAGAGCATAAAACCTCTGTATCTATCATAAAAAAGCGAATCTAATAGATTCGCTTTTTTATTTTATCGCTTAACGTGACCGTTCACTTCAACATCATATAAGGAATTTTTGAAAGTCCTTCTCCCAGCTGATTGAGCCCTTTTTCAAGTTTTCCTTTTAACATCATTTTCAGCATCATATTCAATTCTCCATGGAATGTCAGTTTCATTCGGGTATCGTAAGGACCGTTTTCCAATAACTGTATCCATAAATTAAAATCGAAAGGTACACTATCATCCCCCCCCAATTTGATCATTTTCGGATGTTCTTTCTCGATAATCTTTACTCCCATTTCCCCCATATCCTTCAACTTAATAAAACAAGTGTCTTCTGTAAAACGCGTCCCCTCGACCTGTTCCGAAATCTTATCCAGCTGTTCACTTTGTCCCAAACCGAATTGCCTGGCCATTTCTATCAATTTACCGATACGGCTGAAATCGGAAAGAAAACTATACACATCGTGTATCGGACAATCAATTTTATAAACTTCGCTTGCAATTTTTGTTGTTGCCATAATTAAAACCTGAAAATATACCTATATTGCTACACTCATTCGACGCCAGTGGCACATTATTGATAGGTTTCCGGGCTTAATCTCCATTCTTTCAATTTCTCCACCTGATCTTCGTGCACATATCCGGTCTTTACGGCCAAGTCGATCATGGCATTATAATTACTCAAAGTGGTTAGTTCGCATCCGGCACTTTTAAAATTATCTTCCGCCTTCTTAAACCCGTAAGTAAAAATAGCAACCATTCCCAGCACTTCACAGCCTCCGTTCCTTAATGCTTCCACAGCCTGTAAACTGGAACCTCCCGTAGAAATCAGGTCTTCGATCACCACCACTTTCTGGCCTGCCTTATATTCTCCTTCGATCAGGTTTTCCAAACCATGACTCTTAGCAGAAGAACGCACATAGATAAAAGGCAATCCCAATTCCTGCGCCACCAGAACACCCTGCGCAATAGCTCCCGTTGCAACTCCCGCAATCACTTCTGCCTGAGGATATTTCTCCCGGATAACAGCAGCAAACTGCTCCCGGATATAAGTACGCACCTCCGGATAAGACAAGGTCTTACGGTTATCGCAATAAATCGGCGATTTCCAACCGGAAGCCCAGGTAAAAGGATGGGTCGGCTCCAATTTTATTGCTTTAATATCTAACAAATAGGATGCCACTTTTTCTGCAACTGTATTCATTTTTATTTATTTTTGTAATGTTATTATTAAATTCAAATTCTAAAATACAAATGTATAAAGTATTTTTTAAAGAGAGTTGTTTTTTACTGACCGATGACCAAAATTTGTTAAAAGAAGGAACAATTTCTCTGGTACACCAAAACTTCAACACAACGAAGAACTTCATTATCAACCTACGCCAACAGAGAGAAAAATTCAAAGCCGTCATTTACCACGATGATCTGGAAGACCTTTTCGGTATATTCAAATCCTGCTTTCTATACGTTAAAGCCGCCGGAGGGGCTGTCCGGCAAGAAAACGGGATACTCATGATAAAACGGTCGGGAATGTACGATTTGCCTAAAGGCCACGTAGAAGCCTGCGAAACCGTAGAAGCCTGTGCAATTCGCGAAGTAGAAGAAGAATGCGGGGTCAGGCAGGTAAGCATCACCGGCCCTCTGGCGACCACACTGCACATTTATCCCCGGCACAACGACTGGTTCCTAAAGAAAACCTATTGGTACAATATGACTTGTCCGGCCGGACAAACCCTCACCCCGCAAACAGAAGAAGACATAGAAGAAGTTTTCTGGTTTCCGGTCGGTGAATTGGAATCGGTATTTCAGCAAACCTATCCTTCTTTAATCGAAGTGATGGAAAAAATAAAAAACGGGCAATAAATCACTTCCCGTTTTTTTCTTTTTCGAGAGCCACCCGGCAAACCCGTTCTATTTCCGGATATTGCCCCGCCAATTTTCCCGGAACGAACAACGATAATATATTTTCCAATCCCGGAACGATCGAATCGATAAAATGCACTTTTCTTTCGTACAATCCCCGCAAACCGAATGCCCCCATTGCCTGCAAAAGCCGGATAAGCACAAATGGATAATACATCGCCCGGAACTCTCCGGCATCCACACGCCGGAAACACCCCAGCCCCCGGATATAATCGTCTAACAATTCTTCCCGCTGTCCATCGGGAATCCGTGCAATGGCATCGTACAACAACGAAGCCACATCATACGGCAAAGCTCCCCGGCGGCCTCCCTGATAATCGATAAACCACACCTCTCCCCCTTTCACCATAATATTTCTCGACTGGAAATCACGGAACATAAAACTATGGGTATCCGCCCGGCAAAGCAAATCCGTCAACGCTTCAAAATCATTTTCCAAAGCCTGCTCCGACGCCTCCACTCCCGCTAAACGCAAAAAACAATATTTAAAATAATTCAAATCCCACATTATACACCGGGCATCGAACACCGGGCGGGGCAAACATGCCGAATAATCCAGCCCCTCTCCCCCCTGCAACTGAAATCGTAATAACTCCGCTAAAGCTTTCCGGTAGAGTTCCATAATCCGCTCATCCAACTCTTCACCTTTCCGGCTTTCCTCTACCATGTCCAGCAACATCTTATTCCCCAAATCTTCCTGTATATACACCGATTCATCTTCCGATACCCCATACACTTCCGGAACATGCAGCCCCTTCCGGCGAAAATGTTCCGTAAAGCGAATAAAAAGCCGGTTTTCCTGAATATTCCGGTGGTAAGCGGCAATATACGAATCCTCTTTTTGCCAGACTCTAAAATATTTTCGTGCCGAACCGGAAGCCGGTAAAGCATCTATTTTCGTAGCAAAGCTTCCGAAGCATTTTTCAAACAAGCTCAATATTTCATTTTCCATATTCTAAATCCGACAGACCGTTTAATAATTCAAAAATCCCCCTTACCGCGCCGCAATATATATTTTCCTTTCCACGATTTCAACGTTAGAAACGACCGGACAAAGATACATTATCGTTATCAGATCTCCCCGGTATATATTCGCTTATTTTTACCGTTCCCGGAATGACCGGAACAAAACAGAAAAGCCGTGGTATTATGCCACGGCTTTTCTAATCATTCTACTACAATTATATTTTCTCATCCAAAGGTGTAGCTATTTCGGAAATATCGATTTGTAAGCCGGTTTGTGTAGGATTTACGATCAACCATATCTTACTCAAAGCCGGTTTTAAACTACCGTATTCTAACCAGTCGGAAGGATAGGGAATATCGTACGGAGCATCCAAAGATGTCCCGGCAGGAATCGTATAATTAAATACCTGCCCGCCGACTTCCGCCCAAATTCTGACCTCGATATCGGCAGCTGTAACATACCTTGCCACAGAATATGTTACCGGTATATCCTGTGTCCTGAGATAAATTGGAATATAAGACAAATTCCCCGGAAGCGTTGAAAACACCCGCTGTATCGCCAACTTCTGCCAGGGAGTTCGAATTGTGGCTTGTACCTCCGGCTTTTCCGGCACGCAAACAATGGCCGATTCAGAAATCAGCAATAAAGATACTGCAAAATAAAATAATTCTTTTGTCAGGACAGTTCGCAAACCATCCGCCCGTACCATGTTTGTTCAATGCCACATAACAGCAGCACGGCAAATCGCTTTGCCTTCATTACAGATCGCCATATCATATTTTCCGTTATCAGCCTCCCTCTTGTACAACATGAGTTTCATCCCATATTTGCCTTCAGACTGGTAGGCGATTTCGAAACGTTTGATATCTTTTGTCTTGAACAGGTCAAGATCAAACAGGTCTAGAAGATGTTCCATATACTTGATACTGTTCAGGTGGCCGTTGATATCAAGGTCGCTGTACTTAATGAAATAAGGAACCCCTTCCGTCTCATTCTCCACAGCCGCAATCTTTCCCGGCTTTTCTATCGGGCAGGGGCGATCTGTGACATAAGCGCTCAACCTGGCGATATCCAACAAGGTCGGCCGGCGTGTTTCCACATCGATAGCCGCCCAAATAGAACGGGCGTAACCGAATGTCTTACCGTTGCCATCCACCAGTTCGAAACAACGGCTGGTAAAGAGACGGCCGACTTCATCCACCCAGGTATAAAGAGTTATAGGTTCGGACATGGCTGGATATTCGATCATTTCGATCGCCAGACGGGAAAGAACCCAAGCCGTATGCCGTTCTGACATATCGTTGAAACCGAATCCGCGTTCAGCAGCATGGCTGGATGCGACATGTATCAGATAGTTTCCGATCATCGGTATCGTTACACGTCCACGAAAATCCAACAGGTACGGTTCCGTGACGAAATGAAATTCCCCTATTTTGCTTTTATCTTTATCCATGATTCTTTTCTGTTGGGGCAGTTCGCAAACCACCCGTACGTTATTTTTTTTCCTGCAACTTACGTTCCATTTCGGCCAACATATCGCTCAAACGCTCGACACGGCTTTTTGTGATCGCAACGCGACCGGAACGGATGAACTGCAAGACACCGATCGTTTTGCTCAACTCCCTGAAAAGGGCTTGCGTCTCATCGTAATGACCACTCTTTTCGAGAACGACACACGTTTCGTTCATTTCCAGAATACGGGCGTTATATTTGCGAATCAGATCCTCGACCGTCCCCATCTTGATAAACAGCTCGGTGCTCAGCTTATAAAGGGCGATCTCCTGGAAAACCAGATCTTCATCCGTATTGTAGTAAGCCTTCAAGATATCCACCCGTTTGTCGATCTGCTTCACAACCTTGTCGATCATATCTTCATCAGCAAATGTCGTGATCGTAAATTTATGTATACCCTGTATGGCGGAAGGTGAAACGGAAAGCGTCTCGATGTTCAACTGCCGACGCGTAAAGATAATCGTAATCTGGTTCAGAAGACCTACTGTATTCTCTGAAAAGATAATAACGGTATATAATTTTTTTGTTGTCATAGCTTCACCTCCTTACTTATCTCCTAATATCATGTTCGTTACGCTTCCTCCGGCAGGCACCATCGGATATACCATACCACACGTTTCCACATTAGCGACCAACACAAACGCTCCGTTATGGTTCAACATCTCGGCAATAGCCTCATCCAGTTCCTCCC
>UQTM01000019.1 GCA_900544025.1 uncultured Odoribacter sp.
TTCATCAGGCTGTCCGCAAGCGCCTTTTGCTCAGTAATCTTATTCGTGATTTCCATCATTTTTTCGTAATCGCTCGCCGTCTCGGGGTTGGAGAGCTGCTCGTTCAGCGTGTCAATTTCCGCTTCCGCCGCTTCGCAGAAGCTGTCCGGGATTTTTAAAAGTAGCCCGGATGCTGGCCGATCCGGTGGTCTGATCGATCACTCCGCTCAGGGTGGATATTTTTCCTTTTTCCGGGTAGATGGTTCCGTCTGCCAATTGTAATTCCACTTCGGGAAGTCCGCTCAATACGCCTGACGTGGAACCGTCGGCCTGTCGAATCATATCCAGAATTTGTTTTTCATTCATCGAGAAATATACATACATTTCGGAAATATCGGATACGGTGGTCAGCGGGGTTGCCGAACTGGGGCTGACCAGGCTTCCTACCCGATAGGGGAAAGTACCCACAACTCCGTCGGAAGGGCTGGTCACTTCCGTGTAGGAAAGGTTCTTTTCCGCATTGATCAGTTGTGCCCGTGCCTGTGCTAAAGCGGCTTCCTGCGAAGCTAATGTGTTTTCGGCCATTTGCAGATCGTATTCGCTGATGATATTCTTTTTAGCCAGTTCGCGTTTATTTTCCGCTGTCAATTTCGCTGTAGAGACATTCGCTTCTGCTACATTTACGGTCGCCCGTGCTACATTCACCGCAGCTTCAAATTGCACCGGATCGATCAAAAATAAAGTTTGCCCTTTTTTAACGACGGCTCCTTCATCAACACATAGTTTAGTGATAAAACCGCTGACATTGGGACGGATCTCGACATCCTGGCGTCCCCGTATCGTTGCGGGATAGGAGGAATTTAACGTTGCCGGAGTTGCTTCGACGGTAATAACTGCATAATCCGGTACCCCTTGTTGCATACCTTGCTGTTTGTTACTACAGGCAAAGAGACTCACTCCCAACGCAACCAACATTACTTTGCGTGACTGAATGATAATAGATTTTTGAATTTTCATGTCTAAATATGTTTGATGTATTTTGATTATAAACCATGTTTCGGGAGAATGTCCATATTTTCGGATTTATCCTCTTACAAATTCTATGCAAATGTTTTTTTTAGATGCCCTATTATTAGCCATATTTATCAAAAAAAAATATTTTTTAAACATAGGGAAATAAAAATCCACTCTAAAGTTATGCTCCGTTATTGGGATTGATACTTATAGAGTGGATTCTATGGGAAAGCATTGGGGTGAAGTTAGATGTTTTCGAGGTCTTCGAACATTTTTGTACTTAGGTATTTTTCAGCCCGGTCGGGAAAAACCACTACGATGTTCCCCGATTCGATCTGTTCGGCTGTCCGTATAGCGGCAAGCATTGCCGCTCCGCTGCTCATTCCTGCAAAAATTCCTTCTTTTACAATGATTTGCCGTGCCATGGCGATCGCTTCTTCACTTTCTATCATAATCTGGTCGTCGATCCGGGACGGATCGTAGATCGCCGGAACTATGGCTTCTTCCATATTTTTCAGTCCTTGAATGTAGTGACCTTTGATCGGGTGGGCGCATACCACTTTGATGGACGGTTTTAATTGTTTCAGGAATTTAGAGATGCCCATAATTGTGCCCGAAGTACCGACAGCGCATACTAAATAGTCAATTTCACCTCCGGTTTGTTGCCATATTTCGATAGCCGTGTTTTCATAATGTGCCAGGTAGTTGTTCGAATTGGAGAACTGGTCGGGCATAAAATATTTGTCCGGATTTTCCGCAACGATCTTACGCGCCCTGCGAATAGCACCGTCTGTTCCTTCGGCTGCCGGGGTGAGAATGATTTTGCCTCCGTACGATCGGATGATCTTCCTGCGTTCTACAGATACGGCTTCGCTCATGACGATCTCGATGGGATAGCCTTTGACAATGCCTGCAATGGCAAGTCCTATTCCTGTATTCCCCGAAGTAGGTTCGATAATGGTCTTGCCTTTTGAAAGACGGCCTTCCTGTTCGGCTTTTTCGATCATCTGAACGGCGATGCGGTCTTTGATGCTTCCGGTAGGGTTGAAGCCTTCGAGCTTTGCGTAGATATTTACTTTAGGCTTAGGGCATAACGAATTTATTCTGACCATGGGGGTGTTCCCGATGGTCTCTAAGATATTATTCTTGATCATAATAGTGCAGTTGTTAGTGTTGTGCAAAGATATAAGATATATTGAAGAAGATAAATTCCGAACGGAATTTTTTTATATACGTACTCCTCATATTGACGATAGATTGCACTATCTTTGTTTAAATAATTAGAAAATGGAAAATTATGGCTTTCAAAATTGCATTCTTTGATACGAAACCTTATGATCGGGCTTCTTTCGATGAAGTGAATCAACGGTATCGTTTCGATATTGTTTATCATAAAGGGCAGCTTAACCGGAATAATGTTATCCTGACGAAGGGAATGGATGCGGTGTGTATTTTCGTCCATGATACGGCCGACGCGGAGATTATCCGGGAAATGGCGGACAATGGAGTGAAATTGCTGGCATTGAGGGCGGCTGGATATAACAATGTGGATTTGGCCGCTGCCGGAGAATGTGGAATAAAAGTTGTGCGTGTTCCTGCTTATTCCCCTTATGCCGTGGCGGAGCATGCGGTGGCATTGATGCTGGCGTTGAACCGGAAGATTCACCGGGCTTACTGGCGTACCCGGGATGGGAATTTTTCGCTTCATGGTTTGATGGGATTCGATATGAACGGCAAAACGGCAGGAATTATCGGGACAGGTAAGATTGCAAGAAAACTGATCCGTATTTTAAAAGGTTTCGGCATGAATATATTGGCTAACGATGTATATCCGGATGAAGCTTTCGCCCGGGAGGCCGGATTTGTTTATGTGTCTTTGGAAGAATTGTACAGGAAATCGGATATTATTTCCTTGCATTGCCCGCTGACCGACCAGACCCGCAACATGATCAACGAGGAATCGATCGCTTTGATGAAAGAGCGTGTGATGCTGATCAATACCAGCCGGGGACAGCTGATTCATACGAATGCCCTGATCGAAGGATTGAAAAGTAAAAAAATCATTGCAGCAGGGCTGGATGTGTACGAGGAGGAAGAGGAGTATTTTTATGAAGATAAGTCGGATAAAATCATCGACGACGATGTTTTAGCACGCTTGCTTTCGTTTAATAATGTGATAGTGACTTCTCATCAGGGATTCTTTACCCAGGAAGCGATGCGTAATATCGCCGAAACGACTTTACAGAACATTCAGGATTTTGAAGAAGGGAAGCCTTTGGGGAATGAGGTGAAGCCATAACGGAACGCTGAAAATTCTCTTGACATAGAGATCGGCCATTTCTCAATTCCCTGAACAGGAATCGAGAAATGGGTTCGCCTTGTCACAGGTCTTTTATCTTAATGATGTTATAGGATATATTTTTATCATATACATCTGTGCCTTCCACTTTTTTGATGTAGCGGACGACACGGATCGTGACGGGGAGTATAATGACCTCATAAAGGGATTTTAACAGGGCTTGCGTGCCGATCATCACCAATAGGTCGGTAGCCGGAATCAATCCTCCGAAAGCAATGGGGAAGAAGAGGAGCGAATCGGCGCTTTCTCCCACCAGTGTGGAAATTATTGCACGAAGCGAAAAATGTTTTCCCTGACTGGCCACTTTCATTTTACTCATAATATAAGCATTGAGAAATGAGCCGACTAAAAAGGCAAGCAGGCTGGCAATGGCGATTCGCGGGGCTAAGCCGAATACGAAATTAAAGCTGTCTTCTCCTTCCCAAAACGGTGCGGCAGGTAAAACGATCGCCAGCCGGGCAAAACCTATCGTGAGAAAATTCATTGCAAATCCGCTCCAAATGATAAGTCTGGCTTTTTTAAAGCCCCAGACTTCTGCGATACAGTCGTTGATGATGTAGGAAATCGGAAAAACGATCAGGCCTGCGGTGGCAATGATAGGACCGATCTGGATGACTTTGGTTTCTAAAAGATTGGAGGCTACGAGGCATACGTTGAAAAGAATGCCCAGTAACATGAAAGATAAGGTTACTGTTTTTTGCATATTCTTGTTTTTTACGTGGTTTGACAAGCACACGGTTTCTTATTGGAAACAGGTTATTTTTTTGAAACGGGGAAACAGATTTTATATTCTCCGTTTGGGTTTTAGGTTTGTTTTAAGCTTGCTGCAGAAGTGTAAAATCGACACAGGCACGGTCTTCTTTTACCGGGCCGATAAGATTTTTACTGATTTCCACATGTTTCGGGTGATTGGCATAAATGCTCAGGTCTTCCAGTGTATTGAATTCTGTTTCTAAAGCTATGTCCCATTTCTCTGCGGGGTTAATATTCAGGCCCACATGTATTTTTTTGAGTTCAGGGATGAAGGGGAGCAAATTTTCAAGCTGTGTTTTTATTTCGTTCATTTTAGCTTGCTTTTCCGCTTCCGAATCGAAGGCTTTTAGTTTAAATAATACAATGTGTTTAATCATAATCGGTTTTTAGATTTAAGGTAAAACTGATTTTGAAGCCGGCGGCTCCCATTTTCGGACGGCAAATATACGGTTTCCGGATGAAAAATGGCTATCTTTTTAATTTGTTATTATTTTCTATTAAATTCTTGTTAAAATCGTTTTTTTGTTATAACTTTATATCAGTAAAAGATATGAAGGTTATCGAGGGGGATTAATTATTAACCTTCTGCTTCGGCAGAGTAAAAATTGAAGCCATGAACCCAAGAATGAATCAATTAGTTGTCAATATTCTTTTATTGATCGTGATCGCCGGAATTGTAGCCTACATCTGTATTAATTTGGCGGAGGTGGTAAACAACATCTCCAATGTGGTGGAAAATTCTATTATGAACCTCAACATTGGATTGTAAAAGCAAATGCGGTGAGGGGAGGATCTAAGGAATGTAAGTTTTCCGGTTAGGTAAATAAGCCGGACAAGGGAAGAACTTTTCATAGAATAAAACGTTAAAGAGATAGAATTTTGTCTAAAACGAAGTATTTATGAAAAGAATATTATCAAGTACGATTTTCAAATTGCTCTTAGCGGTAGGCGTTGGTATTGTGTTGGGACTGTTCGTCGGTGAAGGATTCATGAACATTGTTGTAACTGTGAAATATATTTTAGGGCAGTTGATATTTTTCATGGTTCCGTTGATTATTCTCGCTTTTGTTTCTTCTTCCATTGCTAAAATGAAAAATAAAGCCTCGCAGATGCTGGGCTGGGCTTTGGGATTGGCCTATTGTTCGTCGGTAGGCGCTGCATTCATGGCTATGTTCCTGGGATATTGGCTGATTCCTTTATTGTCGGTGGCTCCTGCTACGGAGGGACTGAAGGAGATTCCCGGTTTAGTGTTCCGGTTGGATATTCCGCCTGTTATGAGTGTGATGACCGCTTTGGTCGTGGCTATCATGATCGGACTGGCGACCGTTTGGACGAAATCGCAAATTTTCGAAACGCTCCTGGACAATTTTCAGCAGATGATCCTGTTGTTGATTAACCGGATATTGATTCCCGTGTTGCCTTTCTTTATTGCAGCTAATTTCTGTGCTTTGACTTACGAGGGATCGATCACCCGGCAATTGCCCGTTTTCCTGAATGTCATGGGAGTGGTACTGGTTGCCCATTTTATTTGGCTTACTTTCCTGTATTTATCGGCAGGTGCTTTTTCCGGCAAGAATCCTTGGCAGGTGCTCCGCTATTACGGGCCTGCTTATTTTACCGCCGTGGGGACGATGTCTTCGGCCGCCACTCTGCCGGTGGCACTGAAGTGTGCCAAACGAAGCCCTGTGCTGAAAGGTGAAGTGATCGATTTTGCCATACCTTTGTTTTCCAATATTCATTTATGCGGTTCTATCCTTACGGAAGTGTTTTTTGTCATGACCGTTTCGTTGATACTTTATGGAGCTTTACCCGCTATGTCCACGATGGTGCTTTTCATTATTTTACTGGGAATTTTTGCTATCGGCGCTCCCGGAGTGCCCGGAGGAACTGTAATTGCTTCGCTGGGGATCGTCGTTTCCGTTTTGGGGTTCGATGAGGCGGGGACTGCTTTGTTATTAACGATTTTTGCTCTTCAGGATAGTTTCGGCACGGCATGTAATGTTACGGGTGACGGAGCTTTAACCCTTATCTTGTCTAAATTGGACAAATAGGCCGGAACCTTCATTTTTTAAGGCAGGAAGGAGGATATAATCATGGGATTAATCCTATCTTTGTGCCTCTGTTTTTTTGTATGGAAAAGGAACGATATAGGATTAATTTAAATGAATATATGAACACGAGGTTTTATTTACCATTGATTGCGCTGGCGGTTGCGGCGTCGGCTTGTAACAGTAAGAAGGAAGTCGTAGAGAACGGTGGAATCCAATTAGCTAATCTGGATACGACCGCAATGCCGGGAACCGATTTTTACCAGTATGCCTGCGGAGGCTGGATGAAAGCTCATCCGCTTACAGACGAGTATGCCCGTTTCGGATCGTTCGATTTACTGGCGGAAAATAACCGCGAGCAGTTGAAGGGATTGATCGAAGGTTTGGCTGCGCAAAAATCGGAGGAAGGAACTATTGCCCAAAAGATAGGCGATCTTTATAATCTGGCAATGGATAGCGTGAAATTGAATGCCGACGGAGTGGCTCCGATTCGCCCTGAATTGGAAAAGATTGCCGGAACATCGGCTGACGGTTTGGTTCAACTGATTGCAGAAATGCGGCGCAGCGGTTTTTCTCCTTATTTTGGAGTGTATGTCGCGTCGGACGATACGAATAGTATGATGAATATCGTTCATATGTACCAAAGCGGATTGGGATTGGGCGACCGTGATTATTATTTGAACGATGATCCGCATACGAAGGAGATTCGTACAAAGTATGAAGAACATATAAGCAAAATGTTTCAGTTGGCGGGTTATAGCGAACCGGAAGCGCGTAAGGCAGCCGCCAATGTTATGAAGATAGAAACCGAGATTGCCGGGGCTTCTTACGAAAAAGTGAAATTACGCGATCCGCATGCTAATTATCACAAAATGACAGTAGAAGAATTATCGGATAAAATTCCCGGATTTGATTGGAAGGTATATTTTGCAACTATCGGATTGAACGGATTACGGGAATTAAATGTCGGGCAACCGGAAATGGTGGCCAAAGCGGTGGAATTGCTGAATCGGGCAGATTTAGAGGCACAGAAAGATTATCTTTCCTGGAAAGTGATCGATGGAGCGGCTTCTTACCTGAGCGATGCTTTCGTTGCACAGAATTTTGAATTCTATGGAAAAGTGCTTTCCGGTACCAAAGAAATGAAACCCCGCTGGAAAAGGGCGGTAGGAACCGTGGACGGAGTGATGGGCGAGGCTGTCGGGCAGATGTATGTGGAAAAGTATTTTCCGGCTGCCGCTAAAGAACGCATGGTGAATTTAGTGGGGAATCTCCAGAAAGCTTTAGGCGAAAGAATACAGTCGCTGGCATGGATGAGTGAAGAAACAAAGGCTAAGGCATTGGAAAAATTATCCACGATTTATGTGAAAGTGGGTTATCCGGATAAATGGCGGGATTATTCGGCCCTGGAAATTAAGGATGATTCTTATTGGGCCAATATCGAGCGTTCCAATTTGTTCGATTTCGATTATATGTTGTCGAAAGCCGGCAAGCCGGTGGATAAGACCGAATGGCTCATGACCCCTCAGACGGTGAATGCTTATTACAACCCGGCTACAAACGAAATATGTTTTCCTGCCGGAATTTTACAATATCCGTTTTTTGATATGAATGCCGACGATGCTTTCAATTATGGAGCGATCGGAGTGGTTATCGGTCACGAAATGACGCACGGTTTTGACGATCAGGGACGGCAATACGACAAAGAAGGTAATCTGAAAGATTGGTGGACTGCCGGGGATTCTAAGAATTTCGAGGAACGTGCAGAGGTATTGGTGAATTATTTCGACAGTATTCAGGTATTACCCGGTTTGCATGCCAACGGTCAGCTGACTTTGGGCGAGAATATTGCAGACCATGGCGGGTTGCAGGTGTCTTTCCAGGCGTTCAAAAATGCAACGGCAGGGAAAGAATTGGGTACGGTGGACGGTTTTACCCCGGAACAGCGTTTCTTTTTGGCCTATGCTAATGTGTGGGCCGGTAATATACGCGATGAGCAGATACGCCTGTTGACCAAAATGGATGTACATTCGTTGGGAAAATGGCGTGTAAATGCGGCTCTTCCTCACATCGGTGCATGGTATGACGCTTTTAACATACAGGAAGGAGATGCTTTGTATCTGAAACCGGAAGATAGGGCTTCTATCTGGTAATTTACAATAGAACGATAGAGGAGGGTAATTGCTAAAGCGGTTACCCTCTTTTTATTTATCATTTCTACTCATATCCTTGAGATTACCGAACAGTTACAAGCGTTTCCCACGATAGATTTCCGGTATTTCGAGGTTATCATGCAAGAAGGAAAGCCTCGTTATACTTATAAGTTGCTATCCGGAGTTTCTCACGAACGCATCGGCATGTATATTCTCAACCGGGAGAACGTCGTGGAAACGATCCGGAGGGCGGCTATCTGTGATACAATGAAAGTTGCGGACTCTGTTAAGTGAGATAGCGATTCCCCGTCATTCTGGCCTGTAAAGGATAAACCAATATAAAACTGTTATGAGTGAAGTATTTATCCAAATATCCGGCGATCCGGTTCATACTGGGTTGAAAAGAAATTTGGTCGCGTCGGCTAAAGATAATCCATAGATTATCGTCTTTTTTGATGTCGCGGAATACAATCAGGAAATCTTCCCAGTCGGTGAATTCGATATATTCAGGAGCATTGCTCTGTTTGGCAAGCAGAACTTTCAGGCGTTCGATGGTCGCGCGCGACCCATAAAAAATTCCTTTTGAACCTGTGTTTTGAAGGGTATTGCCGATTCGTGTCACCCATTGTACGAATCCGGCTTCCTTTTCCGCTTTTTCCGGGATAACCACCAAATGGCGCTTCATGGTAGAAAGGGGTTGTACAGGTTTGTAAATCAATGTAGTGACATCGCTGTGGTTTAGAATATCTTCCGTTATTCTTCCCAGGAAAGAATTAGAAATGCCTTTTTCTTTATGTAATCCCAATATCAGGTCGGAAATCTGGTGTTCCAAAATGACGCTGAGGATTGCATTAGGCACATTAAGATCGTATCTTAATAGTTCTTGCATATTGGTGTCGGTTGCTGCTGCCGTAAGCACCGCATTTTCTAATAATTTCCGGGATTTTTTCAGTTTATGCTCATCGTTGGACTGGTTGTCCATGACGTTTAAGGCATATAAATTCCGAAGGTTGTTTTTCGATTTGATAGCGAGGCTAAGGTTTACTAATTCTTCTGCCGTTTCCTCGTTGCTGATGGGAATTAGTATTCGTTCCTGTGTGTTCTCGTTGGTGTCGTCCGTATCGGAAGTCTGGACGGCAGCCAGATTATGCGCACCTTTCTGGGCGGCAAAAGAAGCGATGGTACAAGTGACGAGAATCATTAAGATCGTTCCGTTCAATACGCTTTCATTCAATAGGCGTATGGGCTGACCTTCGGGTGTCTGTCCTAAAATGACATTATAGCCTACCATTACGGCTGCTAGGGTTGCGGCTGCCTGTGCATTGCTCAATCCGAAAATGATCCGTCTTTGATCGACGGACAGACGGAATGTTTTTTGGGTAAGCCATGCGGCAAGGTATTTGGCCAATGTCGCCACTATAATCATGATGATGCCCACTTTAATCGTTTCAAAGCTATTGAAAAAGGCTTTGTAATCGATCAGCATGCCGACCCCGATCAGGAAGAAGGGGATGAAAATAGCATTACCGATAAATTCAACCCGGTGCATCAGGGGAGAAGTGTGAGGGATCAGCCGGTTAAGAGCCAGTCCCGCTAAAAACGATCCGAAAATGGCTCCCAATCCCGCCAGTTCGGCCAGGTAAGCTCCTGAAAATACCATGACCAGCACGAATATGTATTGCGAAATACTGTCCTGCACCCGTTTAAAGAACCAGCGCCCGATTAGCGGGAATACAAGTACGACGAAAGTGGCGAAGGCTATTACGGATAAGCTGAGATTTGTCCAAAAATGATCACCTGTCTGTCCGGTCGCCATGCCTACGATGATCGTTAAAACAAGTAACGCCAATGTATCGGTGATCATGGTTCCCCCGACCGTGATACTGACGGATTTATCCTTACTGATCCCTAATTTACTGATGATCGGGTAGGCGAGTAAGGTATGGGAGGCAAACATACTGGCCAACAATATGGAGGTTTCCATGCTGAAATTGAGCAGGTAAAGGCCCGCTATCATACCTAACCCCATGGGAATTAAAAAAGTGTACATACCGAACACCAGGCTGCGACCGCTATTTTTTTTGAAGTCGCCCATATCTATTTCCAATCCTGCCAGGAACATGATGTATAAAAGTCCCGCCGTACCGGAAAGGATAATACTACTGTCCCGTAATACCAGATTTAGTCCGTTGGGGCCGATTACTGCCCCTGCAATGATCAGGCCTAACAAGTGAGGTATTTTCAGTTTGTTCAGCAGCAAGGGAGCGGCAAGGATAATAATAAGAATCAACAAAAATTTTAAAACCGGATCGGTCAGCGGCAGGGTATGTGAAACTGCTAAGGTAAGCATAATTTAATTTTTTGAAATATACGTATTTTTCTCTCGTAAAAGTTACATTTTGGAGAGGTTGAACAAAGATAGTAAAAGATTTATTCAGTGTGCAGCGAACTTTGGAATTTAAAGAACCAGCGCCAGATTAGCGGGAATACAAGTAGTGCGTGTTTCGGGAAATGGGGAAAAAATATAAAGAGAAAAGCCTGTGGCAAGATGTCCGGACATTGGAAAATTTAGGTGTGCTTTTTCAAAAATAAAAAATATTGCGATATTTGTTGAAAACAGAATTATGAAAATACGATCGAGGTATATCCGTTACGGTGTGTTGGCGGGATTGGTTTTGGCTACTTTTGTATTTCGCTGGCTGCCCGGATTGAGCGAAGGGTATGCCCTTCATTGTTATCCCTACCTGTCGGCGGTTTTGTCGGCTTTCTCTGCTTTGTTTTCTTTTTCCGTGGGAGATTGTTTTATTGTGTTGGGAATAGGGTGGATCGTCGGAAATTTGGTCTATGTGCTTTGGAAGAGGCAAAATGTGAAGCGGGTTTTACTAAGAACGTTAGAATTTTGTGTGTGGATATACGTGTGGTTTTATTTTGCCTGGGGAATTAATTATTTCCGTTTCCCGTTTTATGAACGGGCAGGGATCGAGCATGCCCGGTACAATGAAGAAGATTTCCGGGTATTTTTAAAGGATTACGTGAGAGGACTGGACAGTTCTTATGTTTTGGCGGGCGATACGTTGGCGGGGTGGTATCTGGAGCCGTTCCGGCATTCCGCTTTTATCGATTCCCTGAATATAGAGCGAACGGTCGGAGCGGGTTACCGCGAGATCGCTCCGCGTTTTGGATTGGTTCGGACCCGAAAGGATTTAAAGGCTAAACCGATGTTATGGAGCCGGGGGATGTCGAGGGTGGGAGTCAGCGGGTACATGGGTCCGTTTTTTTCGGAATTTAATATAAACAGCGAGGAATTGAGTGTGGAATATCCTTTCACTTATGCACACGAACTGGCGCATCGGTTGGGGATAGCCGGTGAGGCCGAAGCGAATTTATACGCTTATTGGGTTTGTAGCCATTCGGATGTGCCTGAGGTACGCTTTAGCGGATATTTTTCCATTTTAGGCTATGTGATGGGGAATGCCAGGCAATTATTGACAGAAGACGAGTATGTGGAATTATATAAAGGTATTCGTCCCGGAATCATCAGTTTGTATATGGTACACCGCAATTATTGGCGTGGGAAATATAATCCGCAGGTGGGTAAGGTGCAAAATAAAGTGTATAATGCTTATCTGAAAGCCAACCGGGTGGAGAGCGGAACAAAGAATTATTCGGAGATGGTCGGGTTATTGGTGTCGTTATGGGAAAGCGAAAAAGAAAAGAGGGAATTTTAAAATTCCCTCTTTCTTATATCAGTTCTTCATGTATTTGTTTTCTCCGGTCAGGGTGTTCATAAAAGCGACAAGCAATTCGACATCCGGGTCGGGAAGTGTTTTACCGGTTTGATACTTCAGCATTGCCTGGGTTGCATCCTGAAGAGTCAGGGCACTCCCGTCGTGCAGGTAAGGAGCTGTCAGGGCTACGTTCCGCAGAGTGGGAGTTTTAAATCTCTGGAAGTCCGTAGAATCTTTGGTCAGGTTAAAATGGCCGTAATCTTTGTTATCGTGCAAAGGAGTGCCGCGATCTTTGAAATAATCGGCAACGATACCCATATATTCGAATGATTGCCCGCCCATATTCACTCCCGAGTGGCAGGTCGCGCAGTTATTGGTTTTAAAAAGTTCATAACCCTTGATCTCCTCGTCGGTCAAAACTCCTTTTTCTCCCTTTAAATAACGGTCGAAACGGCAGTTCGGCGTGAGCAGGGTCTTTTCGAATTCTGCGATGGCATCGGTTATCGTCTGTTCCGTGATTCCTTCCGTATAGATAGCGGCAAATTCTGCAAACATTTCTTTGTCATCTTTCAGTTTACCTGTGATTTGCTCCCAGTTGGATCCCATTTCCAAAGCATCCAATGGAGGTCCGCCCGCTTGCACCTGTAAATCTTTTGCCCGGCCATCCCAGAATTGTCCTGCGCCGTTTAATGCAGCATTATATACGGTTGGGGCGTTGATACCTCCGATTTGACCGTATATTCCTTTGGAAGTCCGCAATCCATCGACTCCCGCTTTATCTAAAGGGTGGCAGGTGGCACAAGATACCGTGTTGTCGGCTGAAATTCTTGTGTCGTGGTAGAGTTTGAATCCTAAAGCTACTTTCGCCGGATCGACGGGGATCGAATCCATAACAGGTTGTATGGGCTCGTGAGCGAATTCTTCGGCAGCCAGTCCGGTGGCGTAATGCTGGCTCCTTACTTCCTGTATCCAGCGTTTCAATACCTCTTTTTCCCGGCTATTGAACGAATTGCCCCAATGTATGACGGTGTATTTGAGTACGGGCATAGATTCGTTGATCATACTTTGCTCGATCTTAGCCAGATCGACTTCTGAAATCTTGGTTCCTTTTTCCAGCGCCTGGCATACTTTTTCCAAATCGATATAGCGATTCCCTTTGTGCATATCTTCTTTCACCAATCCTTTCGCAATAGGGAATTTACCGTAGAAGGGCATGGGAGCATTGGGTGAATGGCAATCCAGGCAACCATTATTGGTCAGAATGGCTTTTACCTGCGCATTCAATTGTCCTTCCGGAATTGTTTTCCGAAAGTTAAACCGGTAGATAGCATAAGCCGAGACTCCTACAATGAGGATCAGCAATACCATTAACATTTTTCTTCTTTTCATAGACTTTTATTTTAAACTTGATTCGATTTCAATTTTTATTGTAAAGGACATGTAATCTTTACCCCGTGTGAATTTTTGTGCAAAAAAAATAAAAATATACCTATGAAAAACGTCTTTAAAAGTTTTCTGACATATTATTTATCTATTGGCTAATAAATAATATCGATATATTAAAGAACGATCTTCGAAATTTCAATCGCTATGTGGTCTTCCAGGCCAATCATGGCATTGATGATATGGAGGGACCGGAAGTAAGAAAGATCGTTTATCGAGATGTTTTTTGGGGTTAAAATGCCCTGGGATATAAGGAGCCGGCGTTGGGTCCCGTTGAGCAGGAAAGTAGAAGGGGTAACGTAGCCGGCACCGTCGAAAAGGGCGACATTGCTATAACTGGTGTCTGTGATTTTTCCGTGACGGGTAATCAATATATCGTCACAATCGCCTTTTAGAGCAAGGAGATCGTGAAGAGCTTGCCGGTCGGCATATTTTAAATGGTAATCGATTTGATTTCCTTCCACTATTTTTAGGGAATGAATCGGGCGTAGGACATACGGGGTAAATTCGATTTTTTGGATTTGTGTATCGTATTCGATGCGGCATTTCACAACACCATGCCTGTACGCTATGGGAATGAGGTCCTCCGGCAGGTGGAATGCGTTACGCATCCCGAAAACTTCCCTGACCGTTTGCTCCATACGCCGGAGATGTTCGGAAACATGGATGAAACGACCGTCGTGTACTTTTATGGTTTCTATGAAAAGCGGTATATTCATAAGGATCGAGATATAGGAAGATATATTTTTTGCAAAATTTCGCGGTATTCTTCTTCCGGCTTGCTTTGTGCCGTGATTCCGCCCCCGCTTCTGAAATAATAATTTTCGCCTTCTTTTTCGATGTAGCGAATCATAACCGCACTATCCAGATTTTCTCCATCGAAATAGCCGAAAATTCCGGTGTAAAATCCCCTGGGCTGTCTTTCCGCCTTCCGGATCAGGGCGATGGTGGCAGGTTTGGGCGCACCGGAAATCGATCCGGCAGGTAAGAGTTTGAATATCGTATCTCCCAATCGGGAAAGATAATCGCCGGGCAACCGGCCTGTGATTTCAGAGCTGGTTTGTAAGATTTCTCCCTGAAAAGTTTTTATTTTTTCGATATACCGGAAACGTTCCACTTGAACCTGTGTTGCTATGGTGCTGATATCGTTACGAATCAGATCTACGATCGTGTTGTGTTCGCATTGTTCTTTGAGATTGAGCAATAATAGCCGTTCCGCTCCGGGGATTGTGGCATCGATTGTTCCTTTCATGGGATAGGAATATATTTTACCGTTTTCGATACGGACAAAACATTCCGGGGAAAAACAGACTAAAGTTTCAGGTATCAGTAGTTTATAACGGGCCTCGCTGTGAATGAAAATTTGCTCTAAAGATAAAGAGGTGCATATCGGTGTTCTTTCGGTCAGATTGGTTAGAAAACTGTTTCCGTGCATCAATCCTTCGTGTACGATCTGAAATTTCTTTTTGTAACCCGGATAATCGGGATGAAGGATATCGAGGCCGGGCGTATCGCCCGGCATAGGGAACCGTCTTTTTTTCAGATTAGTGGTACCGCTCACCGCAAAGAGAATTTCGGAATGTTCCAGCGGATACTCGATGAGGAAACCTTCGGACATTTCGAAATTAATTCCGAAAAGAAAAGGTATCCTCGCTTTACCGCATCGGTTCATGTGATCCCGGATTATTTCAGCTTTTCTTATCATGTGTGCAAAAGTATAAAAGTCGTTGTAGATAACCTTCAAAGAAGTTTATAAATTGAAGAATTTTAGCGAAGGTAAAAGAGGGGAAAATGAGAATTTAAAAAAAGAATTTTACAAAATTAAAGAATTCGTCAAAAATTGATAATTTTGCACCTCAAAATTTGAAGGAGTATGGATTTCTTGACAATTATAGATTATGTAGGAACGTTTGCTTTTGCAATCAGTGGTATCCGCCTGGCTTCTGCCAAACGTTTCGATTGGTTCGGGGCTTATGTCGTGGGGTTCGTTACGGCTGTGGGAGGCGGAACGATCAGGGATTTACTGCTGGGATTACCTCCGTTTTGGATGCAGCAATCTTCTTATTTGATTGTGACGGCGGCAGCCCTGGGGTTTGTGATTTTATTCGGAAAATATGTTATCCGTCTGAATAATACGATTTTCATTTTCGATGCTATCGGTTTGGGACTTTTTGCTGTGGTCGGGGTCGGAAAAAGCATCGATTGCGGTTACCCGATGTGGGTAGGTATCATCATGGGAACTTTGACCGGAGCGGCGGGAGGGGTGTTGAGGGACACTCTGATCAATGAAGAGCCCCTGATTTTTCGAAAAGAGATATATGCCTTAGCCTGTGTGCTGGGTGGTTTTGTATATTACCTTTGCCTTTATCTGGAAATTACGCCGACTTTAACCCAGATTATTGCGGCTGCGTCAGTGATTGTGGCACGTGTACTGGCCGTGAAATATCATATCAGCCTGCCGATCCTGAAAGGAGAATAAGCACTATCAGGACTGTTGCTCGATGAGCGGTTGAGCATGAGGTATTGTAAACCAAAATGTGGAGCCTTGTCCCGGCTCTGAGACAACTCCTATTTTACCATTGAGTTTTTCCACAATCGTCGAACAGATGGAAAGGCCTAATCCATTTCCCTGTTTGAAGGAGTCGAGTTTGACAAAACGATGGAAAATCATAGACTGTTTATCCGCCGGAATGCCGATTCCGGTATCTTCCACATAAAAATAGATTTCTTGCGGTTTCACTTTGTAACCGAAATGAATATGTCCTGCCGGCGTGAATTTTAAAGCATTGTTCAGGAAATTCGATATCACTTGCTGCAAGCGGTTACGATCTGCATGCAGGATGATATCATCGTCCGGATTGGAGATGAATTTTACCTCTATCTTTTTGGACGTGCGCAGGGCATAGGCCGTCTCTATTTTTTCAAGAAAACGGTTCAACTCTATGCGTTCGTGATTGAATTCGAACACTCCGGCTTCGATTTTGGATATGTCGAGAATATCGTTGATCAGTTGTAGCAATACTTCCGTGTTGTTTAGAATGATATTGGTATATTCTTCCCGGTCTTCCATCGGCAGGTCGTCGTCTGTAGCCAGAAGATTCGAAAAACCGACGATTGCATTGAGGGGTGTTCTGATTTCATGCGACATATTGGCTATAAAAGCCGATTTCAGCTTATCGGATTCTTCTGCTTTTGCCTTAGCTACGGTCAGATTGGCTTCCACTTGTTTCAAGGCATCGATATCGACGCTCAGGGATACGATCTCGACATGCTTATCCGAGGGAGAATAGTCTTTCACTTTAGCATGGTATTTATACCAGTGCCACTCGGAATCTTTAAAAATGCGTATGGGCTTGACAAAAGAATCTGCTTCTCCCCGGCAGGCAAGTTTTTGAAAATCGAGTAATTCAGTCCGGTCGTCCGGGTGCATGTATTGATACGTGTCGGTAACCTCGTCGATTTTTCGGGTTGTTTCTCCCATATTCATAAACCATTGAGTAGTGGCGACCCCTTTGCGGAGAAGCGGATTCCACTGTGCCACTCCTATACATGCCTGTTCGGAAGCGTAACTGAATAAAGATTCCAATTCCGATATACGTTGCTGGGTGATGTGGTTCCGGTTTTCACTTCGGAAATGCTCGATGCCGATACAAAGTACCTGTGCCAGGGTTTTCAGAAACAATCTGCCCTGTTTATTGAATTTTCTTTTTTCCTTTACATGATCCACCCCGACAAATCCCCATAACTGATTATTGACATGCAGCGGAGCGACAAATATCGAGCGAATGCCTTGCCCTGCCAATAGCTTGTATTCCGTATCTGAAATGGAAGTCCGGATAGCAGAAAGGTCCTCGATGACCAAAAGCTGGTCTTCTTTTATTTTAGAGTATAGATAGGGGATGTGCTTGTTAGGAAGATTCTGCAAAGAATCGATCACGGAAGTCATATTGGAGGATAGCACTTCGTAAGTATTGCTGCTGCTTTGATGGTCGGAATTGAATTCGAAAATATAAGCCCGGTCGGCCTTCAGTTCTTTCAGTAACTTGAGCAGGATTTTATTTACAGAATCTTTTTCTGTTCTTTCCTGTAAAAAAATTCGCAGTGCGTCCGACAAATCCTGCTGATTGCTGAATGAAATCTTGATCTGATATTTCGACTTGTCCAATTCTTTACGGTAAGTCGTAAATCGTAGTAGTGTGTGAATAATTATTGCTAAAATACAACCTCCGGCCAGAATACTCCCGATAATCAGGAACCATATCTTATGATTTTGAAAGAAATTCGGTAATAAATTGTAGTAATATATATTCTTATAAGATAGGGTGGCCGGAGAAATACCTTCTTGCTCCAACAGGGTTTGGTTTAAATGTACTCCGACATCTTTTCCGTTGATTTCTAAAGGCATCGTGTCGGCAGAGGCACCGTTTAACAGGGGTTGTGCCATGCTTGCCAGCTGCTCTCCGAAATTTTTGATAATAGAATAGTAACCTCCGATAAAATAATTGTTGGTTTCCCCCCAATTACTCGTTACGAAAATCGGCCTGTCGGTCAAAGTGTGGATTCTTTCGTAAACAGATTGATACGGATATAGATTTTCTGCGGCGTCCTGTATCCAGCTCGTGAGTAAAACAGCACTGGAAGGTGAGAGATGTTTTAATTTTTCGTAAAGAGAATCGGTTGTCAGGAAACGGCCGTCGAGAGGCGTATATTTTAAATGCGTATATTTTTCTCTGAGATGTTTTTGAGCGAGCATTTGGAGGTATATCCCATAGAACCGGTTATCGCTGATTACTATAATTTCGTCTGTTTCGGGATATAATTGTGTGATCAGATCGATGGTTTTGTCTGCATACAGGGGTTCGGTTACTCCTGTGGCATTATAATGCCTGCATAAAGTGTCTGTAAGCTGTAAGTCCCCGGGGGATAAATCTGTTTTATTTTTATAATCATCGAAGTTAAACCCATATTTTTTAATTCCGGCCAGTAGTACTTTTGTATTTCCCCATTGCCCGTTATAGGCTTGCCGGTAAGCCATCCAGGCTTCGTCTCCCTGCAATACGACTAATTGCGGAGGGTGAAGGCTATAGTTTTTCAGAATAAGCTGCATGGATTTATTCCAACTTTCAGGATCGCCGATGCGGTGGGTGTTTAAATACTCACTACATATTTCCGTGTTGATTCCGGATTTTTTTAAAGCGGTGCGAAAAGATTCTTCCAATGTATTTGCCCAAAAGAAATGACTGTTATAGGAGCTGATTAATAGGATATAGTCGTCCCGAAGGTTACCCCAAGCTGTTTGGACAGTTATCCCAATAAAAATAATAATTATATAAATGATTTTCATGCCGATATACCTTTACATCATACAAATATAATTTATTTGTGGCATGGGATGAAATAATGAAGTCCTATTTTGGAATATTTTAAAATAAACCGGGCATGTTTTTATAAAGTATTCAAAAAACAATAGATGTTATATTGTTTATAATCAATGTGTTATTTGGTTGTATAATTTTTTTTCAAAAAAAAATCAGAATTCTGTAACCCTGATTCCAAACGGGGCGTATAATCCGGTGTAAATGATGATTGAAATTTATGATTTTATTTTAGCTGTTATTTAGATTAAGATTATTTAGCACACACCACGGGGAGAGGAAGCTTATAAACAAGCTGATTTTCGATTAAGTTCTTTAAATGTTGAAACATCGCTCTACGGGATATAATACACCACGCACATACACACCACACAGACGCACGCACATATAATAACATCTTTTCATTAATCCCACGAAGTTTCAGTTTAAAGAACGACGAAAATGTCTCCCTTCTTTTCTTTTTATTATCTTCATATTTTATGACACTTTTAATATTATTTGCATATATTTGCAATTAAGAAGTTCGTTAATCGTTAAAAGAATTAGCAATGAAAACGATGTACCTGTTCGCAATCTGTTTGATTATGGGAATATGTTCCCCTTGTCAGGCTACAAAGAATGCTGAAACGGAAGATGAAAGTATAACGGTTTTGCTGAATGTGGATAGCGTGTTGAATGCTTATATCGCAGCTATCGGTGGTTGGGAAAATGTGAAAGCGATAAAGGACATGACTTTGGTTTATAATATGCAGATCAATGGTAAAGAAGTAGTTCGCAAAGTAAGCCAGATCAATGCGCCGGGAGGGACTTTTTTTGTCACGATGATTTGGGAGGATGGGGAAGAAAAATTCAAATCGGTATTGGAAAAAAATAAAATGGTCGTAACTTCCGGAAGTAGCCGGAGTATTGTAGAAGGGGAGCGGGCTAATCAGATTTATAATCAGGCTTTTTTAATGATAGAACCGGCCTATGAACAGATCGGGATAAAACCGGAACTGGAAGGGGTACAGAAAGTGAACGGAAAATATGCGTTTAGGGTAAAAGCTATGTTCGGCAATCAACCGATCTACTCTTTTTATGATTGCAAGACCGGTTTAAAAGTCGAGGTTTTGATTCCTACTCCTAAAGGGATAACCGTTTCGTATATTGAAGATTACCGGGAAGTCGGTCAGGGAATTTTATATGCTTTTGGAGTACGCAATAAAGACAAGGTCAATGCCGTGCAGAAAGTGGAGGTCAATCAAGGATTAAAAATAGAAGATTTTCAATAATAAGATCGAATGTTTTTTTCTCTCTGATTTATTTCATGTAAATTTGCAGGTTATTTGTAATGGAGTAAAAACATGAAGGGAATTCAGGAAGAAGAAGGTAATATAGCGATTTACGGTGCCCGTGAACACAATTTAAAAAATATAGATTTGGTTATTCCCCGCGATAGCCTGACGGTGATCACCGGACTGAGCGGTAGCGGGAAATCCTCTTTGGCTTTCGATACGATTTATGCAGAGGGACAGCGCAGGTATATGGAGACTTTCTCTGCTTATGCCCGCCAGTTTCTTGGGGGAATGGAACGTCCTGATATAGATAAGATTACCGGATTGAGTCCTGTGATTTCGATCGAACAAAAAACCACGAATAAAAATCCCCGTTCTACCGTAGGAACCACAACGGAAGTATATGATTTCTTACGTCTTCTTTTTGCACGTGCAGGTGAAGCCTATTCATACCTGACAGGCAGTAAGATGGTGAAATATACGGATGAGAAGATCATCGAGCTGATACAAAGCGATTTTGCGGGAAAGAAAATTTTGGTATTGGCACCGGTGGTCAAGGGACGGAAGGGGCATTATAAAGACCTTTTTGAAAATTTACGTAAGAAAGGATTTTTGTCTGCCCGGATCGATGGAGAGCTTCGGGAAATCGGATTGGGGATGAGTGTGGATCGTTATAAAATTCACGATATAGAGATTGTCGTGGATAAACTGGTGGTCGATCACGTGGATGTGAAGCGCCTGAAAAATTCGGTGGCTACGGCTATAAAGCATGGGAAGGGCGTGATGACGATTAAGGATTTCGATAGCGATGAATTGAAATATTATAGCCGTAATCTGATGTGTCCCGACACGGGAATCTCTTACCGGGACCCGGCGCCTCATTCTTTTTCGTTCAACTCTCCCCACGGAGCCTGTCCTAAATGTAAGGGATTGGGGTATGTGAGTGCGGTGGATATAGATAAGATCATTCCCAATAAAAAGTTGTCGATCTATGAAGGAGGAATCGAACCTCTTGGAAAATATAAAAACAGTATTTTGTTCTGGCAGATCGAAACCGTATTGAAAAAGCACGGTTTTGAGTTGCATACCCCGATTGCCGATTTGGCGGAGGAGGCCTTGACGGATATTTTATATGGCTATCCCGGACAAATCCGTTTGGAAAATTCGGCTTTGGGTGTTTCTTCCAACTCTCTTTATAATTTTGAGGGGATCATCAAATATGTCACGATGCAGGAAGAGAACACCACTTCCAAAAAAGCCAACAAATGGGCAGAACAGTTTATTTCGGTGGTGAAATGTGACGTATGCGACGGCCAGCGCCTGAACAAAGAATCGTTGCACTTTAAAATAGGCGGGAAAAATATTTCAGAGCTGGCTGCGATGGAGTTGAGCGATCTTTATGAGTGGGTGTGTACGACAGAGGAGAAATTGGAAGAGAAGCAAAAACAGATTGCCGGAGAGATTTTCAAGGAAATCCGTACCCGCCTGAAATTCTTATTGGATGTAGGCTTGGAATATCTTTCTTTAAACCGTCAGTCTATGACTTTGTCGGGAGGCGAGTCACAGCGGATTCGCCTGGCAACCCAGATCGGCTCGCAATTGGTGAATGTGCTGTATATTTTGGATGAGCCGAGTATCGGATTGCATCAGAAGGATAACCGCCGGCTGATTCATTCCTTACAGCAATTACGTGACAACGGAAATTCGGTTATTGTGGTGGAGCACGACCGTGAAATGATGGAGAATGCCGATTATATTGTGGACATGGGGCCGAAAGCAGGCCGGAAGGGAGGAGAGGTCGTAGCGATCGGTAGTTATGAGGATATTAAAAAGAGCAACAGCCTTACTGCACAATACCTGAACGGGCAGAAAGAGATAAAAGTGCCGGAAAAACGGCGAGAAGGAAACGGTAAATTTCTGACGTTGAAAGGTTGTTCCGGGAATAATTTAAAGAATGTAGATGCCCGTATTCCATTGGGAGTGCTGGTATGTGTGACCGGAGTCAGCGGAAGCGGAAAATCTTCGCTGATCAACGGAACATTGCATCCGATTTTGAGCGAGAGGTTTTATCATGCCGTTACCACCCCTTTGCCTTACCGGACATTGGAAGGAATCGAGCATATCGATAAAGTCGTCGTTGTGGATCAAAGCCCGCTGGGGCGTACGCCCCGTTCGAATCCGGCGACTTATACCGGGTTGTTTACCGATATCCGAAAAATCTTTGAAAAATTGCCGGAATCGCAGATCAGGGGATATGGCGCAGGACGTTTTTCGTTTAATGTTGCCGGAGGCCGGTGTGAGGAATGTAAGGGAGCCGGAGTGAAGACCATCGAGATGAATTTTTTACCCGATGTATACGTACACTGTGAGGCGTGCGACGGGAAACGTTATAATAAAGAAACGCTTGAAGTTCGTTACCGGGGAAAATCTATCGGTGACGTGCTGAATATGACCATCAATCAAGCCGTTGAATTTTTCGAGAATGTGTCTTTCTTGCAACAAAAGCTGAAAATGTTGCAGGATGTGGGGTTGGGATATGTGAAACTGGGACAGCAATGTACCACTCTTAGCGGAGGTGAATCGCAGCGGATTAAGCTGGCGACGGAGCTTTCGAAGAAAGATACCGGGAAAACTTTATATATTTTGGACGAGCCGACCACCGGTTTGCATTTTGAAGATGTGAATATTTTGTTGGAGGTTATACAAAAACTTGTAAATAAAGGAAATACTGTAATTGTGATCGAGCATAATCTGGATGTGATCAAGGTTGCGGACTATTTGATCGATATGGGTCCGGGAGGAGGTAAGGAGGGAGGAAAGATTGTAGCTGTGGGAACTCCGGAAGAGGTGGCTAAGATGGTCGAATCGGAAACCGGTAGGTTTTTAGCGGAAGAATTCGGTATGCCGGCAAAGAAATAACAGATATGAAAAGGTAAGGGTTACTTACCTTTTATAAGTATATTAAAGGCTGAGACAGGCTGAATATCTTATGGGAGAGAAACGGGGGAAATACCGATAAATAAAGAGTAAGGGTGTCCGGCAATGACGTTGGGCACCCTCACTTTTTCGGTTATCAGAACACCCCTAACACATTTAATAAAATCAGGAGTATGCTGGCAGGGGCGAGATACTTTAAGATAAAAATGTAAAGCCGGAAGAAACGGAGTTTGATTTTTCCTCCGTTACTGAGCTCAGAATATAAAACGGCATGGTCGAGCCGCCAGCCTGCAAAGATACAAAGTAAAATACCTCCTACGGGCAATAGGATGTTGGAGCTGATAAAATCGAAACTATTAAATATAGATAATCCGAAAAATTCAACTTCCTTCAACGGCCCGAACGACAAGGTACTGAATATTCCTAAAGTCGAAATTCCCAATGTGGTGATGATCGTTGCTTTCAGCCGGCTCATTTTCTTTTCCTCTACCATATAGGCTACTACCACTTCTAATAGGGATATGGCGGAAGTCAGGGCGGCGAAGGTCAGCAGGATAAAGAAAAGGACAGACCAGAGCTGGCCTAAAGGCATACTCAGGAATACTTTAGGGAGTGTCAGGAACACTAATCCCGGTCCCGCCTGCGGATCGATATGGAAGGCGAACACGGCAGGGAGAATGGCTACACCTGCGAGAACGGCGACTAAAGTGTCCGTTGTAATCACTTGTAATGAGATGTGATTCAGGTTATCGTCTTTACGGATATAGGAAGCATAGGTCAGAAGTACCCCCATCCCGATAGACAGCGAGAAAAATGCCTGGCCTAACGCCGATAGGATACTGTTACCCGTCAGTTCGGAGAATTTAGGATAGAATAAGAATTTAAGCCCTGCACCGGCCCCCTCCAGTGTACAGGCGCGGACACCCAGGATAATAACGATCAGCAATAATAAAGGCATCATCATTTTGGTGTATCTTTCGATTCCTTTTTGCACTCCGGCAATAACGATAGCTCCCGATAAAAACATAAACCCTACTTGCCAGAGCACGGCTTTATAAGGATGAGAGATAAAGTTATTGAAGGTATCTGTAATATCGCCCGCACTCATGCCCTTGAACGAATCGGAAATAGCCAGCCATACATATTCGAGTGTCCAACCGGAAACAGTTCCGTAGAACGACAGGATAAAAGCTGCGGCAATAATCGACAGCAGTCCGAACATGTACCAGTTTGTCCCGGGGGCGAGCACTTTAAATGTGCCGAAAGCGTTTTTTTGAGATTTTCGCCCTAATGCAAATTCCGATAGCATAACCGGGAACCCGATAGCCAGCGTAAAAAAGATATATACCAATAGAAAAGCACCTCCGCCGTTACTGCCTGCTTCGTAAGGAAATTTCCAGATATTGCCTAACCCGACTGCCGAGCCTGCCAGTGCGGCAATCGCTCCGAATTTCGATTTAAAACTATCTCTCTTTTGATGTTGCATTTTGATTGTTTTTTGGGCGCAAAGTTAATGTTTTATCTATGTTTTGGATACTATTTTTTATATTATCTTGTTGTTTGATAATATGTTATGATATTTGGAAAAATAGTTTTAATTTGAAAGCAATATATTGTTCTATGTAACGATTTTGTAAGAAAAAAAGTTTTGTAAACATCTTGGCCTTTCTTTTAGTAGCTTTACAGCAAGAGAAAGATCGCTTTTCAGGGGATAAAATGAGCGTGCAGATACGGTGTATTTTAGTTTAAAAAATTATCTTTGTGCGAGAAAATCAAAACACATAAAATGCAAGAAAAAATTTTGATATTGGACTTTGGTTCGCAATATACTCAGTTGATTGCAAGAAGAGTCCGGGAATTGAACGTTTACTGTGAGATTTATCCTTATAACCATTATCCGGCACTGGATGCAACGGTTAAAGGTGTGATATTGTCCGGAAGTCCTTTTTCTGTGAGGGATGAAAAAGCTCCGAAACCCGATTTGACTGCTATAAAAGGTAAATTGCCTTTGCTGGGAGTGTGCTTCGGCGCTCAATATCTGGCACATCATTTCGGGGGCGAAGTGAAAGCTTCCAATAAACGGGAATACGGACGGGCTAACTTGGCTTATGTGGATCGGAAATCCGATTTATTCCATCATATCAGCGATAATTCTCAGGTATGGATGTCGCATGGCGATACCATAGAAAGATTGCCGGAAAATTATAAAATTATTGCCAGTACCAAAGATGTCACGAACGCGGCTTTTAAAGTGGAAGGCGAGATCACTTACGGAATACAGTTCCATCCGGAGGTGTACCACAGCACCGAAGGAAAAGCGTTACTAAAGAATTTTGTTGTAGATATATGTGGTTGCCGTCAGGATTGGACTCCCGATTCGTTTGTGGAGACGACCGTTGCGGAATTGAAGCAAAAGCTGGGTTCCGACCGTGTTATCCTGGGATTGTCGGGAGGTGTGGATTCAACGGTGGCCGCCATGCTGTTGCACAGAGCTGTCGGAAAGAACTTAACCTGTATTTTTGTCGATAACGGCTTGTTGCGTAAAGATGAGTTTAAAAATGTGCTCGAAAATTATAAAGAGCTGGGATTGAATGTGATCGGGGTAGAAGCTGCAGATTTGTTTCTGGGGCGTTTAGCCGGAGTGACAGAACCGGAAAAGAAACGTAAGATCATCGGGAGCACATTTATCGATGTGTTCGATAAAGAGGCCGCCAAAGTAAAAGATGCCAAATGGCTGGGACAGGGGACTATTTATCCGGATGTGATCGAATCTTTATCGGTGAACGGTCCTTCGCAAACCATTAAATCGCATCATAATGTGGGCGGATTGCCGGATTATATGAAATTGCAATTGGTGGAGCCTTTGCGATTGCTGTTTAAAGATGAAGTAAGGCGGGTCGGTAAAAGCCTGGGATTAGCCGATAAATTTTTGCAGCGTCATCCTTTTCCCGGTCCCGGACTGGCTATCCGGATTTTGGGAGAGATTACGAAAGAGAAAGTCCGGTTATTACAGGAGGCAGACCATATTTTTATCTCCATGTTGCAGGAAGACGGCCTTTATGATAAAGTATGGCAGGCCGGAGTGATGCTGTTGCCGGTGCAGAGTGTGGGAGTTATGGGGGATGAGCGGACTTACGAAAGTGTCGTTGCTTTAAGGGCTGTGGAATCGACGGACGGAATGACGGCGGACTGGTGCCATTTACCCTATGAGTTTCTTGCCAAAGTGTCGAACCGGATTATTAATAACGTAAGGGGAATTAACCGCGTTGTTTACGATATCAGTTCAAAACCACCAGCCACGATCGAGTGGGAATAAGGCGGAGTAGGACTAATTTGAAAAAATGATCTCTGGTAATATCGGAGATCATTTTTTAATAATTATAAAAGATAAACACGGATGAAAAAAGGGTTAGGCTTATTAAGCTTACTTATTATATTTGCCGGGTGCGGACAGAAAACGCCTATCCTGGCTTTGGAACAATGGCTGGAAAAGGAGGTCGATACCCGTCCGGCTTTATCCGGACTTGATTTTGCCGCTGTTCCGTTGTCCCGGGAAGAGGCTCAGCAAGCCGGAGAACTTTTATGGCAGGATCGTCAGGCAGCGGTGAGGGAGAGAAGCCGGGAGGCCTGGAAAGAAAAGTGCATTAGGCATAATTCTTTGTCGCTACGTTTTGATTATAAGGTGTTCGGAGAGAAACCGGAAGGCGGTCGCAGCCTTTATATTTCGATGCACGGAGGCGGCAATACGGCAACCCGCGTGAACGATCAGCAATGGAACAATCAGATTCGTTTATATCGTCCGGAGGAAGGGGTATATCTCGCTCCGCGTGCTCCCTGGGACGATTGGAATATGTGGTTTAAACCTGCGATAGACTCTTTGCTCGACGACCTGATTCAAACTGCCGTAGCCGTTATGGAGGTGAATCCCGATAAGGTTTACCTGATGGGATATTCGGCCGGAGGGGACGGGGTGTACCGGCTCGCTCCGCGTATGGCCGACAGATGGGCTGCTGCCGCTATGATGGCCGGGCATCCGGGCGAAGCTTCGATGTTGAATTTGCGGAATCTGCCTTTTACTTTATGGATGGGGGAATTGGATGCCGCTTATAACCGGAACCGTTTGGCCGTGGAGCGCGGTTTGGTGCTGGATTCTTTGCAGCAGGCCGATCCCGGTGGTTATGTGCATGAAACCCATATCGTTCCGGGTAAAGGACATTGGATGGAGCGTCAGGATTCCGTAGCCGTGAAATGGATGGCCCGGTATCGCCGGAATCCCTTGCCCGACCGGATTGTGTGGAGACAGGAAGAGGCCGTTCACCCTTCTTTTTATTGGCTGGCGGTTCCCGTGGACGAATGTGTGCACGGAGCGACAGTCGTCGTAGAGCGTCAGGGAAATGAATTCGATATAAAAACAAGTGACTATAAAAAGCTGACCATCCGTTTGAACGATGAACTGGCCGATTTGGAACAACCTGTATCGGTAACTTATCAGGGGAAGATTGTATATAACGGAAAACCGGAAAGAACTATTCGCACGCTTTATCGTACTTTGACGGAGAGAGGGGATCGTGGCTTGGTCTTTTGCTCCGAGATTACGGTGAACCTGTGATTGAACGATAAAATGGAATTGTAAAATGGAAAAGTGCATGTTAAAGCAACAAAATAAAGAGCAGGTAGAAAAATTAATGCCGGAATTGGCAAAGGAAAATTTGAAGGCCGTTATTATTCCGCATATATCGCCGGACGGAGATGCCATCGGTTCTTGCTCGGCTTTATCCGAGGTATGCCGGAAAGCCGGAATAGAGTGTCATATTTTGACCTGTGACTATATTCCCGAATATTTAAGGTTTTTAAAAAATATACCTGCCGCCATTTCCTATCAGGACAAGGCTGTGGAATGCCAGAAATTGATCGGTGAGGCTCATGTGATTTTTATGCTCGACCATAATACGGTGAAACGGGAAGGGGATCTTGAGCCGTGGGTAACGGCTGCTGCAGCGACTAAAGTAATTATCGACCATCACCCCGATCCCGATGTGCAGGATATTGTCATTTCGGATACGCAGGTATCTTCTACCTGCGAGTTATTATATTCGGTGATTTCGATGGTTTGGGGGAGAGAGATGATCGATCGGGATATAGCGAATGCTTTATATACGGGTATCAATACGGATACCGGAGGATTGAGCCACAATTCTTCCCGCCCCGATACTTACCGTATTATTGCCGATTTGTTGGAGTCAGGACTGGATAAAGCCTATATTCACGAGCGTATTTATCAAATGAATAATTTATCTCGTTTGCGGCTTATCGGGAATGTACTGCTCAATAAGTTGCAGGTCAATTCGAAATATCCGGTGGCCATTATGCCGATCACGCGGGAGGAATTGGAAAAATACGATTACAAGGACGGCGATTTGGAAGGGCTGGTCAATATTCCCCTTTCAGTGCATAATATTGCTGTTTCCATTCAGATCACGGAGCGGAAAGAGAGAGTTAAATTGTCGTTCCGTTCTAAGGGAAATATTCCTGTCAATGAATGGTCGAAGGCTTTTTTTAATGGCGGGGGTCATTTGAATGCTGCCGGGGGACAGATGGATCTGCCTTTGGAAGAAGTGATTAAAAAAGTGAACGAGACTACCCCCTGGTTTTTTGAAAAGATAAAGGGTTTAATTTGATTTGTTGCGTATATGCCTTTTTTCAGATTTCATTTCGTTGAAGAAACCCGCTTGGCTGTGGTCAGTAGGCAAATGACCGACCGGATTCAGCATGTGGTGGGATGTCCCCGCAATCATATTGTATTGGAAGTGATCCGCTCTGTGATCGTGGGGGATGAAGGGATTACAGGTGGGGAATGGCCTTTTGTGGAAGTGGATTATTTCGAGCGCCCCGAAGAGATTCAGGAGGCTGTGGCCGGGATCGTCTCCGAATGCCTCCGGGAGATCGGTTATGCTAATTCGGACGTTCATTTCCGTTATTTGTGTGCAAAGAATTACTATGAGAATGGTGTGTCCTGCCAAAATAATGAACCTAACTTAATCTAAATATAACTGCTTATGAAAAGAAAATTTTACATGGGAAGTTTAGGTGTGCTTTGCCTGCTGGCTTTGGCTGCCTGCAAGACCACCACTGTGGGGAGTTATGACGTGATTCCTTTGCCGCAAGAAATCATTGTGGCAAAAGGGGAGAAACCGTTTGTTTTGGATGCCCCTGTACGGATTGTTTATCCGGGGAATAACGAGAAAATGAAAGAGAATGCCGGATTTTTAGCGGCTTTTATTCAGGAGATTACGGGACAGAAAGCGGAAATCTCTGCGGAAAAAGGGGGAGCTAAAGGTATTTTTTTAGAAATCGATCCTTCTATACCACAACCCGAAGGATATCGGCTTCTTGTGAATGAGAAATCTGTAATGGTGAAGGCTGCCACAGAGGCCGGAATTTTTTACGGCATACAGACTTTGCGGAAAGCGTTGCCTGAAACCGCGCAGGGAGAAGTGGCCGCATGGCCTGCCGGAACGGTCAATGATTATCCCCGTTTTAAATACCGGGGATCGTTGCTGGACGTAGGCCGTCATTATTTTCCGGTTGAGTATGTGAAGCAATATATCGATTTGCTGGCTTTACATCATATCAATTATTTCCATTGGCATCTGACCGAAGATCAGGGCTGGAGAATCGAAATCAAGAAATATCCCAAATTGACGGAAATCGGGTCTAAACGGAAAGAAACGATTATAAATTGGGAAACCAGGGAATTCGACGGAAAACCGTATGGCGGCTTCTACACCCAGGATGAAATCAAGGAGATCGTTGCTTATGCTACAGCCCGCCATATAACGGTTATCCCGGAAATAGACCTGCCGGGACACACGTTGGCGATCCTTGCTTCTTATCCAGAATTAGGATGCACGGGCGGACCGTATGAAGTGCCGACAAGCTGGGGCGTGTTTCAGGATGTGTTGTGTGCAGGGAATGAAAAGTCATTGGAGTTGGTGAAAGATGTATTGACGGAAGTTATGGAACTTTTCCCTTCTCCCTACATTCATATCGGAGGGGACGAATGCCCGAAGGCCCGTTGGAAAAATTGTCCTAAATGCCAGGCGATGATCCGCAAGGCGGGTATAAAGGCCGATCCGGCGCATACGGCTGAAAATAAGCTGCAAACTTATTTTATGACGCAGGTGGAGGAGTTCATTAATAGCAAAGGCCGCCGAATGATCGGCTGGGATGAAGTTTTAGAGGGAGGTCTCACTCCGGATGCAACGATTATGTCGTGGAGAGGTATGGGGGGAGGAATAAAGGCTGCCCGGCAACATCATGATGTGATTATCACACCGATCAGCCATTTATATTTGAGTAATCCCGGTATCCTGAAAATGAAAGGGTTGCAGACTGTGAAACGGGTATATGAATTTGAACCCGTACCCCGGGAATTGAATGCCGGCGAACAGGCCTATGTGATAGGAGCGCAGGTCAGTACCTGGACGGAATGGATTCGTGACAGTTCCCGTCTCGAATATGTGATATTGCCCCGTATGGCTGCGGCTGCCGAGGTTTTTTGGAGTAATCCTTCCCGAAAGGGGTATGACGATTTTCTGTCCCGTTTGCCTCACATGCTGAATCTGTATGCCGACAAAGGATTCGAATTCCGACAGGATGTCTTCAATCCGGATCTACAGATTAAAAGATGTGTCCAGCCGGATAGTGTTGAAATTACCTGTGACGTGATGGGGGATGCCCCTGTTTTTTATACGACAGACGGAAGTACGCCGGGAAAACAATCGGAACGTTATGCTTTTCCTTTTAAGGTCGGTAAAAATACCGTCGTGAAAGCTGTGGCGGTCCGGGGAGAACAAATAAGCGGTATCGATTCGGTGGTGTTTCGCTGATTATTACCGGAACTATCCATATCATCCGGCGAATGTTTCTGAGAAGACAGGGACGTTCGCCGGATTTTTATTGGAAAAATTGGATATTTTATTATCGGTTGCATTAAAAAAATACTTATGTTTGCGTATAGTATAAAATGCAACATAAGTTATGGATGATGTCAGAGAATTAGTGGCTTATCTTAGTAAGGCTGAGAGAGGTTATACAAAGATTTTGAATCGCGCCTTTTTAAAGGCTGGTTATGATCTGAGCCGGGAGCAATATGAATTATTGCAGGTATTATGGACGGAAGATCACGTAAACCAGCAAACCATTTCAAAAAGGTTGCAGAAAGATAAGTATAATGTTACCAAATTGCTGAACACATTGACAAAACGCGGTTTTGTGCAGCGTAAGATGTGCCAGGAAGATAAACGGAATAATTTCGTCGTGCTGACGGAAAAGGGAATGGAAGCTCAAAAAGCTTTGACGCAGATTGAAGAACAGGTTCATGGTGACCTTACTTTTACGATCGCTCCACAAGAAATAAAATCCTGTGAATGGGTATTGAAAAAGCTAACGGATATGATGAATTCGTAATTCGTTTTTGCTGTGCGCGACAGAACGAAAATTTACAGACAACGTTTAAGATAAAATGAAAATGGAGATATTTAAAGGTTTAAAGCCAGAAGCCGTATGGGGATATTTTGAAGAAATATGCCGGATTCCCCGTCCTTCCCGGAAAGAAGAACGAATGGCGGCCTGGCTGATGGATTTTGCCCATAAACACGGTTTGGAAGCCCGTCAGGATGAAGGGGGAAACGTAGTCATTAGAAAACCTGCCGTAAAAGGGAGAGAACAGGCTCCCGGAATTGTATTACAGTCGCACATGGATATGGTGTGTGAGAAAAATTCGGACGTAAAGCATAACTTCGATACCGACCCGATTTTGCCTTATGTGGACGGCGAATGGGTAAAAGCGAAAGGAACCACTTTAGGAGCCGACGACGGTATCGGAATGGCGGCGGCTTTGGCCGTATTGGCCTCTAAGGATATTCGGCACGGTGCGATAGAATGCCTTTTTACCGTAGATGAAGAAACGGGTTTTACAGGAGCCTTTGCTTTACAGCCGGAATTTTTTGAAGGAAAAATTTTATTGAATCTGGATTCGGAAGATGAAGGAGAGTTGTTCATCGGATGTGCCGGAGGGATAGATACGGTGGGCCGGATGCCTTACGAAAAAACGATCACTCCTGCTCATAAATTTGCCGTAAAAATCCAAGTGAAAGGTTTGCTGGGCGGTCATTCGGGCGATGACATCAACAAAGGAAGAGGAAACGCCGTTAAAATATTGAACCGCTTTTTGTGGGAGCTGAATGAAAAATTCGGGATACTGGTGGCCCGCCTGGAAGGGGGGAATTTGCGAAATGCCATTGCCCGGGAAGCAGAAGCGGTTATTGTTTTCGACGATATATTAAAGGAAAATGTCCGGATCGAGTTCAATATCTATGCAGCCGAGATGGGGGAGGTCTGGAAAATTGCCGAGCCGGGACTGCGTATGGATTTGGAATCGACGGAACTTCCGGAATATGTTTTAACCGATACTTGTACGACACGGTTACTGAATGCTTTATATGCCTGTCCGCACGGAGTCTTTGCCATGAGCAGCCGGATGCCGGGCCTGGTGGAAACTTCAACGAATTTAGCTTCTGTGAGGTTTGTGGAAGGAGATAAAATCGTGGTCACCACTTCGCAGCGAAGCGATATCGATTCTGAAAAATCGAATATAGCTCACATGGTCGCTTCCGTGTTCCGGCTTGCCGGGGCCGAAACGGAACATGGGGAAGGTTATCCGGGGTGGGTTCCCAATCCGGATTCTGCAATACTGAAAGTCGCTGTCGATTCTTATAAACGCCTGTTCGGGAAAGAACCGGTAGTCCGTTCCATCCATGCCGGACTGGAATGCGGGTTGTTTTTGAAGAAATATCCTTATATGGATATGGTATCGTTCGGGCCGACCTTGCGGGGAGTGCATTCTCCGGACGAAAAAGTGGAAATCGCTACCGTAGAAAAATGGTGGAGACATTTAGTGGACATTTTGGAAAGCGTATAAAAGGAGAAAAAGATAAAAAAGTGATATGAGTGCTTCAAAATTAGCAAAATACGACCGGCTTTATGAGCAGATCGGGCAATATGTACAAACAACGGACGACATTTGGGCACGTCTGGCTACGATGGAAGCTGTGCTTCACCATAAGATGCAATCTTTTTTCTGGACGGGGGTATATGCTTTGATCGACGACGAATTAATCGTACGTTCTTATCAGGGGCCTGTGGCTTGCCAGAAATTAAAACATCATACAGGAGTTTGCTGGGCTGCCGTAAATTCGGGAGAGACGGTGATCGTCGGGAATGTGGAAGAATTTCCGGGACACATCGCCTGTAACGCCATGTCGAAGAGTGAGATCGTCATTCCGATCCGTGACCGGGAAGGGCGGATATTTGCCTGCCTGGATGTGGATAGCGACCGATTGAATGCTTTCGACGAAGAAGACGAACAGGGATTAAAGAAAATCCTTACGCTACTTTTCGACTAAAAAAAACAAAAATGCCTTTGAATTTCTAAGATACATCGTTATCTTAGTGGCTCAATGAATAAATATTTTAGTTAAATATAAAACGATCAGATCATGAAAAGAATCGCATTATTGATTTTAAGCGTATTGTTGACACTAACTGTTTTCGCGCAAACAACTCCGGGAGCAAAAGAAAAGAACGCCGGGAACGATGCCTGGAAAGCAAAAAATTATGCAGAAGCCTTCAAAAATTTCGAAGCCTATCTGAAAGCAGTTGATTTTAAAGATAATGCTTATATTTATAATACGGCAACAGCGGCTGCAAAGGCAAAGAACTATGCTGCGGCTGAAAAATATTATGATATGGCTATCAAGAATAAGTATAAAACAGCCAGCGCTTATCATGGAAAAGCAATCGCTTTGAAAGAACAGAAAAAAACATCCGAAATGCTGACTACATTGGAAGAAGGTATGAAAGCATTTCCCGGAAATGTGAAATTGGAGCAGATGTATGCAACCTATTTTCTGAAAGAAGGACAAAATTTCCAGAAAGCAGGGAACGAGGCGAAAGCTGCTGAAAACTATTTGAAAATCGTTAGCCTGAAAACGAAGAGCTATAAAACTCAGGGATATTTGAGTTTGGCTACCTTGTATTTCAATAATGGCGCAAAGGTGATTGCAGCAGCAAACCCCATTGCTAATACGGATAAAGCTAAATTTGAATCGGAAAAAGCCAAAGCCGTTGCCGACTTTAAAAAGGCAAAGGACTATTTAATGCAAGCTCAATCCGTAGAACCTGCCAATCAGGATGTGAAAGACCTGATGAAACAGGTAAACGAGGCTATTGCTACGAACACCAAGTAAAGAATAGATTTATAAAATACGGTAAAGCGGTTTCGGTTTCGGAACCGCTTTTGTTTTGTGTACTGTTTACACACCTGATATGTTCCAATAACTCGCCATAGGCATTTTGTAATTCGTCATTAGTTACTTCCTGTGAGGCTTCGGACAATAGTTCAAATATCCTCATTTTTATTAAATCATTCATCAGCATAACTTTATAGGTTAATATATTTATTAAAGCATTGCTTTGTTATTGAATGATTCTGTTTATCTGCTATAACTCAGATGGTTTTTTATTTGTTAGGCATTGAGACTCTTTTGCAAAATGAGAGAAGTCTGTGTATCCTAACTCATCATACAAATTACTACTTCCTTTAGAACGGTAATTTAACAAAGCCATTTTAAACCTCAAGGCTCGACAACATTGCTTCGGAGACATCCCTAATACCTCTTTAAAATACCTATTTAGTGTTGGTGTTGATACTCCAACTTGTTTACTAACTATACTCGATTTAAAATCACCACAATGAGTAATGTAGTAAATAGCCTTAATCACAGTCTCTAATTTATAATCTGACTTAAAAATATCTATGTTTGATAAAAGATAGTTTTCTATATAATCTACACGTTCATCGAAGGTGTTTTTAGATTTTAGTTCTTCGATGCTCGTATTATCTATATAGTTATTTAAAGGTTTGTAACTATCTAATAAGTAAGGAATATCGTCTTTCAAAAACGGATACAATACACCTGGTTTGAATTTTACTGCAAATTCATGTGTCCCAGGTGCATGTATTATGGTGATTGCATCTGTTAAACTTCCACACAGTTTATCGCACGTAGTATCTTTAATACCGAGTTTCCTATCTACTTTTAAAGTTTGACTTTTATCTGTCAGATTAACAGACGCAACAATGTTCATATTAGGAAGTGCAATTATTGAGAATGGAGTTATTAAATTATTCTCCGTTTTAATTTCAAAGAAATACTCAACAATATTCCTTAATTCAAAACATGGATATATAACTTTAACATGTTCGTTTATTTCGCTTTCGTATATGACTTTAGATTTCAGCATTTTTGTTTCTTAAATAAGTGCAATAATTGTATCCCTATCCCCATTGTGAGCATACGTTCTTTTTTATTTGCCAATAAGTTTTGAGTCCAGTTAAGTAATCCTCCATCACCTATTTCATGTTCTACCCCATTAATAATAATTTTAGCTTTAATTCTAATGCCGTAGTAATAATTATTATGTGAATCTGATTTGGCAATACGAATATCCAAACCGCTATTTTTAGTATAAAATAAGGTATCTGATACCAATTGACTTTTTTCATCATATCCTTTGCAGGGTATAATTTCAAAGAATATATTTTCAAACCCAAAGACTTCTTTGCAGACCTTCTGTGTTATGGCTAAATGTTTATGTAATTCAGTTCTTTCAAATTCAAAACTACCCGTATCCATACCGCACGAGATTAGGCACAAAAGAGGAAAATGAGGTGTAAAATTTGGGTTTGAGAAAACCTGAGTTCTTATAACTCTTGATACGTTACCAAAATTATATGTTTTCTCAGACAGTTCATTACTTTTCTTTAATGAAGCATAATGCAAAGCTATTGCATTTGTTGGGTCGGACTGAACTTCCGTGTTTCTTAGTGCTGTAAGAACTTTTTTTTGATTTACTGTTGCCATCACACTACTTGTACCTAATTGAGCAACAGGAGATAACTCAATTAATTCATAGTTGTTATTCGCAATTATTTTACAGCATTCCAATTCTTCCTCTTTAAATTCCAGAAAATCTAATTGTGCAGGTTTAGCCAATTTGTTTTTACTGTATTTACTCAATAAGGAAGATGGTGTTTCTTTTGTGGTACGCCTGTCAAACACTTCTAATAGTAAAGAGTTTAACTCTGAACCACTCAATTTATCGGACAGTATATCAACTATTTCATTTAGATTACACCTGCTAATTATATGTTTTATTGCTTCATCTTTCATATATTCATAATGCTATATATGTATTCATTAAATATTCGTCCTTCTTTTATGACGGACAATTTAATAATTGCCTCTTTCTCAAATCCAATTTTCTCTAATTCCCTCATTGATGCGACATTATATTCAAAAATATTTGCATATACTCTATTGATGCCTAATTGATTAAAAGCTATTGCAACTAATTGTTTAACAGCTTCTGTTGCATATCCATTTCTCCAATATTGTTCGCCAATCCAGTATCCTATTTCTGCATTAATTCTATAAACATCACTTTGAGGGATTAAACTACAACAACCGACAAACTCATTTTCAGCATAGATACCGAAAACATCTCCTAATGCCCCTGTTTTAGCTAATTCAATAAAAGCAACGGCATCATCATGAGTGTATGGATGAGGAAATATGTCACGTAAGTTTATAGCAATCTTATAGTTATTTTGCTAATTCACATATTATATGAGGTGACACATGTACAATTTTACGTAATTCTACCATATCAATACATTTATTTTCTCACAAAGATATGCCTATTGATGAGATGATTAAGTGTAAAAGTGAATCAAAATTCATCGAATTGTATTTTTGCACTTAAAATTTTAGCATGATAGCGTATTTTACAAAGAAAGAAATATTTTATTCAGCAACACAATTAGATTATTATTTATATCTTTATTTGAAGCGATGGAAAAACACAGCAGACCAAAGTAGTTCGCTCATTTCTATATCGTTACCTATTGTTATACTCTTCTTCTTCAAAAATCTATTATTCAATAGATTACAATCACATTTCTTGTTTCTCGATAGATAGAATGGGGTTTTAGTTTTTGTAATTGCTCGATGATGGGAAAAAATATAGCAAAAATCAATAAAAAAACGAATTGAAATGAAAGAAGGCTATTTATGGTAACTTTTGGCATAACATATTGAGTAACTTTGCACTCAATAATTGAAAGCGAATGAAAATCAATGCTGAAACAAAATATTGCCAAACTTGCGGAATTCCTTTGGATATTGATTATACCGATCTTAGGGCAGACCAAAATGAGGAATATTGTGATTACTGTTTGAAAAATGGAGTTAAGCGATATGACTTCTCGATGGATTATCTTATCTACCTTTGGGGACTTTTCCCTGAAGAATATTATAAAGAGGTCGGAATAAGTCATACTTCATCGGAATTAAGGGAAATTATGTCCAAACGGTTACCTGAAATTAAAAGATGGAAGCAAAAAATCAATACAGCTCACATACAATATGAATTAGTAATAAGAGTTCAAGAATATATCAACTGTCATTTATTTGACGACCTTGATTCTGAAAAGTTATCCCAAATAGTATGTATTTCCAAATATCATTTCCGCCGACTTTTTAAAGCAGTCTCCGGCGATAGTCTTGGAAATTATATCCAGCGATTAAGATTGGAATATATTGCTTTTAAGTTAATATCGACTGATATAAGTGCCCCCGAACTGCTTCGTCAAATCAATTATCAGAATAAACACACGCTTTCAAGGGCATTCAAAAACTATTTTAATTGTTCTATACCTGAATTTCGTAAAAGACATTCAAATGCTTGTCCTGAAGGAAAGAACCCTATACAGATTGAACCGAGTATTGAAAGAGTGCCTAATATACGGATTGCGTATTTGAAATTAGAGAGAACACAGAATGTCAGTCGTAGTTTTTCTATTTTATGGAAGCAGTTATTCCAATTTTCTGAAAGCTATGAATTATCGTCGAAAGGATGTAAATACGTGAGTCTGACTCTTGATTATCCTTTTATCACGCTTGAAGAACAGAGCCGCTTTATGGTTGGAGTAACATTGCCGCAATCATTCAAAGTACCTAAAGGCTTTGGCGTGTATGAAATTCCTTCGGGTAAGTATGCTATTTTTCGTTTTAAAGGGCTATACCATGAGTTGAACAGGGTGTACCGTTATATTTATCTTGATTGGCTACCGACAAGTGATTATGTTTTGCAGGAGCAGTTCACCTTTGAAACTTATATGAACACACCCGAGAAGATTCCGGCTTCGGAGTTGATAACAGATATTTATATCCCTATTGCAAAGAAAGAAAAATGAAAAATTTAAATCAAGAAATAGAAAACGAATTAAAAAATAAGGGAGCGGAGTTAATACACTTTGTCTGCATATCGCATTTAGGGGAAAAACAAAACAGGCAACTTCCGAATGCCATTGTTTTTGCACTTCCGCTAACCACAGAATATGTTATGCAGGTATTCGGTACACCCGATTATGTACAGGCACGGATAGACGACAATTACAATTTCGATGATGATGAATATACACAAACTGAAAATAAAGCAGGAGAAATAGCAGACGAATTGGCTAAGTTCCTTACCGAAAAAGGCTATAAAGCCATATCACAATCCGATGCGGGATTAGTAGCTGATAAAGTCTTTGATTTTGAAACAAAAGAATCCGTATTACCTCATAAAACGGTTGCGCTACTTGGCGGATTAGGGTGGATTGGGAAAAACAATTTATTAATAACTCCTGAATATGGTGCAGCGCAATGTCTCGGTACTGTTTTAACCGATGCACCGTTGGAAACAGTAGTACATGAACCTTTATTGCCAAAGTGCAGAGATTGCAATATTTGTACAAAGGTATGCGAGAAAAAAGTTCTTAAAGGAAAGCTTTGGAGTAGCTCTGTTCCAAGAGATGAAATCGTTGATGTGTATGGATGCAGCACTTGTTTAAAATGCCTTGTGCATTGCCCTTGTACGCAGAGATATGCAAACAGGTATGGAAACTGCACGGAATAGGATCGGGGTGTGTTGGGTAAATGTTCGGGGGAGCGTTGATTTTTGTCGTTCCCGAACGGGTGAACAGGATAAAATGCTTTATGGGTTTATGCTTACGGCCTCTTAATAGATCGCAACGATAGACAATGATATAGCGTTAACTTTATATTTTGCCGGACAGAAAAGTGGGAGGGAAAACATCGGGCAAATAAAAAAATCGTGTAAAGTAGAAAACCTGCTTTACACGATTTTTTTATATAGTTAGTTCTTTTGACCGGAAGAACCTATTTTACATCGATTCCCATTTTCTTATATTCTCTGGTCAGCATATCGGTGAGTTGTTCGACATCTAACTTCTTGGCGATGATCTTTTTGTTTTTATCCAAAAGGTATAGCACAGGAGTAGAATCCACGTGATAATATGCCCGGAAATTACTTTGATTGTGCGGGTCCCAGCAGTTGATAAAGTCGAATAGCTCGTGTTCGGTGACGAACTTTTCCCATTTTTCTTTTTCCGGCTGGGTATGTACGGCAAATACTTTGAACCCGTAAGGTTTGAATTTTTCCAACAGTTTTGTTTTTATCTCGGGAACCTGCTTTTTACAATGCCCGCAATTTTCTTCCCAAAATAGCAGTAAGGTAAACGGGGCTTTCGTTTCATGCAGGCTTACCCAGTTGCCTTCCAGAGTTTGAAGTTTCAGCTCCGGTGCCGTTTCGCCGATCAGATTGTATTGCGTCAGCAATACCTCACGTTCTATTTTTTCCAGATTTTCTTTATCCACCCAATCGGCTTGCCCGGTGAGATAGTAGCGTTTTGCGATTTTCACGAAAGCGGCATCCATTCCCATTACCTTGCTTTCGAGGGCAAAATTGAAACAATAGCTGACCAAATAACGGAACATGGCCTTACTGCTTCTTGATTTCTCGATGATGTTTACCGATTCTTTGTAAACGGTATCGGGATGCATCAGAATCATGTTATTAAAGTAATTGTCGATTTTATTTTTAAAGATCGGAGTGCGGATCAGTGTACTGTCTTTAAAATTGGTATAGTCCCAATAGTGTGCCTTATTAAAGAAATACGCTTTTCTCTGTATCTCCATATCCCGGTCTTTGGTTCCTGCGGGGACCGTTTTTGAAAAATCGGGGATAGGGGTGGATAAGGTGAAATTTGCAAAAGTGGCCAATGCCGAGCCCGGGAATTGCTTGTTTAAATTTGCGATATAAGCGCGTACTTCCTTGTCGGCCTGATCGAACTGCGCCGAATATTTTTGCTTGTTCGCTTCTTTATTCGGGTCTTTTTCGTAATCCTGGCTGATTTTCCGTGTTTTCTGATTTTGTGCCATCATGAATTTTTGAAAATCCAAAAAGGCCTGATTTTCGGGGGAACCTTCTATCTGAATGCGATTGATGACATCCATCGTGTCGGTCTTTATCGAAAAATTTTGGTTATTGCCGATGATAACATCGAAATAATTGCTGGGTGAAAACAAAAGCAAATACATACCTTTCCCCAATTTATTTTTACCCGTAAAAACTCCTGCCCCCGAAGCATCTAAACGGGCTGTGTCCGAGGCATATACTTTGCCTTCGAAATAATGAGCCAATATGATCTGCTTATTAGCCATTTTCGGGACAGTGATCTTAATATGATGTCCCTGTGCCAGGGTGTATCCCATTGGCAAAAGAAGTCCGATACAACTTAGAAGAAATAGTCTTTTCATCATTACACTCACAATTTATATTCTTGACAATTTATTACTTATTCGATTTCTATGCCCGCTTTCTTATATTCTGCTTTTAAAATATCTTCCATCTGGTTTACAGAAATGTTTTTGGCAATGATCTTTTTGTCTTTGTCCAGAAGATACAGGGCAGGGGTGGAAACTACGTTATAATAAGTACGGATATTGGCTTGTCCGTATGGATCCCAGCAGTTAATAAAGTCGAACAGTTCGTGTTCTGTGACAAATTGTTCCCATTTTTCTTTATGGGGCTGGGTATGTACAGCAAAGACTTTTAGTCCGTAGGGTTTGAATTTATCCAGGATTTTGGTCTTTATTTCAGGCACTTGCTTTTTACAATGTCCGCAATTTTCCTCCCAGAATACGAGAAAAGTAAACGGGGCTTTCAATTCGTGCAGGCTGACCCAGGTTCCTTCCAGGGTAGGTAATTTTAATTCATGAGCCGTTTCCCCGATCAGATTATATTGCAGCCGCCCCACATTTTCGCGCACTTTTTCCAGTCCCTTTTGATCGAGCCAGCCGATATCTCCGGAAAGAATGTAACGATTGGAGAATTTGACGTATGCGGCATCCATACCCATGATGCTGTCGGCTTTGCCGGCTATCGACTGAAAACAATATCCTGTCAGATAGTTGAACATAGGTTTACAGCCCCTTGATTTTTCAATGATACGGATAGATTCCTGCAAGACCGAATCCGGATGGGGCAGTACCATATCGGTGAAAAATTCATCCAGTTTACCTTTGAATACCTGTGTCGGAGTACGGATTAAAGTGCTGTCCTGGAAATTGATATAATCCCAATAATGCGCTTTACGGTAAAAATAGCCTCTTCTTCTGATTTCCATTTCCCGGTCTTGGGTGTTTTCCGGAATTTCCCCGGAAAAATCCGGAATTTCCGGAGTCCGCATAGCATTTAGAAAAGTGGCTAAGGCTGTTCCTTGAAATTTCCCGATCAATCCCATAACGTAGTTTTCCGCCTCTTGTCCGGTTCGCTTGAGCAAGTCGTTGTATTTTTGCCTGTTTTTATCTTTATCCGGGTCTTGTTCTATTTCCTGATAGATTTTTCTCATTTTCTGATTGTGAGCAGTCATGAATTTTTGAAAATCTAAAAAAGCTGTATTTTCAGGAGAACCTTCGAATTGAATGTGGTTGATAATATCGTCCGGATCGGTTTTTATAGAAAAGTTCTGATTGCTTCCGATGATGAGATCGAAAATATTACTCGGTGAGAAATAGAGAATATATAAGCCATGCGCTAATTTTTGGGGCTTTTTGAAAGCTCCGTTTCCATTTTCGTCCAGTTGAGCTGTATCTGCGGCAAGAACTTGTTTATCCCTGTAAAAAGCCAATATAACTTGTTTATGGGCCATTTTAGGAATGCTTATTTTAATGTCATGGCCTTCTGCAAAAAGCCATCCCACCTGCAAAAAGCAAGCGAGGCATAATAATAAAAGTCTTTTCATCACACATACACATTATCCTATTTCCAATGGCTGCACATACTGTCGCAGGCTGGAATAGAAAAGTTCTTTTTATTTAGAACAGGAGCTCAATTATCAAAATACATTTTTTTCACGTGATCGGCTTTGGTATAACCCAGTTTGGAAGCGATATCCAAATCTTTTAAAGCTTCTCCGTTCCGGTTGAGTGCCATTTGAGCGATCGCCCGGTTATAATATGATTTTGCGCTCGAGGGGTCGATCCGGATAGCGGCGGAGTAATCTTTTATGGCCGCTTCAATATTTCCCTTCTTTTGCATGACGACACCCCGGTTAAAATAAAGGGCACTTGAATTTAAGCCGAATTCTTTAGCTGTGGCGACGTCCATCGATATGCCGTTCCCTAATTCCAATGCCTGATTGTAATCGGCCAGAGCGCCGTCGAAGTCGTTCATTCTGAAACGGGCGATCCCACGGTAATGATAAGCCATGATGAAATCCGGCCTCAGTTTGACGGTTTCCGTATAGTCCTGAATGGCTTGCGGATAAACACCCAGGTTTTCATAGACGATAGCCCGGTTAAAATAAGATTCGGCATGTCCCGGAAAATTGGCAATCAAGTAGTTGAAGTCGTTCAGAGCTTCTTTGTAACGGCGGGTATTCGAATACGCAATCGCCCGGTTATAGTAAGCCGGAAACCATTCGCTATTGACAGACAATGCATTATTGAATTCTGTAATGGCCTGATCGTACATGTTTTGTTTGATGTATTCCAATCCTCGTCTATTCGCCTGTTTTACTTTGCTATTACAGGCTGAGAATAAAACCAATATAAGACCTAACCATAAATATTTCATCTTCACTTGCAATTTTATCGCCAAAGTTAATGATTCAGAGTGAGAAATTAAAGTTTTTAAAATAGTTTTTTATAAGTTGTACAACCTTTTTATCAGGTCGGGACGTTTGATTTTTCGTAAGGTAGAAATAATTTTTTCTTTAAATTCTTTTTTGTACCAAAAGAAGAACATGTTTTGACTTTTCTTTTCGCTCTCCGTTTTGGCTGTTTTGACCTCTTCGAGCGAATATGGATGGTATCCTGTGTAGTATATGGTCGTCGCAAGCGTCATCGGAGTCGGAGTAAAATCCTGCACCTGTTCCAGCTTGAAATCCAATTGTTTGGTTGCCACGGCCAATTCCGCCATATCTTCCAAACGGCAACCGGGATGTGAAGATATAAAATAGGGGATGAGTTGTTGATTCAGGTTATTTTTCCGGTTTATCTGGTCGAATTTCTGTTTCAGTTCGTAAAACAGCTTGAAAGATGGTTTACGCATCAGGTGTAATACCTGATCTGCCGCGTGTTCCGGAGCCACTTTAAAACGTCCCGACACATGGTGCCGGACGACCGTTTCAAGGTAATCTGCATTAGCCTGGTTCACCGTTTTGTTTCCGGTGTCGTGCAGGCACAGGTCGTACCGGATGCCGGAACCGATAAAACAATGCTTTATGGCGGCATGTTTCCGGGTCGCATTATATAATTTTAAAAGCGGAGTGTGGTCTGTATTCAGATTTTTGCAGATGGTGGGATAGGCACAGGAAGCACGTTTACACCTGTTGCATATATCCTGGTTTTTGCCTTTCATGGCGTACATATTGGCGGAAGGACCTCCCAGATCGGAAATCGTTCCTTTGAAATCCGGCATTTCTGCCACCCGGTCGAGTTCTTTCAAAATGGATTCCGGTGATCTGGATATAATAAATTTTCCCTGGTGTGCCGAAATGGTACAAAAAGCACATCCTCCAAAACATCCTCTGTGCATGGTAACAGAGTGGCGAATCATATTATAGGCCGGAATTTCCTTCCCTTTATAACGGGGATGGGGCAAACGGGTGAAAGGCAGCTCATAGACGGCATCCAGCTCTTTTGTCGTTAAAGGGGGATAGGGCGGATTAACGATCAGGCGTTGATTGCCGATTTGCTGGATTAATTTGGCTGCCTCGATGCTATTGGATTCTTCTTCTATGTGACGAAAGTTCTCTGCATGTTTTTTCCGGTCTTTCAGGCATTGTTCATGGGAGTGCAGAACGATCTCCGCCCATTTGGAATTGGTAGCGTAGGTTTCGTTCTGAGCCCGGAGAATGGCTGTTTGGGGCACGTTGGTCAGTCTGTCGAAAGGAACCCCCTTTTTCAATAGCCGGCAAATGTCCGTCAAAGGTTTTTCTCCCATGCCGTAGATAAGCATATCCGCACCGCTTGCCGCCAATATCGAGGGTTGTAAGGAATCTTTCCAATAATCGTAGTGGGTGAAACGTCTTAACGAGGCTTCGATGCCTCCGATAACCACCGGAACATCGGGATAGAGTTTTTTTAGTATTTGTGCATATACGACCGTAGGCATATCGGGACGTGCCCCGGCTTTTCCGGCCGGTGTATAAGCATCTTCAGACCTCAATCTTTTGGATGCGGTATAATGGTTTACCATAGAATCCATGGATCCTGCGCTGATACCGAAAAATAAGTTGGGGCGTCCCAGCTTTCGGAAATCCCGCAAATCATCCCGCCAGTTGGGTTGTGGTACGATAGCCGTTTTTAGGCCCAATGACTCCAACAGCCTGCCGATAACGGCTGCTCCGAAAGAAGGATGATCTACATAGGCATCCCCGCTAAACAGGATCACATCTGCATTTTCCCAGCCCCGTTCTTTCATCTCTTTAGCCGAAGTGGGAAGCCATTGTAATTTTTGTTCCGTATTCATTCTTGATTTATAGGAAAACAAAGATAATGTTTTTTTATACCTTTGCCGCCTGAAAAAAGTTGAAAACGACCGGAAGTATATGAAAAAAGTAAATGTAATCAGTTTGGGATGTTCCAAAAATCTGGTGGATACGGAGTTATTACTGAAACAGCTCGGTAAGGCCGGATATCTTACAGAAACGGACGTGGAGAATTCCGATGCGGAAATCGTTGTGGTGAACACCTGTGGTTTTATCGGCGATGCAAAGGAGGAATCGGTAAATACGATATTGGAACAGGTGGAACTGAAACAGGAAGGTGTGGTAAAACAGATATATGTAATGGGATGCCTTTCACAACGTTATGGAGATGAACTTAAAGTGGAAATTCCGGAAGTGGACGCTTTTTTCGGTAAATTCGACTGGAAAGGAATACTTGAAAAATTAGGTAAACATTATAATGAGAGTGTTCGGAATCAGAGAATCCTGACCACTCCTTCACATTATGCGTATGTGAAGATTTCGGAAGGTTGTAACCGAACGTGTTCTTATTGTGCCATTCCGATTATGACCGGGAAGCATAAATCACGTGAATTCGATGAAATCCTGGACGAGTGCCGCGAATTGGTGAAAAAGGGGGTAAAAGAACTTTTGATTGTGGCACAGGATTTAACTTATTACGGTATAGATTTGTACGGGAAAAACAAATTGGCCGAACTGGTGGATGCTTTGGCCGATATTCCGGGAGTGGAGTGGATTAAATTACACTATGCTTATCCCGCAGGTTTTCCCGAAGAATTATTACCGGTTATGCGAAACCGGAAAAATATATGTAAATATCTCGATATTGCTTTACAGCATTGTAGCGATCGTATGCTGAATGTGATGCGAAGAGGGGTGACAAAGAAACAAATTACCGAGCTGATCCGTAAAATCCGTAGAGAAGTACCGGGAATTTTTATCCGGACTACTTTAATGACCGGGCATCCGGGAGAAACGGAAGAGGATTTCGAAGAGCTATGTGAGTTTGTCAAAGAGATGAAATTCGAGCGTTTGGGAGTGTTTCCCTATTCTCACGAGGAAGATACTTATTGTGATAAGCATTATTCGGACGATATACCCGAAGAGGTAAAAAAGCAACGGGCTGAAATCATTATGGAGTTGCAATCGGCTGTTTCCGAAGAAGTGAATCGCGAATGTATAGGAAAAACGTTTAAAGTGTTGATCGATAGAAAAGAAGAAGGATATTATATTGGACGAACGGAGCACGATTCTCCGGAAGTCGATCCTGAAGTTTTGATTGAAGAACAAGGTGATAAATCATTGAAAATAGGAGAATTTTATAGTATTGAAATTACGGGGGTCGATGAGTATGACCTCTATGGAAAAGTAAAATAAAAAACCTTAAGACAATTTTGAGATGGGAAACATGAAATTTATGATTTTGGCCGTTGTACTGGCGGCCTTTGGCTGTAAAAGCGGAGAGAAAGCAGAAATGAACCTTACTGCACAAGAGTGGGAATTAAAGTCTATGACGAAAAACGATACGGTTGTCGTCAATCCACAGGAATTACCGACTTTAGTGTTTAAAGACAGTACGGTATATGGCTCTGCCGGGTGTAATCGTTTTTTCGGGACTTATAAATCCGATAAAAAAGGAGCTTTGACGATCAAAACAGGAGGAGTAACCATGATGTATTGTCCTGATATGAGTTTCGAGGATCGTTATCTGAAAGCCTTGAATGAGGTTTCGAATTATTCGATCAAGGAAAAAGAACTGACGATGACCGATGCGAAGAAAAAACTGGTGTTGGTATATCAGCCGGTGGATACAACGAAAAAGGTAATCGGTGTAGCCAATGACGATCATGGCTGTAATGCGGCCGCAGGTTATACGTGGTCGGAAGTACGGCAGAATTGTATCCGTCTTTTCGAGGATGGGGTTCGCCTGAATTCTGTTACCGATACGGCTTCGACTTCTTCTGCCTTTGTTGTTTTTTCTGCCGATTCGACGAAAGCCGAAGTGTTTTTACCGGACAATGCGAACCGTCCTGTGCTCGATCGCCGGGAATTGCCGAACCGGGGCGGATATGCCTGGAATCAGGAAGACGACGATACGCTGAATGTAAGAAAAGTGGGAAGCAATTGGGTGATCGAACAGCGTGGAAAGTTACTTTACAAGCAGGATAAAAAATAATTTCAGGGAATGACTTTATTACAGTTCGTTTTTTGAAATGATGATATTTCCGCAAAAATGGGGGACGTTTTTCTTTGAAAAGTTACCGATTTTTGCGGATTTTTTTTTGCCGGAAATAAACCTTTGTTTTCTTTGTCAATTTAAGAATTATGCTAATTTTGTAACGATCATTGCGAAATTTTAATATAACTAATTTTAAAAGAATAAAATCATGAGTAAGAGAGAAAAAAGCATTGAATTATTGAATAAGGCTGTTGCCGATGAATTACTGGCTGTTCATCAGTATATGTATTTCCATTTTCGTTGTGATGACATGGGTTTTGACCTGGTTTCCAATTTGTTTAAGAGAATTGCGATTCAGGAAATGATGCACGTGGAGCAATTGGCCGAACGTATTTTATTCCTGAAAGGGGAGGTCGAAATGAAAGTTTCGGGCAGTGTACTGAAAATCCATGATGTGAAAGGTATGCTGGAGCAGGCTGTTAAAATGGAGACCGGAAGCGTGGACGATTATAACAAATGGGCTAACGAATGTGCCGCTAATGCGGATTCCGTTTCCAAGAAATTATTCGAAGCTTTAACGGCTGAAGAAGAAGTTCACCAGGATCAGTTCGAAACCGAACTGGACAATCTGGAGAAATTCGGAGACCACTACCTGGCTTTGCAGTCTATCGAACGTAGTAAGAGTGTGGCAACGGGAATGCCTGCCGAATAAACCGAAATACTTTAGCTTATGTTGAATAATTTATTTTGGATCGTTCCGGCCTGTTCTATTATCGCGCTGATTTTTGCCCGGATCTTTTTTCAGGGAATGATGAAGGAGCCGGAAGGGACAGATACGATGAAACGCATCGCCGGACATGTAAGAAGAGGGGCTATGGCCTATCTGAAACAGCAATACAAGATCGTAGGTATCGTATTTTTGGTGCTTTGCCTCTTTTTTGCCTGGATGGCTTACGGCCCTGAATTACAAAATGGATGGGTTTGGTTCGCTTTCCTGACCGGAGGATTTTTTTCCGGACTTGCCGGATTTATCGGTATGAAGACGGCGACTTATGCTTCGGCCCGTACGGCCAATGCCGCCAGCCGGAGTATGAACGACGGATTGAAGGTGGCTTTCCGTTCCGGAGCCGTTATGGGATTGGTGGTCGTAGGGCTTGCTTTACTGGATATTTCTTTGTGGTGGCTGGTGCTGGATTATTTTGTGGAGGATGCGGATTCCTCTCATAAAGCCATGATGATTACGACGACCATGCTTACTTTTGGAATGGGTGCTTCTACGCAGGCTTTATTTGCCAGAGTCGGAGGAGGTATCTTCACCAAGGCTGCCGATGTAGGCGCCGATCTGGTGGGAAAAGTGGAAGCGGGCATTCCGGAAGACGATCCGCGTAATCCGGCGACCATTGCCGATAATGTGGGGGATAATGTGGGAGACGTTGCCGGTATGGGTGCCGACCTGTATGAATCGTATTGCGGCTCTATTTTAGCCACAGCCGCTTTGGGTGCCGCCGCTTATACCCTGACGCCCGAATTGCAGTTCAATGCCATATTGGCTCCGATGCTGATCGCAGCGTTTGGAGTGATTCTTTCCTTATTGGGGATTTTTTTAGTAAAGACGAAAGAAGGTGCTTCACAGTTACAGTTACTCCGCGCATTGGACAGAGGGATCAATGTGAGTTCCGTGCTGATCGTGGTGGCGAGTTTCGTCGTGATTCATTTGTTGGGATTGAGCTATTGGATTTGCGGTTCTGTGATTGTCGGCTTGCTGACCGGGATCGTAATCGGAAAGGCTACGGAACACTATACTTCTCATGCTTATAAGCCTACCCAGGATATTGCCAAAAGTTCGGAAACAGGTGCTGCTACCGTTATCATTAAAGGTATCGGTACGGGAATGATTTCGACGGCAATTCCGGTGCTTACGATTGTGGTGGGGATTATTCTGGCTTATCTGTGTGCTGCGGAATTCGATATGGCCAATATGTCTATGGGGCTGTATGGAGTGGGGATCGCAGCGGTAGGTATGCTTTCTACGCTGGGAATCACCCTTGCCACCGATGCTTACGGACCGATTGCGGATAATGCGGGAGGAAATGCCGAAATGAGCGAATTGGGCGAAGAAGTCCGGAAACGTACCGATGCGCTGGATGCGCTGGGAAATACGACTGCTGCCACCGGAAAAGGTTTTGCTATAGGCTCTGCCGCTTTGACCGGACTGGCTTTGCTGGCTTCGTATATCGAAGAAATTAAAATCGGATTGGTGCGTTTGGGAGAAACTACGCTCGAAATCGGGAACGACACCGTTCATACGGTGTCGGCAACCCTGAAGGATATGATGATTTATTACGATGTCAATCTGATGAATCCCAAAGTGTTGGCAGGAGTGTTTATCGGTTCGATGATGGCCTTTCTATTTTGTGGTTTGACCATGAATGCCGTGGGACGTGCCGCTCAGAAAATGGTGAACGAAGTGCGCCGGCAGTTCAGGGAAATCAAAGGAATTATGGAAGGGAAAGCCGAGCCGGATTATGCCCGTTGTGTGGAGATTTCTACCAGAGGAGCGCAGCATGAAATGATTTTTCCTTCCTTACTGGCAATCGTTATCCCTGTTGTTGTCGGCTTACTGTTCGGCGTGGCAGGCGTGATGGGCTTGCTGGCGGGAGGTTTAGGATCGGGATTCGTGCTGGCGATATTTATGGCTAATTCCGGCGGAGCCTGGGATAATGCTAAGAAATATGTAGAAGAAGGGCATTTGGGCGGTAAAGGCTCCGAATGTCATAAAGCTACGGTAATCGGCGATACGGTCGGCGATCCGTTTAAAGACACATCCGGACCGAGCCTTAATATTTTGATTAAACTGATGAGTATGGTGGCGATCGTTATGGCGGGAGTTACCTGTACATTTAGTTTGATGTAACTACCGTTAGAAGAAAATCAGAAAAGAGGTTGTCATCGGCAACCTCTTTTTTTGTTATTCTGTCTTTTCGATTTTTATACAGAGTAAGGCGACGTCTGCTTTCCGTGAAGGCTTTCTTATTTCGTAAAAGGGCTGCCCCTGGGGAATCCGGTCACTTTCTATAAAAACAGAAAAGAAATCAGGAAAACAGAGAACTGAAAGTTGGATTTTATTGGATTCGGAATAGAGATATGGGGAGGGTTTGACGAAATGATTTTAGACTTGGAGCAGGAAAATAGGAATGCCCGAAAACAATTTGAAATTGTTATTTTTTAGAGAAATAAAAAGGTTTTTTCTCATTAAAAATGCTTATATTTGCATGTTTTGTTGGGAAATAGGAAATAAATTACCCATATAAAAGATTGGAAATAATTAAACAAAGATATGAGCGAAGAGACAGAGAAAATGAATAAAGAGTATTCCGCCGATAGTATTCAGGTACTGGAAGGTTTGGAAGCTGTGAGAATGCGTCCCTCTATGTATATTGGAGATGTGAACTCCAGAGGATTGCATCATCTGGTATATGAAGTGGTGGACAACTCCATCGACGAGGCTTTGGCAGGGTATTGCAGCCATATACAAGTGTTTATAAACGAGGACAACTCTATCACCGTGAGGGATAACGGCCGTGGTATTCCGACGGCACGCCATAGTAAGGAAAACAGATCGGCATTGGAAGTCGTGCTCACCGTGTTGCATGCGGGAGGTAAGTTCGACAAAGATTCCTATAAAGTGTCTGGTGGTTTGCACGGAGTGGGTGTATCTTGTGTAAATGCCTTATCCACGAAACTGATTGCCGAGATTCACCGGGAAGGTAAAATCTGGAAACAGGAATTCTGTAAAGGTGCTCCTACCGGAGATATACAAATTATCGGCGAAACAGACCGTACCGGAACGACAATCACCTTTAAGCCGGACGATTCTATTTTCTATGTAACGGAATACAAATACGATATTCTTTCCGCCCGTTTGCGGGAATTGGCTTATTTGAATAAGGGAATCCGCTTATCGATCACCGATAAAAGGGAACTCGATCCCGAAACGAACGAGCCTCGTCACGAGGTGTTCTATTCTGAGAAAGGATTGAGCGAATTTGTAGAATATATCGACAATAACCGTGAAAAACTGATCGACGAAACCATTGCAATCTCTACCGAAAAGAACGGCATTCCGATGGAAGTAGCCCTGCACTATAATACAGGGTTTACTGAAAATGTATTTTCGTATGTCAATAATATCAATACGATAGAAGGCGGTTCGCATCTTGCCGGATTTAAACGGGCTTTGACCTCTACCTTAAAAAATTATGCCGAGAGCCACAATATGCTTTCTAAGCTGAAATTCGATATTAACAGCGATGACTTCCGTGAAGGTTTGACGGCTGTGGTGTCGGTAAAAGTGGCCGAGCCCCAGTTCGAGGGACAGACTAAAACCAAATTGGGAAATACGGAAGTAGGAACGGCTGTGTCGCAGGCAGTTTCAAACGTATTGACGAATTATCTGGAAGAACATCCGAAAGATGCGAAAGCGATTGTAGATAAAGTGATTTTAGCCGCTACTGCCCGTCATGCAGCCCGGAAAGCCAGAGAAATGGTGCAACGGAAGACCGTGTTGTCCGGTTCGGGGCTACCCGGTAAGCTGGCCGACTGTTCGGATAACAATCCGGAGAATTGCGAGATCTTTTTGGTCGAGGGAGACTCGGCAGGAGGTACGGCAAAGCAGGGGCGTGACCGTAAATTTCAGGCCATATTGCCTTTGCGCGGTAAAATCCTGAATGTGGAGAAGGCTATGCAGCACCGTGTGTTTGAAAGCGAGGAAATCAAGATTATTTTTCAGGCTTTGGGAATCACGATCGGTACTTTAGAGGATAGCAAAGAAGTGAATCTGGAGAAAATCCGCTATCATAAAATCGTTATTATGGCCGATGCCGATGTCGATGGAGCCCATATCGCTACTTTGATTATGACTTTGTTCTTCCGGTATATGAAGACGGTGATCGAGCACGGTTACTTATATATCGCCACTCCTCCGCTTTATTCTGTGAAGAAAGGTAAAGATCAGCGTTATTGCTGGACAGAGGAGCAGCGGTTGCAGTTGATACAGGAAATGGGTAATGGAAAAGAAAGCAGCCTGCATATCCAGCGCTATAAAGGTTTGGGTGAAATGACCGCCCAGCAGTTGTGGGACACTACAATGTCGCCCGAAGTGCGCACCTTGCGTCAGGTTTCCATCGAGAATGCAGCAGAAGCCGATCGTATTTTCTCGATGCTTATGGGAGATGATGTACCGCCACGGCGGCAATTTATCGAGCAGAACGCAACCTATGCGACGATCGATGCTTAATATATAAAAGAGTGCAGTAGCACTCTTTTTTTCTTATATTTGAAATTATGTATATTGGTGTATTTTGTGCTTCTGCCGATCATATCCAGGAGGCTTATTTCAGAGATGCTGCCGCATTAGGCGAGGGGATTGCCAAACGCGGATGGAATTTAGTGTATGGCGGAACAAATGGCGGTTTGATGCATAAACCGGCGGAAGCCGTTCTCGCCCATG
>UQTM01000020.1 GCA_900544025.1 uncultured Odoribacter sp.
ATTTTGGTGTTGGCGGTCGGGCTTTGTTTCGGAGCCTGCAAGAAAGCACCGACAGACGAACAGTTGAAAGATGTGCTGAGCAAGGCTCATCAGACTTTGCTGAACAGGGACAGTACTCCGGAGCAGAAAGAAGCGAGTGTGAAAAGACAGTTGGCGGAAGCCGGTCAGACATTCGATATTATGAAAGCTAATGCCCGGCAATTGGGAATGTTGTCTCAATGGAACACTTTTTTGCGGTCTAAACCTGTAAAAGAATGGGTTGCTCCCCGTTTGGATCAATTATCTCAAAAGAAGGATAAGGAAGGAGCTGTGGCTGCATATTACCGTCTGGTGTATGATCCTGCCCGGGAAAAAGGCGGATACACTCCGGAAGAAGTGGCTGTGTTATTGGCTCATCCTTCTGTAGGAGAAGTATTCCGTGATTCGGTTTTGGGAACTACACTTTTTTCTCGTTTGATGTTGAATGTCGCAGGCGACCAGAAAGCCAAGGCAGAATTATATAAATCGATTCTTCCGTTTATCGACGATCAATTGAGCGATCAACAGATAAAGGCAACCGTTTCTTTGTTCGACAGCGCTTTGGCTTTGGATTCCCTGATGCAGGATAACGACCGGGAAGCTTTGCGTGTCAGCATTTTGAAACAGCAGGAACGTTTATTGGCGAATGCCACTAAAGCCGGTAATGAAGCAGATATAAACCGGGCAAATTCCAATATTGCTTACTTGAAAAGTCCGATCGCTTTAAATAAACTGATCGGTGGGGAAGCTCCCGATATTGAGTTTATTTGGGCAAGCAGCGGAAAAACCGGACATTTGTCGGATCTGAAAGGGAAAGTGGTGGTTTTGGATTTCTGGGCTACTTGGTGTGGGCCTTGCGTGATGTCTTTCCCCAATATCCGGGAGTTGCAGAAAAGATATAAGAAATATCCGGTGGAAATCATCGGGGTGACGAGTGTACAGGGACGCCATATCCGCCGTCATCCGGGAGAAAAGCCTGAGGCTGTCGATACGAAAGGTAATCCTGAAAAAGAATTCGAGTTAATGAAAGAGTTTATGAAGGATGCGGATATGACCTGGAAAGTGGCTTTTTCTTCGGGAAATGTGTTCAATCCGATGTATGGGGTGAAAGGTATCCCTCATGTAGCGATTATCGATGCAGAAGGACGGGTGCGTTATAATGCTCTTCGTCCCTATAATCCTCCTTTCCATGAAGCTGAAAAGATCGATGCGCTTTTGCAGGAAGCCGGACTGAAATATCCGAAAGAACCGATGACTCAGGAAAACTTTGTGAAATTCAATTGACGATCGAAAGTTTTCGCTAAATACAAGAAAAGCGGCCAAAGGAATTTGGCCGCTTTTTTATTTACGTTAAAAGTGAAGATCGGATATCGGTTTATAAAACGAGAGAGGGAGGATAAGCTTTTTAGCCGTCCTCCCTCTTTATTGTTTTCCAAATTTTTTTCTTGTCAGTTTACGATATTGGTCGGAGTGCCTGCAAAAAAGTTTCGGATATTATCGATGGCTTCCTGTCCCATCGCTATGCGGGCATCTATCGTGCCTGTTCCGATGTGCGGAGTAAGCACCACGTTATCCAGCCGGTATAGTTGTTCTGTGATCCGGGGTTCGTATTCAAAAACGTCGAGGGCCGCTCCTGCAATTTCCCGTTTCATCAGGCTTTCGGTTAAGGCGGCTTCGTCTATTACCGCTCCTCTGGCTGTGTTTATCAATATGGCTGTTTTTTTCATTTGTGCCAATTCCTGTTTACCTATCAAATGACGGGTTTCCGGAGTTAGCGGCGTGTGAAGCGTAATGAAATCGGATTGTTGCAACAGGGTGGGCAGATCGGTTTTCCGGTAGCCGGGCACTTCGCTATGCTGATTGTGGTATATGATATTCATACCGAAAGCCTCTGCTTTGCGGGCGACATTTTTCCCGATGTTTCCCATGCCGATAATTCCCAATGTTTTCCCTTCCAACCCGAAGCCGAGGTTACGCATCGTTCCCCACATGGATTCTTTTTCGGTGCGTATGCGTAGGTTACATTCTGCAATGCGCCGGGCTGCGGAGAGCATCAATGCCATTGCCAGTTCCGCCGTAGGGTTGCATACCGAGTGGGGAGTGTTGCTTACTGCAATTCCTTTTTGCCGGGCATATCGAATATCGATGTTGTTATAGCCTACGCCATAGTTACTGATTAATTTTAATTTTTTTCCGGCATCGAGAATTTCTTTATCGATGGGATGATGAAATATAGCTAACATCACATCATAATCGGGAAGCATACGGATAAGTTCTTCTTTGTCCAATGCCTCTTTTTCGGGAAATGTCACTTCCCAATTTTCAGGCAGCGAGGCGAACGGTTCGCGAGGGATGTCGTAAGTCACTAATATTTTCATAATTGATTCTGTGTTATAGCTTTTATAACCGGATTCCGTATCCTTGTGTGCCTGTTCCACAGCGGTGGGAGCAATCGTTATGCCTTTCCCGGAAAAATCACAAGGTTGTTCTGGCATAAGGAGCCGTGTCCAGTCCGGTAAATTGTCCAGCCAGATATTTGTAGTACCCCGTCACGGCGACCATTCCGGCATTGTCGAGCGAAAAACCGAGCCGGGGGATAAATACTTCCCAGCCGGAGCGTTCGGCTTCTTCGTGTACGGCTTTTTGCAGGGCAGAGTTTGCAGAAACGCCTCCTCCGATTGCAATTTGTTTGATTCCGGTTTGCCTGGCTGCTTTTTTCAGTTTCGACATCAATATGTCGATCACGGTTTTTTGCAGGGAGGCACAGAGGTCGTTCAGGTTTTGCTGAATAAAATCGGGATTTTTTTTCAATTCATCCCGGAGAAAGTACAGGAAAGAGGTTTTCAGACCGCTGAAACTGTAATCCAATCCCGGAATCTGAGGTTTGTTGAATTCGAAACGGTCGGGATTGCCTTCTTTGGCCAGACGGTCTATCACCGGGCCGCCCGGATAAGGTAATCCCATGACTTTGGCACATTTGTCGAATGCTTCTCCGGCAGCGTCGTCGATGGTTTGCCCTATCATTTCCATGTCGAGGTAATCGCGCACGATGATTAGCTGTGAATTGCCTCCGGATACCAGCAGGGTAAGGAAAGGAAACGAGGGTTGGCGGCTTTCCACTCCCGGCTCTTTAATGAAATTGGCCAGAATATGTGCCTGCAGATGGTTCACTTCGATCATCGGGAGTTGGTTCGCGATAGCGAATCCTTTGGCGAAAGAAGTTCCCACCAATAACGATCCCAGTAATCCGGGTCCCCGGGTGAAAGCTACGGCATCGATATCTTTGACTTCGATTCCGGCATTTTTGATTGCTTGCGAAACAACCGGAATTATGTTCTGTTGATGTGCCCTGGATGCAAGTTCCGGGACAACGCCTCCGTAGGCTTCGTGGACTTTTTGGCTGGCAATGATATTGGATAGCACTACGCCGTCTTTTAGGATGGCTGCGGAGGTATCGTCACAAGAAGATTCTATGCCTAAGATTATTATACTCATTTCTCTTTCAAATATTCTGCAATATTAATATTTTTGTATGCAATCTAAATAACGGCAGGCATAAAAAAATTTTTCAAAATATTATTCCTTCTCTTTGCAGGGGCGTTTTTGTTGTTGGGTATTTCTTATATCCTGCTGCGTTCTCCTTATGTGCAAACGGCTTTGGTTAAATACGTTACCCAGCGGGTAGAGCAGGTAACCGGGGTAAAGATGCAGATAGGCGGAGTGGAGTTCCGTCCGATGAGGTCTTTGGTGCTGAACGATGTGTTACTCAAAGATTTTAAGAACGATACGTTGGTATTTTGTGAAAATCTGAAAGTAAAGGCAGATTCTTTCAGTTTTGTGAACCGGAGTTTCACCGTCCGGGAGATGACTTTCGACAAGGCTTGCTTTAATCTGTATGTGATTCGCGGGGATAGCGGGGCGATTATGAATATCGAGATGTTCATCGATTCGTTGCGCGGAAAACAGAGTGCGGAGGCCCCGGCAAACGTGTCGAACGAGGAAGAACCCGGCTGGCTGGTGGGGCTGAGAAAAGTGAGTGTGCGTAATTCCCATTTTACCTACCGGGAAGATGAATATGAGCCTGTGGAGTATGGCGTGAATTGGACTGATGTGGATTGCCGTGACCTGAATGTGGATGTTTCGGAATTCCATTTCGGGGAGGATTATACCGGGATGCGGGTAAAGGGATTGAGTATGGTGGAAAAATCGGGATTGGTGATCCGGCAGTTGGACGGTAAAGTTGCGGCGCGTGCCGATAATCTGCTGATTACGGAAAGTAGGATCGTTTTGGAGCGCAGTTCGGTGGATCTGATCAAACTGGAATTCAACTGGACTCCCAATCAGCACGATTGGCGTAATTTTACGACGAAGATGCAGCAATATTACGAGATCGGACCATCGTATGTCAGTTTTATCGATCTGGCTTATTTTAACGGGGTGTTGCGGGGTATAGACAATACGGTCAAATGTAGCGGGGTGGTTTCCAATACGATCAATCGGCTGGAGGGGCATGATCTATATTTTGAACTCGGCGAGAAAAGTGTTTTTCAGGGGCGGTTTACATCGAGCGGGCTGCCTAAGGTGTGGAATACCCTTTTCGACATCGAATTGACCGATGCTCATTTAAATCCGGATGATCTCGAATCGGTATATTTGCCCTGGTTCGGTACGAACATTTCGGTGCCTTCTCCTTTACACGAGTTGGAATATGTAGATTTCAGCCGGATTCATTTTAACGGTACATTGGAAGATTTTGCCGTTACGGCACAAAGCGTCACTCCTGCGCTGGAAGGAGGGTTGAAGTTCGTGTATAAACCTTGTGAAGGTGATTCCGTGGATTGTTCCCGGATGTATGGCGATTTTGATTTCAACCGGGTGAATTACGGGAAGTTTACGGGAATGGATTTATTGAAGACCGGGGGACTGTCGGGGACGTATTCCGGTAAATTGGATACAACCGGCACTTCGTTCAATGTGAAAGGCAGGTTGGACAGGCTGAATGTTCAGAAGGGGCAGCTCCGGGATATCGATTTGTTTTTGAGCTGGGAAGGCGATAAGGTCGATTTGTTATCTTCGTTTGACAATGAAAATGCCAGAGGGAATGTGGTGATGTCTATGGATATGGACGATTCGCTACGTTTTACGAGTGTGAGGGGAGGGATCGATGTGGCCGACCTGGAACGATTCGGCTTTTCTTTTTCCGGAATGGGGAAAGAGGCCTTTGCCACATCTTTCGACTGGGTGTCTGCCGGAAGCCGGGAGAGGAGTTTTAGTAATTTGTCGCTGTCGGATTTTAATTATAAAACTCCGGCCGATAGTTTCAATATCGAGGATATAGGCGTGGAGATTTTCCGGGAAGGTTTGTCCAGTACGGTCAATTTGAGTTCCGATGTGTTAGAGCTTTCGCTGGAAGGGACTTACCGGGATGTGCTTCCTTTGGATTTTGCTATGAATCTGATGAAAAACTATCTGCCTGCTTATGCGGATAAAAAGAAGCAAAAGAGCCTGATTCGGAGGGAGTTGGAAAAAGTCGATTTTCTTTGTAACGCAAACATAAAAGATGCCGACCGGGTGTTGAAAGCCCTGTTCCCCGATTTAAGCGTGTCGCCGGGGAGTAAATTGTCCGTCGATTTCCGTAAGGGGGACGAATTTCTGGATTTGAGGCTGGATGCCGATACGATTTTTTATAAGGATTTTCGTTTGCTTCGTTCGGGTATCCGGATCACGGGAGATGAAGAGCGTTTGCAGATGTTGTATGCTGCCGACCGGGTACAATACGGGGGGCTTTACGAGCTATACAATGTGCGGAACGAGCTGGGGGTCCATGGTAACCGGATCGATAATAAAATTTCATGGTGTAACTGGGGACACCACACTTATAGCGGCGAGCTGAAAACCGGGCTTACTTTTATTCCTGCCGGAAAGGATTCCTATCATTTGGAAATAGCAATGGAACCGGGTGTGATCGTACTGGCGGACAGTGTATGGCATGTCAGGGAATCGAAGATATCGATCGAGGGGAAGCAGATCGAAGTGGAGAATTTTTCTATCGGGCGGGATCAGCGCTATTTGTCGGTGAATGGAAAAATCTCGGAAGACCCGGAGGAAAAATTGTCGATCGATTTGAACCAGTTCGACCTGTCGGAATTGAATCGTATGATATTTAATAACCATTTTCAGCTTTTTGGCCTGGCTACGGGAAATCTGACTGTGCAGGATTATTATAACGACCGTTTGCTGGCATCCGATTTCGATGTGAAAGATTGGGGGATCAACCGGGATACTTTAGGTTCGTTACGTCTGAGGTCGTATTGGGATGCAGACAGCCGGAGTGTGATTATAGGTGCGGAGAACCGTGTGGAGGACCAGGTGCCGCTGACGATTTCCGGGTATTACATTCCGGGTACGGATTCCCTGAATGTGGATATCCGGTTGGCACAAGTGGGATTGGAGCGTTTGAATACCTATGCTTCGGAGTGGGTGTCGGAGACTTCCGGCGGGGTATCCGGGAATGTAAATATCAGTGGGACGGCTTTGAAGCCGGATATTTCCGGTTCCTTACAGTTGGATACTGTGGTTATGAAAGTAAATGCTTTGAATTCGAAGTTCTTTGTTACGGATAAAGTGCATATTGTGAATAATCGTTTGCTGTTCAATGATTTCACCGTAAGCGATGTACATGGCAGCAAGGTGCTGTTTAACGGCGGTTATGAGATGTGGCAGAATAAATACGACCTGCAAATGCAGTTTTATAATTTTATGTTCATGAACACGGCTTACAGTGATAACGATGCGTTTTACGGGCGGGTATATTTAAGCGGTTTGATGGATTTGAACAACCGGAACGGACAGAATAATATCACGGTGACAGCCCGCACGGAGAACAATTCAAAATTGTTTATCCCATTGACGGAAACAGCTTCTACGCAAGCCAATAATTTCCTGCATTTTATCAATACCGGGCAGCAGACCAGGAGAAGGACTCAGGTGGCGAGCGAGAAGATGAATATTAATTTGGATGCCAATCTGGAAGTGAACGATAATCTGGATGTCGATGTGGTGTTCGACCCGACGGTGGGCGATGTGTTGCATGTGAACGGTGCGGGAGATATCAAGGTGGTCCTGGATAAGGACGGCGGTGTTGGAATGTTCGGAGAATATCGAATCTCCAAAGGAAACTATCAGTTCACTCTCAGTAATCTGGTCAATAAAAACTTTGTTTTGAAAGAGGGAGGGACGATCGCCTGGAACGGTGCGCCTTACGATGCGACCTTGAATATTTCTGCCGTATATAATATAAAGACTTCTCTTACAGAGTTATTACCGACCGAAGTGGGAGGAGCGGAAGGATTCGAATCGCAGGAAAAGGGACGTAAAGTTCCGGTGGAATGTATTTTGAATCTGTCGGATAATTTGGTAAATCCGCTGGTGAAATTCGATATTAATTTTCCGACGCTGGAGTCACAGACTAAGAGTTATGTGCAAAGTCTGTTTTCCAGTCAGGACGAAATCAACAAGCAAATGTTCGCCTTGCTGGTGATGGGTAAGTTTTACCGTACCGATGAAAATGATACCCGTTGGGGCGATCAGGCGAGAATGGCGGGGGTTTCGACCGTGACGGAAATGATTTCCAGCCAATTGTCCCGCTGGTTATCCCAGATCAGTAACCGGGTGGATATCGGATTGGCTTACCGGGTAGCAGACCATCAGGTGACGACGGACGAGATCGAGGTGGCTTTGTCCACTCAGTTGCTGAACGACCGTATCACTTTGTCGGCGAATGGAAATATGGATGTGGGGAATACGGCTGCCGGAAATAGCAATGCGAATAACATTGCCGGGGATTTCGATTTGGAAGTGAAGCTGAACAGGCAGGGGACGCTGAAAATGAAAGCTTATTCCCATACGGACGAAAAATTGATTTATAACAATACGGAAACCATTCAGGGGGTGGGTGTTTCTTATCAGGAATCGTTCGATACTTTCCGGGAACTGATGCGTAAGTATATCGGTTTTTTTAAGAGGAAGAAAAATAAATAAATTCGAATATCGGAATTACCCCGGGTTTGGGGAGAAAACTGAATTGAGATGGCATGAGTCCGGGGTTGTTCCGGGCTCATGTTGTTTTGTGAAAGGTAAGATCGGGAATATATATTCGGAGTGATATTTCGTTTTCTGCTTTGATTTTTATAGACTTAGAATAGGCCGTATATTGCCGGGAGGAAAAGGACCCGGTGTAAAAAAGGTTTGCAAATTGTTTTTTTATTTCCTTTTTTTTCTCAAATTGCATATCGCAAACGATTACGAACCTAAAACAGTACAACTATGATGACAGCACAGGAATTTATGGATAGAGAGGCCTGTTACGGTGCTCATAATTATCATCCGCTCCCTGTGGTATTGGAGCGTGGAGAGGGGATTTATGTGTGGGATACGGACCAAAAGAGATATTTTGATTTTCTGTCGGCTTATTCGGCAGTAAATCAGGGACATTGCCATCCCCGGATTGTTAAGGCCATGACCGATCAGGCGCAGAAGCTGGCTTTGACCTCGCGGGCTTTTTACAACGATGTGCTGGGAGAATGGGAAGAATATGTAACCCGGTATTTTGGCTATGACAAGGTATTGCCGATGAATACAGGGGCGGAGGCGGATGAAACGGCGCTGAAATTATGCCGGAAGTGGGCTTATCTGAAAAAGGGGATTCCCGACGGAGAAGCCAAGATTATTGTCTGTAACGGTAATTTTCACGGCAGGACCATCACGATTGTTTCATTATCGAGCGATCCGGATTCATATAGCGGTTACGGCCCTTTCACTCCCGGTTTTATCAAGATTCCATATAATGATGCTGCGGCTTTGGAAGAGGCTATCCGCGATAAGAATGTGGCGGGCTTTCTGGTAGAGCCTATTCAGGGAGAGGCCGGAGTATATGTGCCGGACGACGGGTATCTGAAACGGGCTTACGACCTTTGCCGTACCTATAATGTGTTGTTTATCGCCGATGAGGTACAGACGGGGATAGCCCGTACCGGTAAACTGCTTGCCTGTGATTACGAAGGAGTGAGGCCGGATATTTTAGTGCTGGGGAAGGCTTTGTCGGGCGGAATGATGCCGGTGTCGTGTGTGCTTGCGGACGATGATATTATGCTTTGCATCCGGCCGGGGGAACACGGTTCTACATACGGGGGCAATCCGATTGCCGCTAAAGTTTCGATCGCCGCTTTGGAAGTGGTGAAGGATGAAAAGCTGGCTGAAAATGCGGCGAAATTAGGGCAGGTATTTCGCGACCGGATGAGTCGAATCCATGCGGATATTATTGAAGACGTAAGGGGGAAAGGCCTGCTGAATGCCATTGTCATTAAACCGAAAAACGGCAAGACTGCGTGGGATGTTTGTTTGAAATTGCGGGATAAAGGATTACTGGCTAAGCCTACCCATGAGCATATTATCCGTTTTGCCCCGCCTTTGGTGATCACTAAAGTAGAGTTAATGGAAGCGATCGGCATTATCGAAAATACGATTGCCGAGTTTGAATAAGGGAATAAAAACAATATTTTTTCCATAGATAATAAGCTGAATGATCATCTGCTTTTGCAGATGATCATTTTATATGGATGTGTGCGGAGTGTTCTTAACCACTGACCATTGGGATTAATATTTGAAGCTACTTCCTCCCAGAAATTCCCTCAATATGGATGTGGGAGGAATCTCCCGGGTGGGAACCGACTGAATATACGAGAAGAATTTCAACAAGCGTAAGGCTTTGGAATGTTCGGGGTGTTGCTGGGTGACTTCCCGTAGCAAAGGTTCGGCCTGTATTTTCAATGTTCCTAATTCATAGATCAGTGCCGAATTAAAGATGGCGTCGGCCTCTTCCTGATAGGGAATAATGTGTTTTTGTTCGCCCAGCAGTACGCTTTCCCAACGTTTCAGCGTGTCGAGTGCCGAATAATTCCGGTACTTGTAATCGCGTACAATGCGCCGGATCAGGCGGTTGTCCGTGGGGTTGATCAGATTGTGATTATCGATCGAAATAGATGTGAGTGCCGATACGAATATTTTAAATAAAGAATCTACCGGCAGAAGCTGGGTTAATTTAGGGTTTAGCCCGTGTATGCCTTCTACGATAATCACATTGTTCCGTGAAATTTTCACTTTCGTCCCATCGTAATACCGTTGTCCGGTTTCAAAAGAAAATTTAGGAATGTCCACTTCTTCTCCTGCCATCAGGCGCAGCATATCGTTCGAAAAAGTTGCAATGTCCAGCGCGTCGATACTTTCGTAGTCGTATTCTCCTTTTTCATCCTTGGGGGTTAGCTCCCGGTTTACAAAATAATTGTCCAGGGAAAGGTTCACCGGTTTTATTCCGTTTACCATCAATTGAACGCTCAGCCGCATGCCGAATGTGGTTTTGCCGGAAGAAGAAGGACCTGCAATCAGAATCACTTTCACTTTTTTATGCCGGGCTTTGATCTTATCGGCAATTTGCGATATTTTCTTTTCGTGAAGGGCTTCGCTGATCTTAATGATCGTACCGGAATGTTTTTTCTCGATCACCTTGTTCAATGCCCCGATATCGGTTACTTCTAAAATCTTTCCCCACCGTTTATATTCGCTGAACACCTGGAATAATTTATCCTGAGGGATCACCGGAAGCAATTCCGAAGGATTCGAACGGTCGGGGAGGCAAAGCAGCATCCCGTCTTTATAAGGAATCAGGTCGAACACTTTCAAACAACCTGTCGAAGGAGCTAAAGTACCGTAAAAGTAGTCGAGTACGCTATCTACATAGTAAACGGAGGTGAAGAGTTTACCTCGTGTTTCCATTAATTCCGCCTTGTCTTTCAGTCCCGCTTTTTGGAAAATCCGGATCGCTTCGTCTGTCGGGATCTCTTCCCGGCTGATAGGAAGGTCTTCGGCGATAATTTCCTGCATCCTGTTTTTCAGCATTTCCACGCGCTCCGGGGTCAGGATAATGTCCTTGTTCACTACCCGGCAAAATATACCGTTTGAAATGATATGTTCCGCCCTTAATATCTTTTTGGGAAACAGATCGCTCACCGCTTTATACAGTACAAAGATCAGCGAACGGGAATAAATGCTGTATCCGTCGAGAGAGGTCACGTCGATGAAATTGATTCTTTTGGGATTCATGATCACATATTGCAGGTCTTGCAACTGATTATTGACCAGCGCTCCCAAGATATGGTTGTGATTTGTCGGAAATATGATTTTTTTTATATCCCTGAGTGTCAGCCCCAGCTCTATTTCATATTCTTGTTGTGTGTTTTCACAGGTTATATTTACGGTTTTCATATCGGTTTTCATTTTGAATTGTGGTAGAACAATATGCCCTAAAAGGTAAATGTCCGGGAAATAGCTTATTTTCGTTACACTTAGCTAATATACAAACTATTCATGTATATGCAAATAGCGTGCTTAAAATTTGAGAATGTCCGGTTAGTAATGATTTTTTTCGTAATTTAAATAAAATAGACAGTGTTTATACGTATCGATATACGGCGTCTGTTTATATCGGTTCGGTTTTATCTACCGGATTTTTAAACATCTATTTGGGTGAATACTGTGAAATAGTCCATTTGTCCGAATCTTTTTTTATCCGGTTTCTTTATGTTGAATATGGATGTATATTGGTTTTTCGGCAAATAAATTTTATTTTACTATCACGATCATGTTGTACTATCGTGTACGATTTTTAAATAAATCATAAGATAATCCATGTATATAATTTTTAATCTATTTCTTATTCAGAAAAAAGACGTTTGTTTTGTAACATATTTTAATATTAAAGAACAATGAAACAGACAACGGCGTATTTATTTTTAATCTGCCTGATTTCCGCGATGGGTGGATTGTTATTTGGATATGATTGGGTGGTGATCGGAGGAGCTAAGATATTTTATGAGCCTTTTTTTGAATTGGAGAGCTCGGCGGCTTTACGTGGCTGGGCCATGAGCAGTGCTTTGATCGGTTGTTTGGTCGGAGCCTTGTTATCCGGTTCATGGAGCGACTGTTACGGACGTAAAAAGATGTTGATCGCAGCCTCCTTTTTGTTCGTGGTTTCTGCTGTTGGGACGGGGATTGCGGATCGGTTTACATGGTTTATCATCTACCGGATTATCGGGGGGCTGGGGATCGGTATCGCTTCGAATGTCTCCCCGGTCTATATCGCAGAAGTTTCTCCGGCTTCGGTACGTGGTAAATTCGTTGCTTTGAATCAGCTTACTATCGTCCTGGGTATTTTAATGGCACAACTTGTTAATTGGCAGATCGGTGAATACTATACGGCAGGTTCGGATATTTTAAGCGACGACGGTATTCAATGGGCCTGGCGATGGATGTTTTGGGCTGAACTGGTTCCTGCGGGATTGTTTTTTATTCTCTCTTTCGTTATTCCTGAAAGTCCGCGCTGGTTAGCTGCTCAGGGGCGGACCGATGAATCCGGGCGGATATTGACCCGGATCGGTGGAAAGGCTTATGCTTTACGGACTTTATCGGAGTTACAGGGTTTAGAAAATGTAGAAGTGAAGCATGGGAGTTGGCTGGAACTCTTGCGTCCGGGGCTTAGGAAGGTTTTGGTTATTGGATGCGTTTTAGCTGTTTTTCAGCAATGGTGCGGTATAAACGTTATTTTTAATTATGCTCACGAAATATTTTCCGAAGCCGGTTATGCTGTATCCGATGTGTTGATGAATATTGTCGTGACGGGTATCACGAATGTTATTTTTACGTTTGTGGCTATTTATACCGTAGATAAATGGGGAAGACGGACTTTGTTGCTTGTAGGAGCGGCGGGACTGGCTTTTCTTTATACCATTTTGGGAGCTTGTTATTTTTGGGAAGTGAGCGGCTGGCTGATGCTGTTATTGGTTGTTTTAGCCATTGCCTGCTACGCTATGTCGTTGGCTCCTGTGGTGTGGGTGGTGCTTTCCGAAATATTTCCGGTGCGGGTACGGGGGGTGGCAATGGCTCTTTCGACTTTTTTCCTTTGGTCTGCTTGCTTTCTGCTGACTTATACTTTCCCGTTGTTAAACGAAACGATGGGGGCGGCCGAAACTTTTTGGCTTTATGGAAGTGTTTGCCTGGCGGGTTTCTTTTTTATTCGTGCCAAATTACCCGAAACAAAAGGTAAGACATTAGAGGAGCTGGAAAAAGAACTAACGAAATAATATAAGATAGAGTATGGTTGTAAATGTAAAGGTTTGGGAAGAAGACGTTCTTTTTCCCACTTATCGGATCGGTGAGCCTGAAAAGAATCCGATGTTTCTTGAAAAACGTGTTTATCAAGGGAGTAGCGGGGTGGTTTATCCGTATCCTGTTGTAGAAAAAATCGGAGATACTTGCGAAGATAAGTATTATCGTGCCGTTTTTCTGGAAAACGAATATTTAAAAGTGATGATTTTGCCGGAGTTGGGCGGCCGTGTGCAGATGGCTTTCGACAAAATTAAAAATCGTCATTTTATTTACTACAATCACGTGATCAAGCCCGCTTTGGTCGGCTTGACCGGACCCTGGATTTCCGGAGGGATTGAGTTTAACTGGCCACAGCATCACCGTCCCAGTACTTTTCTCCCGGTGGATTATTCCATTGAAAAATGTGCCGATGGGAGTGCGATTGTTTGGGTGAGCGAACGCGAACGGATGTTTCATCAGAAAGGGATGGCCGGTTTTACGTTACGTCCGGGACGCGCTGTTTTAGAAATTCGGGGAAAGGTTTATAATCCGACCCCCATACCCCAGACTTTTCTTTGGTGGGCGAATCCGGCCGTAGCAGTGAACGAGCATTACCAATCGGTATTTCCCGGAGATGTGAATGCCGTGTTCGACCATGGTAAACGGGATGTATCCCGTTATCCGATAGCGACGGGAGTTTATTACAAGATGGATTATTCGGCCGGGGTGGATATATCCCGATATAAAAATATTCCGGTTCCGACATCTTATATGGCGATTCGTTCTAAATATAATTTTGTAGGCGGGTATGAAAACGATACCCGTGCAGGTTTGCTGCATGTGGCGAATCATCATGTTTCTCCCGGTAAAAAGCAATGGACTTGGGGAAATGGAGATTTCGGGCAGGCATGGGATCGTAACCTGACCGATGCAGACGGGCCTTATATCGAGTTGATGACGGGGGTATATACCGATAATCAGCCGGATTTCGCCTGGTTGCAGCCTTATGAGGAAAAAACGTTTACTCAGTATTTTATGCCTTATCGCGAACTTGGAGTGGTGAAAAATGCGTCTGCCGATTTACTGATGAATATTGAATTAACGGGTCATACGGCTTTGCTGAAACTATATGCGACTTCCGCCCAACAAGGGTTACAGGTAAAAGTGGTGAAAGAGGGCAGGAATGTGTTGAAAGTCGTGTGTGACGTTACTCCGGAATGTATTTGGGAAACAGAGGTTCCTGTTGCTGATTTGGGCGGGATTTATGTGGGGATTTATAGTGCGACGGGAAAATTATTACTATCCTGGAAACCCGAGCCCGACGAGATAAAGCCATTTCCCGAAGCTGCTAAAGCCGCCCTCGATCCTAAAGATATCCGTTCGACGGAGCAGCTTTATTTGACGGGCTTACATCTGGAACAATACCGGCATGCCACCTATCCGGCAGAGGCTTATTATAAGGAGGCGCTTCTCCGTGATCCGGGGGATGTTCGCAATAATAATGCGTTGGGGCTGTGGTTGTTCCGTAGAGGACAATTTACAGAAGCCGAGGTTTATCTGCGGCGGGCTGTCGCGACTCTTACCGAAAGGAATCCGAACCCTTACGACGGTGAGCCTTTGTATAATCTGGGGCTGGTTTTGAAATATCAAGGAAAGACGGAGGAAGCGTACGACTATTTTTATAAAGCTTGCTGGAATGCGGCCTGGCAGGATGCCGGATATTATTCGTTGGCTCAACTGTCGGTTGCCGGAGGGAACTGGGAAGAGGCGTTGGATGAGATCGACAAATCGTTGTTCCGCAATTGGAATAATTTAAGAGGCCGTCATTTGAAGACGATTATTTTACGTCGTTTGGGACGGACGGACGAAGCTTTGGCTTTTATTGAAAATTCTCTTGCCATCGATCGTTTTAATTTCGGATGTCGTTTTGAGAAATATTTAATTTCGGCGGCGGAAACTGATAAAAAATTTTTGATGTCATCGATGAGAGATGAGGCACATAATTATGAGGAATTAGCTTTGGATTATGCCACTGCCGGATGTTGGGAAGAGGCTTTGGCCGTGGTGGATTTAGCGATAAATGCTTCTGTTTCCTGTGCTACTTTGCTATACTATTATAAAGCTTGGTTTTTGTTGGAGTTGGGTTGGAATGAACAGGCGGCGCAAGCGATCGCGGAAGCCGAATTACAATCTCCGGCTTATTGTTTCCCTAATACGCTGGAAGCTATTTTGGCATTGCAGGCCGTGATCCGGTTTGCGCAAAAAACGCCCAGGGCTTATTATTATCTCGGTAATCTCTGGTATGACAAGCGTCAATATGCCGAAGCGATAGAGGCTTGGGAAAACTCTATCCGGCAGGATGATACATTCCCGACGGCACTTCGTAATTTATCGCTGGCTTATTTTAATAAGCTGAACCGGCCGGAGCAGGCTCTTCATTTACTGGAAAGAGCTTTTGAATTGGACCCGTCGGATGCCCGCATTCTGCTGGAATTAGATCAATTGTATAAGCGTTTGAATCGTCCGCATGCCGAACGCCTTGCTTTTTTGGAAGCCAATAGGACAGTGGCCTTTACTCGTGATGATTTATACCTGGAATATGCCACTTTATTGAATCAGATCGGAAAATACGAGGAAGCCCTTCAAATGATCGATGCCCGCCGGTTTCATCCTTGGGAAGGGGGAGAAGGCAAGGTTACCGCCCAGTATCAGTTGGCAAGGCTTGAGTTGGTAAAAGAAAAATTAAAAGAGGGATTGTATCGGGAGGCTCTCGACCTGATAGAGCAGTGTTTTGTCTATCCTCATCATTTGGGAGAAGGGAAGCTATACGGAGCGCAGGAAAATGATTTTAATTATTATAAAGCGTGTATTCTGGAAAAATTGGGGCGGAAGGAGGAAGCGAAGGAAGCGTTGCTTGCCGCCACTGTGGGGAATAGCCTGCCTGCTGCCGTGATGTATTACAATGACCAAAAACCGGATAAGATTTTTTATCAGGGACTGGCTTTTCGTAAATTGGGACGTGAAGCGGAAGCCCGTGGATGTTTCAATCGTTTGATCGCTTATGGAGAGAAGCATTTGTCCGATGTTTTTAAGATGGATTATTTTGCCGTATCGCTTCCCGATCTCCAGATTTGGGAGGATGATATGGATAAGAGAAACAGGATTCATTGTAATTATCTGATGGGACTCGGTCATTGGGGAGCCGGCTGTTTGGATAAGGCAAAAATGCATTTGAAAATAGCTGCCGGGATGGATAATAATCATCAGGGCGTACAGGTACATCTTCAAATGATTCAATAATAGAAAAGATATGAAAAATAGAAGAATAATTTTATGGTTCGGGATAGTAACGTTCTGTGCTTTCCTTTTTGTTTCCTGTAACAAAGTTCCTGCGAAAATTTCTTTGGCGGGAAAGTGGGAGTTTGCCATAGATAGTATGGATATGGGGGTGGCCGAAAGCTGGTTTGCCCGTTCTTTTACAGATAAGATTTTACTGCCGGGAACGATGGCTGCTGCCGGGTATGGGATACCCCATGGCTTACAGCCTTCGATAGAGAAACCTCAAATACTTCATCCGACCTGTAAAAAAAGTTATGTCGGAGTGGCGTGGTATGCCCGCGAAATCCGGATTCCCAGGGACTGGAAAGGGAAAAGGGTGGAACTGGAGCTGGAGCGGGTGATTTGGCAAACCTCTGTGTGGGTAGATGGAAAGCCGGTTGCCGGGAAACAGGAAAGTTTAGTTGCCCCTCATCGGTTCGATCTGACGGATTTCCTGACGCCCGGAAAACATCGTGTGTCCATCCGTGTCGATAACCGGAAGCAGTATGATATTTCGGTGAATGATATGGCGCATGCTTATACCAATGAAACACAAATGATGTGGAACGGTATTCTCGGCGAGATTTCCCTGTGTGCGAAAGAGGATTTGTCTATCGAAGGGATACAGATATATCCCGATGTGAAGAATAAAAGTGTGCGTATCAAAGGAAAGCTGGTCAATCGGGGAAAATCCGTTAAAGGGAATGCGGAAATTCGAATCGGGGAAAGAGCGAGCGATGTACCGTTTTTTGAAAAGGAAGAAGAAATCGACTTAGTTCCTGGAGAAACGATGGTGGATTTTTATTGTTCATTGGGAGACCGTGTACAGAATTGGAGTGAATTTACCCCTGTGCTGTATGATTTGAGTTTATCTGTGAAGACAGAACACCTGGAAACGACAGAGCATGTGGCATTCGGTATGCGGCAGATTGAACGCGAAGGGGCTGATATTTTGATGAACGGTAAGAAAGTATTTTTGCGGGGGACGCTGGAGTGTTGTGTGTTCCCCCTCACCGGATGTCCCCCTACGACAGAGGAAGGCTGGAGGAAAGTGTTTCTGACAGCAAAAGAATGGGGATTGAACCATTTGCGTTTTCATTCCTGGTGTCCTCCGGAGGCTGCTTTTCGGGTAGCCGATTCTCTTGGTTTTTATTTGCAGGTGGAATTGCCGCTTTGGTCTTTACGGGTGGGGCAGGATAGCAGTACGAATAAGTTTTTATATGACGAAGCTGCCCGGATATTAGCGGAATACGGGAATCATCCTTCTTTTTGCTTTTTTAGTCTTGGAAATGAATTACAACCGGATTTTAAATTTTTGAGCGATTTGTTGGATTTTGTAAAAGAGCGGGATGCGAGGCATTTATATACAACTACGTCTTTTACTTTTGAAGGTGGGCATGGCAGTTGGCCGGAAAGCAACGATGATTATTTCGTTACGCAATGGACCTCTAAAGGCTGGGTGAGGGGACAGGGTGTTTTTGAGACGGAAAGTCCCCGGTTCGATAAGGATTACTCGTCCGCGGTGGAAGGGATGCCCGTTCCTTTAATTACACATGAAATCGGTCAATATGCCGTTTATCCTGCATTGAAAGAAATTTCAAAATATACAGGAGTTCTCGAACCGTTGAATTTTAAGGGGATAGAGCAGGAGTTGAAGAGGAAAAATCTGATCGACAAGGCTGAAGATTATTTGCTGGCTTCCGGACGTTTGGCAACGATCCTATATAAGGAGGAGATCGAGCGGGCAATGAAGACACAGGGCATTAGCGGTTTTCAGTTGTTGGATTTACATGATTTTCCCGGACAGGGAACGGCTTTAGTCGGATTGTTGGACGCATTCTGGGATAGTAAGGGAGTTGCGGATGCGAGAGAATTTCGTCGGTTTACATCGCCGGTAGTTCCTTTAGCACGTTTCTCAAAAGCTGTATATTCGAATCATGAATTATTCCGGGCGGGGATCGAAGTGGCGAATTATGGGCCTGAGGAATTGGAAGACCGGACGATCTTTTGGACTTTAAGCGGCAAGAGCGGGAATTTTCTTAAGAGCGGAAAGCTTGCTGCGAAGCAGATACAGATAGGAGGAGGAAATTATATCGGGGGATTCGTTTGTGAATTGCAGGGAGTGGAGAAGGCGGAACAATTAGAACTCACGATAGGAATAGAGGGGAGTGAGTATAAAAATACATGGAAAATATGGGTATATCCGGCTTCTTTGGCAATAGAGAAAGGCGGGGTTATCGTAACAGACCGGCTTGCCGAGGCGTACGAGGCACTTAAGGCGGGTAAAAAAGTGTTGTTTAATCCTCCCTATCGCTTTTGTGCAGGTATTCCCGGAAAATTTGTTCCCGTTTTTTGGAGCCCTGTCCATTTTCCCCGGCAGGCGGGAACGATGGGATTATTGCTCGATCCGGTCCATAAGGCATTTGCCGATTTTCCAACGGATAGCCATACCGATTGGCAATGGTGGAGATTGGTCACTCGATCGCGTACCTGGGTGGTCGATAGTTTCTATCGGCAGATAACCCCATTGGTTGAAAATGTGGATAATTTTGTAAATAACCGGCGTTTGTGTTCTATTTTCGAAGCGAATTGTTTGGATGGTAAATTACTGGTTTGCAGCATGGATTTATGGCATGAAGATAAGGATAGTCCGGAAAAAAAGCAGTTATTATATAGCTTGTTAAATTATATGAATTCGGAAGCATTTGCCCCGGTTCCAACCGTCGCTTTCGATCGTATCCGTTCTTTGGTTGTCTCCGGGGAGAAATAAGAGGGGGAGGGCTGCCATTGAAATCAACACGATTCTTTTTTCGAATGGCTTAAAATTTGTTTTTTAGATTGTAAAATTCGTTTTAGAAAGATAGCAGCAATGCTTGAAACGTATCCGTATCGATCGATATGGCCAGCCTTTTCGGTAAGTAGGCTGGCCATATTCTTATGAGATAACGGGATTATTTATATAACTCTGTTTTTGCCGGGATAGAAATTTCGTAAGTTTTATGGTGGGGATTACGAAGTTCGGTTTTGCGCAGCCAGGGATTGAAACGTTTCAGGATTTTGTAACTGATACCCTGTTCGTGTGCGAAATCCGCCCAGCTTTTTACGGCTCCTGTCACTTTTATTTTCTTGACTTTTTCGCTGGGGTAGATCGTTTGTACATTGAAATTGTATAACTCCGGATGGTTTATGATCTGTTTCAGGGCGAGAATGCGGAATACGTATCGTCCGGTTTCTTCTCCCAGTAACAAATCGTAATAATTGTTTTCTTTCTGAATTTCCATTTGTCTGGAAATCATAGAATTGCCGGCATTGTATGAAGCGGCTGCCATGGTCCACGATCCGAATCTTTCGTATGCTTTTTGCAAATATTTTGCCGCTGCTTCGGTCGATTTTTCGATATTATAGCGTTCGTCGATTTCGGTATTCACTTCTAAGCCTAGCTCTTGTGCCGTACCTTTCATGAATTGCCATACACCCACGGCTCCGGCAGGAGATACCGCTAAAGGGTTCAGGTTACTTTCAATGACAGCAAGGTATTTGAAATCGTCCGGAATACCGTTTTTTTTGAGAATGGGTTCGATGATGGCGAATATTCTGGGCGAATTTTTCAATATCTGTATGGTGTGAGAATGCAAGTAGGTATTGACAATCAATTCCTTTTTAAAAGATTCCTGCACATCCAGCCTTTGCAAAGGCACGGCTTCGCCTGCCAGATCGAATTTAGTGGGCATGAAAACATCGGAAACTATTGCAGCCGGATTGTTTTCATCCGAAGTATATGCCACAGGCGAGGGGGTGTTTGTGGCTGCTTTGGATTTGAATACGATCATAAAAATATTGATGCAAAATGCAACAACGCAGAGATAAAGTATGGTGTATATTTTTTTCATATTCTTTTGTGTTAAGATGTTCCGATGTTTCGCAAAGCGATTAAAAAGGTTGATCATGGGTTTTTGAATACGTTTTATATTTTTTTCTTTTGCCAATGTGCCAGTTTCATATAAAGCAGGGATAATATTCCGATCAGGATGCCGTAAGTGATTTCGCTCGTCCATACCCATTCTACATGAGTGCCGATATAGGATGCAAAGAACCATACAGACAGGGTGTAAGCCACCAGGACCACCGATTCCAGCAGCAGGGCGTTAATGGTGTTACCCGTACCGGAAACGGCTTCGAAGAATGTCATTCCAAACCCTAAAGAAAGTGCCCCGAGACAGATCACATAGAGAGAGTGAATAGAAGCCTCAACCAATAATGGATCGTCGGTGTATATCGATAATATCAGATGAGGGAAAAACAGACAGCACAATAAAACCGGTAACACGGCCAGACAACTCTGGCGTGTGATTTTATAGACCGTAGAGATCACTTCTGCTTGTTTCCCCTCGCCGATCAATCGGCTGGTGAGGGTATTGGAAGTCGCTGCAAAGGCGAAAACCGGGATAGCGATAAGCATGTAAACACTTCTGACCACTCCGGTCACGGCGATCGATTCTTCGCCCATACGTTCTACCAGGGCAAAGAAAATAAACCAGGTCCCGAAAGAAAATAGCTTTTGCAGCATGGTGGGAAAGGCTAATTTTAAAATAGCTTTCATCAGCCAGCCTTCCAATTTATGAAAGGCAAATAAAGCATATTTTTTGATCGGCAGCTGAGTGACCGTATAGACGATAAAAAAGATAAAGGCGGCGATCTCCGCACATACCGAGGCAAGGGCAGCCCCGCCAACCCCCATTTCGGGAAATCCCCATTTACCGAAAATCAGGGTGTAATCGAGAAAAATGTTTACACCCGCCATTAAGGCTGTGGAAAAGCTAATGACTTTTGTATTGGAAAGCCCGATGTACAATGCTCTGAACAGGAAGTTGAAACATACGAAGATAATACCGTAGTGGCGGTAATCCATATATTCCATGGCTGCTGCATAAATATTGGGCGATTGGATGATCCGGTGCAGAATATCGGCCGTATAAAAATGTTGCAGCAGAAAGAGTCCCGATGCCAATACCAGTACAAAAACAAGCCCGTGTTCGAAAACCACCCCGATCCGTTCGAACCGGCCTTCGCCGAGTCGGCGGGCCACGATGATCTGTACACCTATGGCGAATCCCCAGGCAAGTGTGGAATATACATAGTAGTATATCCCTGCCATCATGGAAGCTCCGAGCGCGATAGCGCTAACCCGGCCTAAAAAGGCTGTGTCGGTCAGCGTGATTAAAGTCTGGGCAAGGTTACCGAACATAATCGGATAAGCAATGGTCCAGATGGTTCTTTTCGTGATAGAACTTTTCATGGAAATAAAAATTATTTTGGATTAGAAGAATCCGCCCTTGGATTACAAAAATACAAAAAGTAACGGGCTATTTTCTTCTTTTTATTTCCATTTTAAGTAATTTTCTAAGATTTTTAGAAGGCTTCGGTCATATTCATGTAAACTCCCCATTTTTGCCCCGGCTCTCTTCCGATGTCTAAGCGGAAGTTTTTACGGGGTTGTAACTGGATGCGTAAGCCGACTCCGTAGTTGAATTTCCATTTATCCCATTTGGCGGGAGTTTTTCCTAAAGTTCCGGTTCCGACCCATGCCACGGCTCCGAATTTCGACCAGAAAGCTCCCCGTTCGTAGGCTTCCTGCGACATGAACATGTGGCGGTATTCTACGATCCCGTAAGCCATGGATTTATCGCGGTATTTCCCCCACAGGTAACCGCGCAGGTCGAAAGGAGAGCCGAAAATCGGTAATTCCGTGTAGGGTACGTTATCGAAACCGATCTGGCTTTTTGCCGTCCAGGCGAGTGTGCTTCTGCGTTTGAAGAGTTGCTGGAACTGACGGTATTCCAGTTCGACTATTTCGTAATTATAATTGCCTCCGAAGTATTTGCCGTACAGGGTTCCCATAGCACTCAGCAGCATCCCGTGATAGGGGGTGGCCACATCGTCTCGGGTGTCATACTGGAACAAAGCCCCCAAGCCGATATTATGGTATTTTTTACCGTATTTCTGGATGGCTGCATTATGTTCCATGAAATAAGACATATCTTTGGATTTGGCATAGTTGATGTCGAGCATGGCTCCCGTATATACATGCGGAAGAATTTCCCATACGAATTTAGGATTGAACTGAATGCTGGTTTTATGGAAAGTAACCGAATCTTTGCCGTAAAGGTCTTTTAATTCTTCTCCCGCTTTAATCTGGTCGTAACCGATGCCGTAGAAGTTTGCCGGTTCGGTGCGGAACCCGTATTTCACGTAGATGCGGAATTTATTTTCATTGAAGAATAAGGTTCCTGCCCCTGCTGCGATAAAAGTTCCGTTGATCGAGATGTTGAATCCCACAGGAATAAAAGAACGCTGGCTGATGGAATCGTTTTTATTCATCCTGAACGACATCAGCATAGCGCCACCCACCCCCAGAGAGGCTTCCGGATTATAAGACGGCCCGCCCAGAATCGATGTCCAGACTTTTTTGTGAGCCCGGATAGAATCCCGGCGCTGTTGGCGCATTAATTGTTTTTGCTGGCTTGCGCTTAACTGCGGGGTAACGATCAGGGTGTCGGTAGGAGTAGTGATAATCACGGTGTCCTGCTGGCAAAAAGCCAAAGAGGAAGTGAAAATTAGGAATAGGGTGGCTAATACTTTCATATTCGGTTTTTAGATTCGGCAAATTTACTTCAAAAATTATGCCTAAAAATCATTTGGATGTTAAATTACATTATTTGTTAAATTAACGACCTTTGCCATAAAGAGGTTTTGAAATTAAAATGTTATTTTCGCCCTACTATCTGAATTGTTTATTTAAATATATATCATTATGACGATTGAAGAACAGGTTAGCGAAGGTATAAAAAGCGCCATGAAAGCTAAGGATAAGGTACGTTTGGAAACTCTCCGCAATATTAAGAAAGTGATTTTAGAGGCTAAAACCAGACCGGGAGCCGGAGACCGGATCGACGATGCGGAGTGTATCAAGATCATTCAAAAGTTAGCAAAGCAGGGGAAAGAGTCGGCTGAAATTTATAAACAGCAGGGCCGGGAAGACCTTTACGAGCAGGAATCCGGGCAGGTGGCCGTGCTGGAAGAATTTCTACCGAAACAGTTAAGCGAGGAGGAATTGACCGTTGCTTTAAAAGAAATTATTGCATCGGTCGGGGCTTCCGCTCCGCAGGATATGGGGAAGGTGATGGGAGCCGCCACCAAGAAATTAGCCGGCTTAGCCGATGGAAAAATTATTTCTGCCAAGGTGAAAGAACTATTGAACTGATTATTTCATAATCGGAAGCAATAAAACAGATGGAAAATATATAATTTTCAAAGTGTTAATATTGATATAATGATAATTGTCCAAATTTGGATAAAATCATTTTATATTGAAAAGACAGGATGTCGGAATGAAACCGGATTCTGTCTTTTTTTATTTCGTTTTTCATGATTTTATTTATTCGATATTCCTGTCTTTTTCACTCCCCGGTTCGTTTTCGATAATTTCCCTGAGTATTCCCTTTTTTAAGAATTTTAGCTTGCTTTTTCTTTCCCGGTTCATTAGATTTGGGTTTCCGGGCTTATTAGATAGGATATGATTGTTTTTTGTTTTTCGGCCGGGAAAGGCCTGAAAAAAAATTTCATATTTAAAGTGTTGTGCCTGTTTTGAAATTTACAGATAGATAAGGTAATCTTTAAAATTATTCATTACATAGCGCGATGGTTGAAAAACGATGAAACAAAGTAGAGCCTGTTTTTGAATAATTTTAAAAAGAAGACAAAAAATAGTTTTTTTAGTTATCTTTGAAAGTTGTTAAATTCGTAAGCGAGAGTCTGTATGAGGCATTTTTTTGTATTTATTTTATTTATTGTCATAGGTTTACCTATTTTCGGTAAGGCCTATCAGCCTGTTTTTTCCACTGCTGGTTTTTACCCGTTGGCTCATTCCGGGCGGGAAGTGTTTAATATGAATGCGGCCTGGCGTTTTGTAAAGGGCGATGCCCCCGATGCCTGGAAGCCGGATTTTGACGATTCGGGCTGGGAAGTGGTGCAACTTCCTCATGGATTGGAATATTTGCCGACAGAGGCCAGCGGTTGTGTGAATTATCAGGGAGCAGCCTGGTACAGAAAGCATTTTATGCCGGATGCCCGTTTAAAGGGGAAAAAAATATTTCTCCATTTTGAAGCGATTATGGGAAAATCGAAAGTGTGGGTGAACGGCAAATTAATGACAGAGCATTTCGGTGGATATTTGCCTGTGATTGTAGATGTGTCCGGTGTATTGGATTGGGAAAAAGAAAATGTTGTCACTGTGTGGACGGATAATAGCAACGATCCGATTTATCCTCCCGGAAAACCTCAGGAAACTTTGGATTTTTCATATTTCGGAGGAATTTACCGGGATTGTTTTTTGATCAGTCATAATCCTGTTTATATCACCGATCCCAATTATGAAAAGGTGGTAGCCGGGGGAGGACTGTTCGTGGCTTATGACCGGGTTTCTGCACAACAGGCCGATATTTTGTTGAATCTACATGTACGAAATGAGAAAAATACGGATTTTGTAGGAAAAATCGAATATGAATTGCTGGATACGGCAGGGGTGAGGAAGGCCGTTTTATCCCGTCCGTTGAAAATTTTGTCCGACAGTGCTTGTTCCGTGGCGGGCAGCATTCGCCTGAAACGTCCCGAACTGTGGTCGCCCGAATCCCCATACCTTTACACCTTGCTTGTACGCGTGAAAGATAAACGGGGCAATGTGGTGGATGGATACCGCCGCCGGATCGGAGTGAGAAGTATCGAATTTAAAGGGAAAGACGGTTTCTGGCTGAACGGGCGTCCTTACGAGGCTCCGTTGATCGGAGCGAACCGGCATCAGGATTTTGCTGTGATCGGCAATGCGCTTTCCAATAGCTTGCACTGGCGGGATGCGAAGAAGTTGAGGGATGTCGGTTTAAAGGTGATCCGGAATGCACACTACCCGCAAGATCCGGCTTTTATGGATGCTTGCGACGAACTGGGGCTTTTTGTGATTGTCAATACACCGGGCTGGCAATTCTGGAACAATGCCCCGGTCTTTGCCGAGCGGGTGTATTCCGATATCCGGAATATGGTACGCCGTGACCGGAACCATCCTTCCGTATGGATGTGGGAACCTATCCTGAACGAAACATGGTATCCTGCCGATTTTGCCAAAAGAACCCGGGATATCGTGGAAGAAGAATATCCGTATCCTTATTGTTATTGCGGCTGCGATGCCACGGCCAAGGGACACGAGCATTTTAAAATATTGTTTACCCATCCCCTGACGGGTGGAGGCGGGGCGTTCTCCGCCGAGCAGATGCAGCCGGATATCACTTATTTTACCAGGGAATGGGGAGATAACGTGGACGATTGGAATTCTCATAATTCGCCGAGCCGGGTGAGCCGGGCCTGGGGAGAAGCACCTATGCTGGTGCAGGCGAACCATTATGCTTCTCCCGATTATCAGTACACCTGTTATGAGACTTTGTTCCGGACTTCCCGCCAGCATGTGGGCGGATGCCTCTGGCATTCTTTCGACCACCAGCGCGGGTATCATCCCGATCCCTTTTATGGCGGATTGATGGATGTGTTCCGGCAGCCGAAATATTCTTATTATATGTTTAAATCCCAGCGTTCGCCTTATCAAAGCGGTATTCTTGCGGAGACGGGGCCTATGGTGTATATCGCCCATGAAATGACTCCTTTTTCGCCGAAAGATGTAACCGTTTTCTCTAATTGCGATGAAGTGAGGCTAACCGTATTTAAAGAAGGGAAACAATACGTTTATAAAAAGCCCGTTCGTGAAAAAGGAATGCCTTCCCCGGTGATCCGCTTCGATCATGTTTACGATTTTATGGCCGATAAAGCTTTGTCGCGGCAAAGAAAGCAAGGAGATGTTTATATGCTGGCGGAAGGTTTGATCGATGGGGAAGTCGTTGCAACCGATAAGCGTGCGCCTGCCCGCCGTCCTTCCAAGATCGTGCTATGGCTGGACAATGAGGGGGTGGATTTGGTGGCCGACGGCTCCGACCTGGTAACTGTGGTGGCGGGGGTTGCTGATGCCAACGGTAATATCAAGCGGCTGAACAATTATGATATCCGGTTTACGGTCGAAGGTGAAGGTGAACTGGTCGGGGATGAATCGATCTTTGCCAATCCTCGTCCGGTGGTTTGGGGAACTGCTCCTATTTTGGTGCGTTCCACTTTGCAGCCCGGAAAAATACGGGTAAAGGCGGAAGTGCTGCTGAAAGGTTCACAGATGCCTGTTGCCGGAGAAATCGAGTTCGAGAGTGTAAAACCCGCCATTCCTTTGATATATGCTGGGAAAGAAGCAGAATCCGGAGGAGTGCAGGCTGCTGCCGTGAAACGCGGCGAAAATAGCCGGGAATTGGAAAAGAAAGTGGAACAGTTACAAAATGAACTGAATGCGCTGCGATTGAAAGAGGTGGAACGGCAACAGGAAGAGTTCGAAGGAAAAGGTAAAAAATAAAACTGCTATAAATTTTTAATCTACTATGACAAAGATGAACACGACTACTTATTTACTTCCCTTAGCGGGTTTGGCTGTTTTGAACGGATGTGCACATCCGGCGAAAAAGGCAGAGCAACGTAAACCGTTGAACATTGTGTATATCATGACCGACGATCATTCTTATCAGACCATGAGCTGTTATGATAACCGGTATATCCATACGCCTAACCTTGACCGGATCGCTAAAGAGGGAGTGAGGTTTACCAATAGTTTTGTTTGTAATTCCCTTTCAGGGCCCAGCCGTGCGGCCATGCTGACCGGGAAACACAGTCATAAGAACGGATATAAGGATAATACGACAGGAGCCATTTTCAACGGACAGCAGCAGACGGTTCAACAGTTGTTGCAGCAAGGCGGTTATCAAACGGCAATGATCGGGAAGTGGCATTTGGGCGGAACTCCGACCTGCTTCGATTATTGGACGATCCTGCCGGGACAGGGGGATTATTATAATCCCGATTTCATTACTCCGGAGGGAACGGTGCGTTACGACGGCTATGTGACGAATGTTATTACCGACCTGAGTATCGACTGGCTGCGGGAAAAGAGAGATACCGCCAAGCCATTCTGCCTTTTTGTGCACCACAAAGCGATCCACCGGAATTGGATGGGGGATACGACCGACCTGGCGTTGTTTGAAGACAAGACTTTTGAAATGCCTGCTAATTTCTGGGACGATTACCAGGGACGCATTGCTGCCGGAAAACAGGAAATGAGTATCGATAAGGATATGACCCTGATCTATGACCTGAAGATGCTGGACGACGATGTGAAAGACCACTACCGTTCGCTGTACACCCGTAAAGACGGGACAGATGGTACTTACGGACGGATGAATGCCGCTCAAAAAGCAGCCTGGGATCGTCATTATCAACCGATTATCCAGGAGTTTAAAAAAGCTAAATTAACCGGAAAAGCTTTAGCCGAATGGAAGTACCAGCGTTATATGAAAGATTATCTGAAAACGGTGAAATCTTTAGACGATAATGTGGGCAGATTGCTGGATGAATTGGAAAAAGAGGGATTACTCGAAAATACACTGATCGTTTATACTTCCGACCAGGGATTCTATATGGGAGAACACGGTTGGTTCGACAAACGGTTTATGTACGAAGAGTCTATGCGTACTCCTTTGATCATGCGTTTGCCGGAGGGCTTTGACCGCCGGGGAGATATCGGGCAGATGGTGCAGAATATCGATTATGCGCCTACGTTCCTTGCTTTGGCCGGGCTTGAAGTGCCTTCCGATATTCAGGGTGTTTCTCTGCTGCCTTTGCTGAAAGGAGAAAATCCCGCCGATTGGCGCAAGGCTTTGTACTACCATTATTATGAATTTCCGGCAGAACATGCCGTACGCCGCCATTACGGAGTGCGTAACGAACGTTATAAGCTGATTCATTTTTACAATGATATCGATGCATGGGAATTGTATGATTTGCAAGCGGACCCGACCGAAATGAAGAATATTTACGGACAACCGGGAACGGAAGAGATCACAAAGCAATTAAGAAAAGAGTTGGAAGAACTCCAGATACAATACGATGATCCGATTAAGGCTAAAAACTAATCGGGACAGGTGGCTATATGCCGGTGTGCCTGTGCTGCTGCTTTCTAATATGGCGGCGGCACAAGGAACCGGGCATCCGAATTTAGTGTTTATCATGGCCGACCAATGGCGCGGTCAGGCATTGGGATACAAAGGGATCGAGCCTGTGATAACTCCTAACCTCGACCGGCTTGCCGGGGAAGGGGTGGCATTCGACAATGCTGTAAGCAGTTATCCGGTGTCGTCTCCCGCCCGCGCCATGCTGATGACCGGACAATATCCCCTGACGAACCGGGTGACCGGAAATTGCAATTCTGCGACGGCTCCGTATGGGGTGGAATTGCAGGAGAGTGCCCGTTGCTGGTCGGATGTGTTGAAAGATAAAGGCTATTCTACCGGATATGTGGGAAAGTGGCATTTGGATGCGCCTTGGCGTCCTTTTGTGGATACCTATAACAACCGGGGAAAAGTGGCATGGAATGAATGGTGTCCGGTTAGCCGGCGGCATGGTTTCGAATATTGGATTGCTTATGGCACTTACGATTATCATTTGCGCCCGATGTATTGGGATACGCATGCCGTCCGGGATAGTTTTTATTATGTGGATCAATGGGGGCCGGAGTACGAAGCCGACCGGGCTATCGGCTATTTGAAGAATGAGGAGGGAGAACGCAAGGAAGGCGAACCTTTTGCGCTGGTGGTTTCGATGAATCCCCCTCATACGGGCTATGAACTGGTGCCGCAGAGATATAAAGATTTATATAAAAATACGGATATAGAATCTATTTGCCGGAATCCGGCTATTCCTCCCAAAGGTACGCCAATGGGAGATTATTACCGTAAAAGTATCCGGGATTATTATGCCTGTATGACCGGAGTGGACGAACAGGTGGGACGGATCGTGGAAGCATTGGAAGAGTTGGGATTGGCGGAGAATACGATCGTTATCTTTACTTCCGATCACGGGGTCAGTATGGGGATGCACCATGAGGCGGGAAAAGATATCTTTTATGAAGAATCGATGTCTGTTCCGATGATTGTCCGCTGGCCGGAACGGATCAGGCCCCGGAGGGATACCCGCTTACAGATCGCATTTGCCGATCTTGCCCCCACGATGCTGGCTTTAATGGGTTTTGAAAAGGATATTCCGGCAGAGATGCAGACGTTTAATTTGGCGGCACAGGTATTGAAAGAGGGAAAGAAAGGCCCTGCTTTTCAACCTTATTACCGCTGTGATCCTTCAAATTTAAAAACAGGGTTCCGGGGAATCCGGGATCATCGTTATACTTTTGCTTTGCGGTTTGACGATGGGAAAATCGGGGATATATATCTTTTCGATAGGGAAAAAGACCCTTACCAGTTGGATAATATTGCCGGGCGTGACGATAGATTAGTTAAGAAATTCAAAGGTTTATTGAAAGAATGGTTGCTGAAAACAGAAGACGTTTTAGCTGGGAATTTATGATCCGGTTGATGCTGGGTATCGTACTGTTTCTGCCGGGAGTGGTTCTCCGGGCTGCCTGTCCGGCAGGTTTCGCCGATATGGATGCGAGAGGAACGGTTATCGTTTCTTCGGGATCACAAGCGGAAGGGGATGATTTTGCTTACCGGCGGGGAAAATCGTATTTCGGCATGCCGGGGCGGGAGATTTCGGGTAGCTTGAAAGCTGCGCAATTGCCGGAAGGGGTAGTCCTGCTCGATGGCGGGCAAGGGGTACGGACGGTGTGGAGCAAACTGGATTTGCCGGACTATATTGCCGGCGTGTTTTTCAGCCGGGACGACCGGGAGGGCGATCATCAATGGCCTAACAATACAAACCGTTTGCTACCCTGGCCTTTTCAGCGAATATCGGAGCTGGGCCGGGACGATTATCCGGGCATTCCGTCAAACAGTAAACCTTCGCGGGTAGGGGATGCGCTGTTGCTGAAATTGGAAGGTGGAGGCTGGATGATGCTGAAAGCGTTGGCGGGAAAAAATTCCCTGTCCTGTTTTCAGGTGGGGGTGGATGGGACGGTCAGTGTCTATGTCTCCACACTGGGGACAGATGTGTTGTCTGAAACAGTCCCGGCTTTGATCCTGGCAAAAGGGGATGCGCCTTTTGAAGTAAGCCGGAAAATTTACGAAACCCTTATCTCGTCTGTTCCTGAGAATAAAACCCGTTGGCGTACCGAAAAATCGTTTTACGAGGCTTTTCGGTATTTGGGCTGGTGTTCCTGGGAACATTATCATTTCGATATAGACGAACAAAAATTACTGGACGATCTGAATCGGATCGATGCGTCCGAGCTGCCTGTGCGTTTTGTGCTGATCGACGACGGCCATGTGAAAAATAAATCCCAGAGATTGACGAGTTTTCTTCCGGATGAAAAGAAATTTCCCAACGGCTGGAAAAAGATCATGGATATGAGACGGAAGGATAAGATAAAATGGATCGGGCTTTGGTATAATTTCACCGGATATTGGCAGGGAATCTCTCCTGAAAACGATTTTCCGGAAACGACACGGGATGCCCTTTACCCTTACCGTGAAACATTGCTACCCGGCAGGGATTCTTCCCATATCGTTCAGTTTTTCCACGATTATTTAAAGTCGTTGAAAGGGTATGGTTTCGATTTCCTGAAGATCGACAACCAATCTTTTATGTTGCCTTTGTATATGGGCGGTACGGAAGTGATCGACCGGGCAAGGAATTGTAATATCGCGTTGGAAGAGGAAGCTCACCGGCAGGGGGTCGGATTGGTGAACTGCATGGCGCAAAATGTTTTGAATATAGACAATACACATTATAGCGGGGTGTCGAGAGTAAGTATCGATTATAAAAAATTCGACCGTGCGATGGCGAGGTCTCATCTTTACCAGTCGTATGTAAATACGCTTTTGCAAGGACAGACCGTTTGGCCCGACCATGATATGTTCCATTCCAGCGACAGCCTTTGCGGAGGAATGATGGCACGTTCAAAAGCGGTTTCCGGAGGGCCTGTATATCTATCGGACGATCCCGCCGATTTTAAGGAAGAGTTGATATGGCCTTTGGTGGATTCCGAGGGAAAGGTGTTCCGGCCTCAGGCTCCGGCTGTGCCGTTTCCCGATGAGCTGGGCGTGAATCCGATGTTTAGCGGGAAAGCTTTCCGGGTGTTCGCTCCGGTGGGGGATGAGGCTATGGCTGTTATTTGCTATAATCTGAATAACGGGGAAACGGGAGCTTCTGTCAAAGCTACGATCAGCCCGCAGGATTTCAGGTGGAGGAATGCTTTGGAAAACGGGACTCCGGCAGAGTATAACGAAGAAGGAATGCTGATTTACGACTGGGAGAAAAAGACAGGCTTGCTTTTAAGAGCTCCGGCTGAAATGACTTTACAAGGATTTACCGACCGGTTGTTGTTTCTTTGTCCGGTGCGTGACGGCTGGGCGGTGGTCGGCGTAGAGGAAAAATATCTTTCCCCGGCGGTGGTGCGTATCGTGTCGCGGACGGAACAGAAACTGGTGCTCGACGTATTGGCGTCCGGAACTTTGAAAGTGTGGGCGGAAGATGAATTGGGCGGAAGAATGCGGACGATAGAAGTGGAGGTAGGAAAGCCGGGAATGAAACGAATTACGATAAAGCGTTGAGGGATCAGGTCGCTTTGGAAGCGTTGTATATCTGATTATGAATGAATATTAATAAGTTTGGGTCTATGAAGAAATGGTATTTGGGAGTACTTGTTCTGACTGTGGGACTTGTGGCATGCAAGCAGGCTGAAAAGTATTATGTAAAAGAAGTGACTTTTCCGCAGGGAATCGGTCCGGAGGAGAAAATCGATATGGCTGCCAGAGTGGTGCCTTCGGCGGAACAGTATGCGTGGCAGCAAATGGAACTGACTGCTTTTATACATTTCGGTATCAATACGTTTACCGGACGGGAGTGGGGCGATGGCAAGGAAAGCCCCGGACTGTTCGATCCGGCGGAATTGGATGCAGAACAGTGGGTGAAGGCTTTGCAGGCCGGTGGTTTTAAAATGGTGATTTTAACGGCAAAACACCACGACGGTTTTTGTCTGTGGCCGACCGAAACAACCGCTCATTCCGTAGCGTCTTCGCCCTGGAAGGACGGAAAAGGCGATGTGGTGCGCGATTTGAAGGCTGCCTGTGATAAATATGGAATGAAATTCGGTGTGTATCTTTCGCCCTGGGACCGGAATGCTGCCTGTTACGGAGATTCTCCTGCCTACAACCGGATGTATATGGAACAGTTGAAAGAATTGCTGGGGAATTACGGAGAGATTCATGAAGTGTGGTTCGACGGGGCGAATGCCGAAGGTCCGAACGGAAAGAAGCAAGTGTACGACTGGAAAGCCTTTTACCGGGTGATCGACAGTCTGCAACCCCATGCGGTTAAAGCGATTATGGGGGATGATGTCCGCTGGGTGGGAAACGAACGCGGATTGGGACGTGAAACGGAATGGAGCGTCACTCCTTTGAGATCGTCTATTTATGAAGATGCCGATGCTGAAAATGCGCGTCTGGAACTGAAAGCTACCGGGAAAGATTTGGGAAGCCGGGAAAAAGTGCTGGCTGCCGACCGCTTGTTCTGGTATCCTTCCGAAGTCGATGTTTCGATTCGTCCGGGATGGTTTTATCATCGGGAACAAGACAGCCAGGTGAAATCGCTGGCTCATTTAGTGGATATTTATTTCCGGTCGGTAGGGTATAATTCCGTTTTATTGCTGAATGTGCCGCCTGACCGCCGGGGATTGATTCATGAGCAGGATGTTGCCCGCCTGAAAGAGTTTGGAGATTATATTTCCCGGACTTTTGCCGACAATAAGCTGGAGGCAACTTCGAAGAAAGGGGTGGTGTTGCAGGAAGGCGAAACCGTGGAATATACTTTAAAGCCCGGAGTTTTCAATGTGTTTATGGTGGGAGAGGATATTCAAAAAGGGCAGCGGGTGGAAGAGTTTACCGTGGAAGCGTACAGCGATGGGGAATGGAAGGAATTGGCGAAAGGTACGACGATCGGATATAAGCGGTTATTCCGTTTGCCGGATTGCCGGGCAGAAAAGATCAGGCTTACTGTGAATAAAAGTCGCGCTGCGGCTCATATTCTGCAAGCCGGAGTGTTTTTTGCCGGAACTACGGAGTCCCGGCAAGATGCGGCTGTATTGCAGCCGGAAGGGTCTAAAAAAAATTGGAAGGTTTTGGCTGCCGATTCAGAAGTCGCCGGATGTGAAGCGGTACGGGCAATAGACGGTGATCCGGTTACCTATTGGAAGTCGGCATCATCCGGTGGTTTGCACCGTTTGGATGTGGACCTGGGTGAAACTTGCCGGTTGGCCGGATTCACATATTCCCCGGTCTCTGCCGACGAATATGCCGGGAGTGTTTATTTATATCGGTTTTATGCCAGTAAGGACGGTAAAAACTGGGAATTGTGCGACGGGGAAGGTGAATTCAGTAATATGAAGAATAATCCGGTTAAGCAAACGGTTCGTTTTAAAAAAGTTTATCCGGCACGGCATTTTCGTTTTGAGGCGGTACGGGAAATAGTTAACCGTCCTTATGTTACAGTGGGAGAAATAGGTATTTTGATAGAATAGTTCTTTTCTGCACGGAATAACGGATTTAAAAATCTCCTTGGAAAATTATTCTAAGGAGATTTTTCGTTTTTATCGATAACCTGCCGGGAGTGTGTTTATTCTTTGGATATACGGTGTATATTTATAGCAACCTGATAGGGTAACTATCGGATACTTTGCTGCTACTGTGCAGTATTGCCGTTGTCGTGACTTTGCTGGTCGTGGGGTATCGAACCAGCCGGACTTCGCGTGTCAATCCTGTGGAAGTGTTGAAAAATGAATAAATATTATTTGATCTCCGGTAAATCGATTCCTTTGATTTTCCGGTAAAGATTCAAAGCATAAGAATCGGTCATTCCTGAAACGTAATCGACCACGGTTTGTATTTTGGTGTACATGGAATCTTCTTTACTCACCTGATATTGTTCCGGCATGATCGACAGAATGTTGCGGGCATAATAAGTTTCCGGTTTCAATACGGCGTCGGTATATTCTTTTAAAATGGTTCCGAGAATCTTGAATCCGGCAATTTGGATTTGGGTGACGATGTTCGTGTGGTATATTCGGTTGTAAGCCAGCTCGGTGCAGGCATCGTAAGCCTGTTTATTCGTGCCGGACAGTTGTTTGATAAGCGTACTGTTGAATTCGCCTGTCATAATTGTATCGTAGTTCCGGCAGTAAATATCCGCACAGGCATTGATCAGCTTGTTTATGATCCCGGCCCGGAGAAAAGCGATCCGCTCGTTTTTATCGGTAACGATCTTAAAGGTTTTGGCAATGATCCTTAAATCTTCTTTGTCCTCGTTTTTGTCGTAGAAACTTTCGAGAATGGCCGTGGTTTCATCGTAAGAGAGAATCCGTAATTTGTGAGAATCCTCGATGTCCATAATCTGGTAGCAGATATCGTCGGCTGCTTCGACCAGATAAACCAGGGGATGCCGTACGTATTGCAGCGGATGATCGCCTATCTGCCGGATTCCTAATTCTTCGGCAACCTGCCGGAAGATCTCTTTTTCACTTTGGAAGAATCCGTATTTGAAACCTTTGGAGTTTGCTTTGGAAGATTCGAACGGATATTTCACGATCGAGGCCAGGGTGGTATAGGTCATGGTGTAGCCGCCCGGACGCCTGCCGTTGAAATTGTGGGTGAGCAGCCGGAAGGTATTGGCATTGCCTTCAAAATGACTTAGGTCGTTCCATTCTTCATCGGAAAGGAGTTTTTTGAAATAAAGGCCTTCACCTTCGCTGAAAAAATAGGAAATAGCTTCTTCTCCCGAATGTCCGAAAGGCGGATTGCCTAAATCGTGTGCCAGGCAGCCTGTACTGACAATGGTTCCGATCTCTTCCAAAATTTCGGGATTCTCGACGGCAATTTGTTTTTCCCGGAGGAAAGCGCTGACTTTGTTACCTAAGGAGCGTCCTACGCTTGCCACTTCGAGGCTGTGTGTAAGCCGGTTATGAACAAAGATGTTACCCGGCAGAGGAAAAACCTGCGTTTTATTTTGTAAACGGCGGAATGGAGAAGAAAATATCAGGCGGTCGTAATCACGCTGAAATTGCGAGCGGTCATGGGAATGAAACAGGGAAGTCGAACTTCCCGGATGATAACGATGTGCCGATAAAAGTTTATTCCAATCCATCATGGGTTTTACCTTGTTTTAGTGTTGTTGTTTATTTATTCCCATAACCGGAAATTCCGGTTATGGGAGGAAGAATTTATTTTTTGCTGCAGAAATGGAAATGGCTTCCGAATCTTTCAAAAGCCGCTTTATCCAGTTCTTCCTGATGTTCCGGAGCAGCAATCGAAATCATTGCTTTGGCGCGGTCTTGCATGGTTTTCCCATATAAGTCCACAGCTCCGAATTCCGTTACAACGTAATGAACATCGAACCGGGTGGTTACCACTCCCGCTCCGTTCAGCAGGGTAGGGCATATTTTGCTGACCCCTTTTGCCGTTACGGCAGGCATAGCGATAATAGGTTTCCCGCCTTCGCTGGCAGCGGCCCCGCGGATGAAGTCGAGCTGTCCTCCGCAACCGCTGTAAAATTTACAGCCCAGGGAGTCGGCATTTACCTGTCCTGTCAGGTCGATCGACAGAGCCGAATTGATCGCAGTCATTTTCGGTTGCTGTGCGATGATGAACGGATCGTTGGTATAGCTTACATCCATCATGGCTACGGCAGGATTGTCGTCGATAAAGTCGTACACTTCCTTTGAGCCCATCAGGAATGTCGAGACGATTTTACCTTTATCGAATTTTTTATTCATGTTGTTGATCACCCCTTTGTAATAAAGAGGAAGAACGCCGTCGGCGAACATTTCGGTGTGAATACCCAGGTTTTTGTGGTTTCCTAATTGGGACAGCACTGCGTTGGGAATAGCTCCGATTCCCATTTGTAAAGTCGCTCCGTCTTCGATGAGGGCGGCACAATTTTTACCGATTTTGATATCCTGTTCGCTTAGGTGGGCGGGATGCGCTTCAATCAGCGGAGTATTGTCTTCGCAGAAGATGTCGATATCCGATAATTTGATAATAGCGTCTCCCCAGGCACGCGGTACGTTAGGATTGATTACTGCAATGACCGTTTTTGCGTTTTGTACGGCGGATAAAGTAGCATCTACGGAAGTACCCATAGATACATAACCGTGTTTATCGGGCGGACATACCTGAATCATGGCAACATCGACCGGGGTGATTCCGCTGCGGATCAGTTTCTGTGTTTCGCTCAAATGTACGGGAATATAGTCTGCCCATCCTTCTTGTGTCGGCTTACGGACGTTACCACCCACAAAAAACGATTCGAGGGAAAATATGCCTTCAAATTCGCTTTCTGCATAAGGAGCAGCCCCTTCGGTGTGAAGATGCTGAAGTTTAATGTCTTTTAATTCGCCGGCACGTCCCCGTGCACAAAGTGCCTGAATAAGTCCCTGAGGTGCACAGGCTACGCTGTGGACATGAATCCGGTCGCCGGATTTCACTGCTTTTACAGCTTCTTCAAATGATACAGTTTTAATACCCTGATACATAATTCGTTTATTTTGTGATATTTGTGATTAAAATTTTTAGCTAATAAACCAATGCAAAGATAAATAATAATGTGATAGGTTAAAATGAAAGCCAAATAAATGAAAGCCGGTAAAACGCTAAGAAAGAGGCTTAAATTCATCGTGTTAAGCCTCCTTGCATATCGGTTATTTGTATTTTTCGATCAGTTTCTTTATGGTTTCCGCCGTAAGTTCGTGTCCGGGGAGCAGGGGGAAACCTTCCCATCTCACAATTCCTTTGGGATCGATCAGAATTACATGGGGGATTCCTTTCACTTCCAGCTGCTTTTTCATCTCGGCCTGGGTATCGATCGCACTATAATATTCTATTACCGGAGTTTTCATCGCCTCTACTTTTTCAGGTGCTTCGTCCGATATGCCGATGACAACGAGATCGTTTTTAAATTCCTTTTGCAAAGCGTTCAATTCCGGGATCGCTTTCCGGCAGGGGCCGCACCAGGTAGCCCAAAAATCGATTAAGACGAATTTCCCTTTTGTGTCGGGCATATCGGTAAGCCATTGCTGCACTTTCAATTCCGGAGCCTTTTGGTTGAGAATGGATTTTGCCCACAATTGTTTACCCTGATTACTTTCCTGTGCAAAGATTACATTGCCGAGAAATAATAAACCGATTAGAATAAATGTGTTTTTCATATCACTGTGTGGTTAGGTTTAACAAAAGAGAAGATCAGAGTTTCATCGCTCTGTCCATGTCCTTTTTAGCATCTTTCAATTTCAACGATTCCCGTTTGTCGTATTCTTTTTTTCCTTTTGCCAATGCAATGCGCACTTTGGCATATCCCTTTTCCGATAGGAAAATCTTTACCGGAACAATCGTCAGTCCGGATTCTTTCACTTTTCGTTCGAGCTTTACAAGTTCTTTGTGTGTGAGCAGCAGTTTTCGTTCCCGCTTTTCTTCATGATTGTAATACGTGCCTAATTTGTATTCGGAGATATGTATGCCTTTCACCCATAATTCCCCCCGGTTAAAGAAACAATAAGAATCGACCAGGCTGGCTTTTCCTGCCCGGATCGATTTTATTTCAGTTCCGGTAAGGACGATCCCTGCATTGTATTCTTCCAGAAATTCGTAGTCGAAAGAAGCGCGTTTGTTACGTATGTTTATTTCGTTTGCCATCATGCTAAAATTAAACGTTAAAGACAGAGATTCCGAAAGCAATCATGAGTACCTGGGAAATAATGACCGGGATACAAATCACTGCAAGGGCCACGATAACCAGCAGATTGGTTTGCTGATTATTGGGCAAATCGGAAATCCGCCTTATTCCAATATATAATGTACGGATGAATATAAAACTGAGCAGCGTAAATAGCTGTCCCAGAAAATAATTTCCCATAGCGACACCCAGGCTATGAAAAACGGTGAACAGGGCTCCCGGATATACGGTCAGAAGGAGAGCCGTGTTGTCGGCATCCCGGAGTTTGTTACTGAGGTATTCTTTCGTAAGCAGATAGGCGAACCAGATTCCTGCCATGGAAGATATTAGGTTGATCGCTCCATAACCTACGGTTTGCATCACCGAGTAATGGAAAAATCCAAATAGGAATATGGTCAGGGAAGACAAGACGGCTACCGGAAACAGGTAATTCCTGAATGTTTCTTTCAGGCCGGGATATTCGTCGGCCACCTTGTCCCATTCCGTCTCCGGTTTAGTCAGCATCCGCCGGGTTCGTCCATATATGTATTTGAAGTCTATTTTTACCATAGTGTGGCAAAAATACCATTTTTTTCGGGGAAAACATGAGATATCGCGGAGGAATAACAGGTGTTTTTTTAGATATCCGTTATCGGGCGAGGACGGGGGATGGCTGTTTGTGTGGAAAGAGGAAAAAGAGGGATTGCAAAGAGATACAAATGCTTGAAGAAGGCGGTGGGCATAAAAATAAAGTTAGGGTGAAATACCGATTGGATAATATTTTCCAGATATAGAATATTCGGCAATCTGAATTATAAGGGTGTAAATATACTGAATAATAGGAGATTTATTAATATGTAGTTAATGTAATGTTATATATAATTTAATTATATTAACATTGTGAGAAAACTAAAAATCCATTGTTTATCTTTTGTGTGGATTTTGATTATCGCCTATGTGATTTGTTGTTATGATACTAATATTGGAAAAGTTCTGAATATAACGTTTGATGTCTGTTTGAGAGCACTGAAATCTTGTGTCCGTAAAGGCAGATAATAAGCGACAAACCCATTAGCGTGGGGTGAATGTCGTTTATTGTCGGAAGGATAAGGGTATCCTGGTTGTTTTAGATGACAAGCCTCACGCTTTTTTAGCTGGACGATAAGTTGTCTGTGGCAATTTTGGATTCAGTAGGGGAAATATGTTATATTACGATATTGCATCCGTAAAAAATGAAATTTACGGATGCAATATCGTAATGTGTTTTTTTTGTGAATATGGTGTTTATTTGTCAAAAGTGATTATGAATTTTGATAGAAACATTATTTTTGTATAGATCAAAGAGGATTTATATTAAATATACGCATTGTATTTTATTCTTAAATAACGAAACTACCCTTTTATTTTAAGAGACAATGGGATGAAAAGACAATGCCCGGATAAATGTGGGCTGTTAGATCATTATTGTCTCTGGGGAAGTAGGTAGCCCTTGTTTTTTGTGGCGCAGTCCACATTTATATATAATTCATTTCTAAGGTCTTATTGCCGATGTCTTTTGATTGAAAGAAGAACGTGCGGATAATAACGGTGTATATGTGCCGACGTGACAGAGTTTCGTTTTTTTTAGTAAATCTGATTTGTTCGGAGGATTCGTTTTGTTTTCGGGGATAGATATTCTGATTTTATACCGGTTCGCATAAGGTATATGGAATCATATAGAACAGGAAATCTCGATCACCGTGTAAACAGACTGCGATCGATTTTGTTATTGTTTTATCTGTTTTACATAAATATTATGGCGGGGCTGTTTTGAAATGAATTTATAATTATTTATTTTCGCATCGAATCAGAATGCAGAGTAATCTGATCAGATATGCATATAGTTTTATTCTATAAGACAAAAACTACCAATTCTTTTAGAGACAATAGAATGAAACGACTGTGCCTCCTATGTGTGAGGTGTTGTCGTCTATTGTCTCGGGGCTTTGGTAGGCCTTTGTTCTTTAGAGGATAATAACCTCACACTTTTATCATCGATGATGACCGTTGAGTGTGAGTGTCAAAAATTGCGTTAGTTATTATGTTTAGAAAATAGAAACAGAAAAAGTTTTCTTGTAAATAGATATTCTTTGGAGGCGTACATTGCAAATCTGAAAACTTTTTCTTTCCTTTGAAGATTGAAAGGGGTAGATTGCTACCTGAGTTCTTTCATTTACCGTTAGCGTTTTTGCTTTTCCCGCTACAAACAAATTCTCACAAATCATCGGTCACGGGAGAAGTGCAGTAACGCTCGCGTTTATTGATTCGTATATTCTTTTAATATATGACAAGAAAGACGCGGGCTTACCCACTTTGATGACCATGGCCGTGAGAAGCCCGTTTGTACAAAGTTAAGGTAAAGTCCGTGTCCTTCTGTTATGGTTTTTTCTTATCGTGACCGGTGGCTCCGGGCTTTCCTCTGATATAAAAATCGGCAACGAGAAAAATGTTTTGTTGTGTCGTTCAAGGCAGGTTGTTTTTTCGGGAATTTGCTTGCCGTTTTTACATGATTTTAATTTTGAAATGTTGAAAATAGAGAGAGTAGCCGCCTTTCCCTGCATCCTTAATCCTTAGGCATAATCACCGATCAATTTTTGGATTCCAACCTTGGGGTGCTTGTAACACTTATATTATGCATGATAAAACTTTGACCCGATTGGCTGCTCTCTCTTTATCTTTCTTTATTTTCGATTTTTTGTCTCTCTCCTGTTGTGTTCGTTAATTCTTTGGGAGGATTAGGGGGATCGTCCTTTATCGCCGAATCGATGCGGGGGCTTACCATGAATTGTATTTTCTGCCGGTAAAGGTATGCTTATTCGTGTTCCTTTACCGGTAGATCGTAGTATATGTTTCTTTCTTTTATAAATGTACAGATTTTTTTCGTTCGTGAAATAGGATCGTTCGGTACAGTATTGGAATTATTGCAAGCAAAACACAATGCCTCGATAAGTAATAAATACAGATTTTTCATTTTTTTGTTTTTAAACTATACGTTTCGTCAAAAATAAGCGGTCGAAGTGTGATTCTAACTAAAAAATATTAACAAATATGTATATCGATTCGATGTAGTGTACATAATATATGGCATAAACGTAGAAAACATGGGCATACTGGAAAATTTTAATTTATTTTTAAATAAAAGTGGGGCAAAGTGGTTTAAAGTGGGAAATAATTTATAACTTTACAACAGAAACTCATGTTGTGTTTCTTGAAATGTGAATTTATGTAAATATCTGTGTGTCAGCAGATAGTAGATATGTATTAAAAAAATCGTTGTAAAGAAAGGATATATGCCAGCGTTTATTGGAGATTATATATGTAAGGCAGATAGCAAATGCCGGGTAGTGGTTCCCGCTTCTTTTCGGAGAGTGATGGAGGCGTCCGGGCAGATGATGTTTGTTTTGCGGAAAAATGTCTTCGAGGCTTGTATCGATATGTACCCTTATGACGAATGGGAAAAACGAATTTCCAGACTGCGCTCGGAATTGAATTTACTGAACCGGAAGCATGCGATTTTTTTAAGGGAGTTTTGTCGGGGTACTCAGGAGGTGGAGATGGATGCAAATGGAAGAGTGCTATTGCCGCGCCGGATGCTGGAAGAGGTGGGGATCGATAAAGAATTGGTTTTTGCCGCTCAGGATTCTATGATCCAGATCTGGGACACTAAAGCTTATGAAGCGGTCGCAGTCGAAGGCGAAGATTTGGGACGTATGGCCGAAGAAATTTTTGGAAATAATAATCAATCAATAAAATAGCAGGTTATGTCAGAGTATCATGTTCCGGTGTTGTTGGAAGAGTCGGTTTCGGGGTTGAATATAAAGCCCGGTGGGATATATCTGGATTTAACTTTCGGTGGCGGCGGGCATTCCCGTGAAATCCTGAATCGTTTGGGAAAGAAAGGGTGTTTGATGGGTTTCGATCAGGACGAGGATGCTATGCAAAATGTGCCGGATGACGAACGTTTTATTTTTGTGAATCATAATTTCCGTTATTTGCGTAATTTTATGCGCTATTATGGATTGGAAGAAGCCGATGGGATTTTGGCCGACCTCGGAGTGTCGTCGCATGAGTTTGACGAGGCCGACCGTGGTTTTTCCTTTCGTTTCGATGCGGAATTGGATATGCGGATGAATCGTCTTAGCCGTTTGACGGCGGCAGAGGTACTCAACACATACGACGAACAGCGTTTGTGTACCTTGTTCCGGAATTATGGGGAAGTGGAAAATGCCCGCCGTCTGGCGAATCTTGTCGTAAAGGCGAGGACGGGGAAAGCATTGGTGACTTCAGGCGATTTATATCAGGCGATTTTGCCCTGTATTCCCAAAATGAAGGAAAAGAAGTATTTGGCGAAAGTGTATCAGGCTTTGCGGATAGAGGTAAACGGGGAGTTGGAAGCCCTTGAGGAAATGCTTGAAAACGCCATGGAGGTGTTGAAACCGGGAGGACGCCTGGTGGTGATTACCTACCATTCGCTGGAAGACCGTTTGGTGAAAAATTTTTTCAAGTCGGGAAATGCAGAAGGGAAAATGGAAAAGGATTTGATATTCGGGCATGTGAATCATGGGTTTGAGCTGGTAAACCGGAAAGTTATCGTTCCGGCGGACGAGGAAGTGGAACGGAATCCGAGAGCCCGTAGCGCAAAGCTCCGTATCGTGGAGAAAAAAGATTGAAGTTTTGATATAGGATGATATAGTTTAGGTAAAATGGGATTTTTCAGAAAGAGTAAAGAATTTGTTACGCCGAAAGAGGAACTTCGGGAATCGGTGAGTTCTTCGGTGAAGGGAGTGCTGGAAGGGCGTGCTTTGGCGGATAAGTTGAGACGGAACATCAGTTTTGTCCTTTTTGCTACTTTTTTGGGAATACTTTATATATCGAACGGTTATTCCACCGAAAAACTTCACCGGCAACGCATTTCGCTGGAAAAAGAAGTGGCGGATTTGCGTTTCGAGTCGATCACGGCTGCGGCCAACCTCATGTTTATCCGTAAGCAATCGGAAGTGATCAAACGGGTACAGGACGCAGGTCTGGCATTAAAAGAAAGTAAAGAGCCTCCTTTTAAATTATATAGGTAAAGGTGATGACGATTAAGGAAGACATAACGTGGCGTACTGCACTGGTGTACCTTTTGGTTGTCGTAATAGCGGTCGGTGTCGTGATGAAGGCTTTCGCGGTGATGACGATCGAGGGGGAAAAATGGCGAAAAATGGCTGCTCCGGGAAACATTCCGGTACGTCCGGTGAAGGTGGCCCCCAGCCGGGGAGATATTTGTGCCGCCGATGGGCGTATATTGGCCACTTCCGTTCCGTTTTATGAGTTGCGTTTCGATCCGGTGGCTGTCGATAAGAAAATTTTTCAGGAGCAGGTAGATAGTTTGGCGTTATGCCTTTCCCAGTTTTTTGGGGATGGCAGCAAAGCCTATTATAAGAATAAACTGGAAGCGGCACGTAACCGGAAGCCGCGTCCCGACCGTTACCTGCTGATCAATAACCGGCGGGTGAATCATACGGAGTTAAAGAAAATCCGGCAATTCCCGATTTTCAGATTAGGAAAGAACAAGGGAGGTTTTCAGGCGATTGTAAATAATAAACGCTTGCAGCCGCATGTCAATCTGGCTACCCGGACGATCGGTTATTTAAACGAAGCTTCCGATGGAACGTTTGAAGGCCGTGTCGGATTGGAAGGAGCGTTCGAAAACTATTTGAAGGGACAATACGGAGTGGGGATCAGGCGGATGATGTCGGGGACCTGGATGGTGGTGACCGAAAAAGAGCCGGTGGACGGGGAGGATGTCGTGACAACGATAGACGTGGACTATCAGGATATTACCCAGCATGCTTTGCTACGGCAGATGGAAAGTTACGGAGCGATGAAGGGAACGGCGATCCTGATGGAAGTAAAAACCGGGGATATTAAAGCGATTGCCAACCTGACCCGGACTGCATCGGGTGGTTATACCGAAAGCCTGAATTATGCGATTAGCGAGGCGGGGGAGCCGGGCTCGGTGATCAAAGCGGCTACGGTAATTGCTTTATTGGAGGACGATTGTGTTGCGGCATACGATACGATCGATCTGGGGACAACCGGAAAATATAAGTTTTACGACCGTACTTTCACAGAATCAGACGGTAAAGGAATGGGACGGGTTACCCTGAAAAGGATTTTGGAAAAATCGTCGAACGGTATTACAAAGTTAGTGTTCGATCATTATAAAAGCCGTCCTGAAAAGTTTGTAAACCGATGGTATTCCATGGGCCTGGATAAAAAGGTGGGGGTATGCCTGAAGGGGGAAGCAGATCCTTATATTAAGTATCCGAACGATAAAACCTGGAACGGGGCCACTTTGCCTTCTATGAGTATCGGGTATGAGTTGCAGCTCACCCCCTTGCAGATATTGGCTTTTTATAATGCTATCGCTAACGATGGGCAGCGGATGAAGCCCCGGCTGGTAAAGGAAATCCGGAATCGCGGAGAGGTGATAAAAACTTTCGATACGGAAAAGGTAGGCGGAAGGATTTGCAGCCGCCGGACTTTGGAAACGGTGAAAGAGATGCTGGAGGGGGTTGTGGAGAACGGAACGGCTAAAAATATTTATACGCCGAAATACCGGATTGCCGGAAAAACCGGAACGGCCTGGATTGCCGACGGAACGAAGGGATACCGGGTGAGAAAATACCGGGCCAGTTTCGCCGGGTATTTCCCTGCGGAAGATCCGCTTTATTCCTGTATTGTGGTGATCGACGAACCGACACGCGGTTTTTATGCGAATGTGGTGTCGGCTACCGTTTTCCGGGAAATTGCAGATAAGGTGTATTCTATGGCGTATGTAAAATACGGAAAACCGGATTACGAGGCCGATCCTTCGTTGCCTGTCAGCAAAAACGGTTTACGGGAAGATTTCCTGACGATTTTCAATGAATTGGATATGGATATCGACGGGAAACAGGAAACCCGGGGAGCGGATTGGGTAATCACAGCCAGTAACGAGGGAGAAAATGTGTTGATAAAGCCCCGCCGGATTACCTATTCGACGGTGCCTAACGTAAAAGGGATGGGATTGCGGGATGCTTTGTTTGTTTTGGAAAACTCGGGTTTGAAGGTTGGCATAAGCGGGGCGGGCATGGTGCAAAAGCAGTCGCTTCAACCGGGTGAAAATGTGGCAAAAGGCAGTTATATACATATAGAATTAAGGTAAAGTCCGTTAGATTTAGCGGTAAGAAATTGATACAGATATGAAGACATTGAAAGAATTATTGGCAGGTGTTTCATTTAGTGGAAAGATCGGGGATGAAGCCGGGAGAGTGAACGCCGTTCATTTCGATTCGAGGAAAGTGGGACAGGGCGATTTATTCGTAGCCCAACGTGGTGTTAGCGTGGACGGACATGCTTTTATCGATAAAGCGGTGGCTGCCGGAGCTGTTGCCGTGATTTGCGAGGAGTTGCCGGAGAAACGGGCTGTCGGTGTCAGTTATCTGCTTGTTCCCGATTCTGCTTATGCCTTGGGGGTGATTGCCGGGAATTTTTATAATAATCCTTCGCAGGAATTAAAGCTGGTGGGGGTAACCGGAACGAACGGAAAAACGACAACCGCAACTCTGCTGTATGAACTGGTACGTTTATCGGGTAAAAAAGCGGGTTTATTATCCACGGTGTGTAATTATATCGGAGATGAGAAATCGGCATCCACCCATACTACCCCCGATGCTTTGGCGATCAATGCGCTGTTGCGGAAAATGGCAGATGCCGGATGTGAATATTGTTTTATGGAGGCCAGTTCGCACTCCATTCACCAGAAACGTATTGCAGGTTTGGATTTCGACGGGGCGATCTTTTCGAATATCACTCACGATCATTTAGATTATCACAAGACTTTCAAAGCATATATAGAAGCTAAAAAAGCTTTTTTCGATCATTTGCCCGCCCATGCTTTCGCTCTGACGAATGCCGACGATAAGAATGGGTCGGTGATGCTGCAAAACACGGTAGCCCGCAAATTCACTTATTCCTGTCGCACGATGGCCGATTTCAACGGAAAAGTGGTTGAAAAGCATCTGGACGGCACTTTGCTGAAATTGGACGGGAGCGAGGTTTGGACGAAGTTTACAGGCGATTTCAATGCTTATAATATCTTGGCCGTATATGCCGCAGCCTGTTTGCTGGGTTTTCCGAAAGAGGACGTCTTGAAATATGTGAGCGATCTGGTTCCGGTGTCGGGACGGTTCGAAACGTTGATCTCTCCTGCCGGAGTGATGGCGGTGGTCGATTATGCACATACGCCGGATGCGCTGGAAAATGTGCTTTCGACGATCGGAGGATTGAAAGGGAAGAATAATTCGGTGATTACGGTAGTGGGAGCCGGAGGCGACCGCGATAAGACCAAACGCCCGGAAATGGCGGATGCCGCTTGCCGGTATAGCGATAAGGTGATCCTTACCTCCGATAATCCCCGGAGCGAAGAGCCGGAGGATATTATCCGGGATATGCAGGCCGGTGTGAAGGAAGAATATTTACCGAAGGTCGTTTCGATCACCGACCGGAAGGAGGCGATCAGGGTTGCTTTAGGGATGGCTTCTAAGGGAGACATCGTGCTGGTGGCCGGTAAAGGACATGAAAATTATCAGGAAATAAAAGGGGTAAAACATCATTTCGACGATAAAGAAGTGATCCGGGAAATTTTTCAATTATAATAAAAAGAGTATTCACATAAGCCGGATACCGGCGGGTTATTTTAATTTGTTACTGTTATGTTGTATTATTTGTTTCAATATCTGGAGGAACTGAATGTACCGGGAGCCGGGCTGTTCCAGTATATTACGTTTCGTTCTGCCTGTGCGATCATCTTGTCGTTGATCATTGCCACTGTTTTTGGGCGGCGGGCAATCCGGATATTGCAGAAACAGCAGATCGGAGAGGAAATCCGTGACCTCGGTCTGGAAGGCCAGATGCAGAAAAAAGGAACTCCTACGATGGGAGGAGTGATTATTTTGCTGGCGATTCTGATTCCGGTGTTACTTTTTGCCCGCCTGGACAATATATATATACAGTTGATGCTGATTTCGACCGTGTGGTTGGGGCTGATTGGGTTTGCCGACGATTATATCAAGGTGTTTCGCAAGCATAAAGAGGGATTGAAAGGACGTTTTAAAGTGATCGGACAGGTCGGGCTGGGGTTAATTGTCGGCTTGACGCTTTATGCCAGCGATGATGTGGTGATCCGGGAACGGGCTTCGATTTCAGAGGTCGGGATCGTTACCAGTACGGTAGATGAAGGTTTCCGGGATGAAGGCAGAACACAGGTATTGACCAAAGATGTAAAATCGACTAAAACGACTATCCCCTTTTTTAAAGACAATGAATTCGATTATGCCTGGTTTACTTCGTGGGCAGGTCCCTATGCAGAGGCTTTAGGCTGGGTGTTGTTCGTGATCGTGACTATTTTTATTATTACGGCCGTATCGAACGGGGCGAATCTCACCGACGGACTCGACGGACTGGCCACCGGGACTTCGGCGATAGTCGGAGTTACGCTCGGAATATTGGCCTATGTGTCGGGTAGTATGGTGTATGCCGATTATCTGAATATTATGTATATCCCTCATTCCGGGGAACTTGTCGTGTTTATTTCGGCCTTTATCGGGGCGACGATCGGTTTCTTGTGGTATAATTCTTTCCCGGCACAGGTATTTATGGGAGATACGGGAAGTTTGTCTTTAGGGGGGATTATTGCCGTGTTTGCAATCATTATCCATAAAGAGTTGCTGATTCCGATTCTATGCGGGATATTCCTGATGGAAAACCTTTCGGTGGTTATGCAGGTGAGTTATTTTAAATATACAAAGAAGAGATTCGGAGAAGGGAGGCGCGTCTTTTTAATGGCACCGCTGCATCACCATTTCCAGAAAAAAGGGATTCCGGAGCCTAAGATCGTCACCCGGTTTTGGATTATAGGGATTATTTTGGCCGTATTGACGATTGTTACGTTAAAGATGCGATAAATCAGGAAGATCCTGAAACGATTAATTGAAAATAGTAATGAAAAAGCTGGTTATTTTAGGTGGAGGTGAAAGCGGAGTCGGTGCTGCTTTTCTGGGGAGGAAACTCGGTTATGAAGTATTTTTGTCGGATAAAGGAAAATTAGCCGATAAATATCGTAAGGTGTTGCAGGAGAATGGATTTGAATACGAGGAAGGACAACATAGCGAAGAGCGGATTTTTAAGGCGGATCTGGTGGTGAAAAGTCCGGGGATTCCGGATACCGTCCCCATGATCGTGCAATTGAGGGAAAAAGAAATCGAAGTGATTTCCGAAATTGAATTTGCAGGCCGCCATTCGGATGCAAAAATGGTATGTATCACCGGAAGCAACGGGAAGACCACCACCACCTTACTGATTCATCATATTTTGACGCAAGCCGGTAAAGATGCCGGATTGGCCGGAAATGTGGGGAATAGCCTGGCGGCTCAGGTGGCGGAGAATGCACATCCGTTGTATGTGGTGGAACTTTCCAGTTTTCAGTTGGACGGAATGTTCCGGTTCCGGGCGGATATTGCCGTATTGACTAATATTACTCCCGACCATTTGGATCGCTACGATCATAAATTCGAGAATTATATCGATGCTAAATTCAGAATATTGAATAATATGCGTCCTTCCGATTTTTTTATTTACGGGGCGGATAGCGAGGTGGTCGAAAAACGGGTGGAAGGAATGAATATAGAGCCGGAGACAGCTTGTTTTACTTATGGAGAATGTACCGGAGGAACGGGGAATTGTGCCGGAATGGAGGGCGACGATGTCGTAGTGCGTTTGGGGGATCGGGTTTTTCGTATATCCAAAGAAGAAATCAGTATCCGGGGAAGGCACAATGTATATAATGCTATGGCTGCCATTTTGGCCTGTATGCGGCTGGGACTGGACGATTCGCAGATAAAAGAGGGGTTACGGAGTTTTCCGCAGGTGGAGCATCGCCTGGAAACCGTGATTGTCCGGGATGGGGTGACTTATATTAACGATTCCAAAGCGACGAATGTGGATTCGGCGTGGTATGCACTCGACAGTATGACGGCTCCCGTCGTATGGATTGCCGGAGGAACGGATAAAGGGAACGATTACAGCGTGCTGTTCGATCTGGTGCGGGCCAAGGTGAAAGTGCTGATCTGCATGGGAGTGGATAACCGGAAATTGATCGATAATTTTTCGGCGATTTGCGAGGTGGTGGATACGCATTCGCTGGCTGAGGCCGTGACTGCTGCCCGGCGGTATGCGGAAAGCGGGGATACGGTGTTGTTGTCGCCTTGCTGTGCGAGCTTCGATTTGTTTAAAAATTATGAGAACCGGGGCGAATTATTTAAACAGGCGGTGAAAGAAATGTAAGATTTTTATCTTTGCCTTTGTTTTTTACAACGTATAATAACCGATAAACGAACGGAACAGATGTCGAGCATAAAAGAATATCTAAAGTTTAAGGGGGACAAGGTCCTCTGGTCGGTTATTATTATGCTGATGCTGGTGTCTGTGATGGTGATTTATTCCTCTACGGGCAGTTTGGCATATCGGGAAAGGGATGGCAACACGACTTATTATTTACTGAAACAGATCGGCTTGTTTTTGGGATGTTTGGGGGTGTTGTTCGTTGTACAACGAATTAATTATAGATATTTTACGAAATATGCCGGCACTTGCCTGCTGATCGCCGCGGGCTTATTGTTGTTTGCCGCTTTCGGGGGAACAAGCATCAACGGGGCGGGACGATGGGTGAGGATACCCTTGGTCGGGCTTACGTTTCAGCCCTCCGAGCTGGCTAAGATCGCCATTGTTATGTATGTGGCGAAATTGCTGACTTTCGCTCAAAACGACCGGAATTGCGACGATTCCGTATTGAGCCAGTTTTGGCAGCCGGGCATTGTGATTTTATTGATATTTCATGATAATATCTCTACGGCATTGCTGGTATCCCTGGTATGTTTCCTGATGCTGGTGGTGGCGCGTCTGCGATGGAAATTACTGGGTAAGATCGTATTGATCGCCGTGCTGATCGGCGGATTGGGGGGAGGGGCTTTGCTGAGTATTCCGCAGGATTCTTTGGAAAAGGTGGCTTCGGGCGTACCGGTATTGAAACGTCTGCCTACGGCAAGAAGCCGTATCGTATCGTTCTTTTCGAATAAGGAAGCGAACGACGATCATTTGTTTCAGTCGAATCAGGCTAAGATCGCCGTGGCGAAAGGAGGACTGATGGGACGGGGCCCTGGGAACGGGATGGCGCGTAATGTGCTGCCTCACTCTTATTCGGATTTCGCCTATGCGATTATTATCGAAGAATATGGATTGGTGGGAGGCGGATTCGTGATGTTGCTCTATTTGATTATCCTTTTCAGAATCGGAGTGATTGTCAGGCGATGTACCCGTATTTATCCGGCTTTGCTGGTTACCGGGCTGGGATTGACGATCGTGTTGCAGGGAATGGTCAATATGGGGGTTTGTGTCGGCTTGTTTCCCGTAACCGGACAGACTTTGCCTTTGGTGAGTATGGGGGGGACGTCTCTGCTGTTCACCAGTGCATCGCTTGGGATGATTTTAAGTGTGGCGCGTTCTTTCTCGGAAGAAGGCGAGGCGGAAGAGGCTGCGCTCGCTGCAGGAACGTATGCGGCGGGGAACGATCCGGAGGAGGAGGGATATGATGAGCCGGAGAGCGGATATGCGGAGAATGAATTGACGGAAGAACCCGTTCAGCCTGTGAGAAAGCGGCGGGGCAGGGTGCAGACGGAGCAGGATGAATTTGTGGAAGACGATATAGAAGTGATTGGAAATAAAGGGCTCGATCCGGTGGAAGAAGAGCTGGAAGCAAGTGGCAGGGAAGTTCTAAAGGAGCTGAGAAGGCGGGGACGGAGAGGGATGGATAATTTAGATTAAAGTTGATGAACTATGAGTAAAAAAGTGATTGTCAGTGGCGGTGGCACCGGGGGACATATTTTCC
>UQTM01000021.1 GCA_900544025.1 uncultured Odoribacter sp.
TACTCCTACATAGCTTAAGTTATCTTCTAAACTTGTTTTTTCGATACTCTTTACTCCAATTAATGAGCCTCCATTAATAACTGGCGTTGAAACAACGAAAGTATCTTTATCAAAAGTTTGTGTTACAACATTATTTAATTTATTTTTATATTTACTATCTACTAATATATAGGACATATTCTTAAAACTATCTTCTTCTGCTTCAGAATTCTTTTCCTTAACAACGCCTTTTTCATTTATATATATTTCATCTGCAATAGTATTTATAACTACCTTACAAGTGAATTTATTTCTATTAGTAACTACTCTAAAACCTTTATTTATTTTTTCTATATTTAAAACTTCTTCTTCTAATCTAAAGTTAACACCATTTTCTGATGCTACTTCTGCATAAGCAATAGCTAAATCATATGGTGCTACAATTGCAACATTTTTTGAATATAATCCTTTTTTTATATCAGTATTTATATTTGGCTCTATCTTTTTAACTTCATCGCCATTAATTAGGCATATGCCATCAATACCTCTCTTAACAGTTCTATCATACATTTCTTTTAACTTCAGTACACCATTTTCGTCATTTACTACTCTAAGTGCTCCAATCCTTTTAAAAGGAACATTAAACCTACTACATAAATCTTCTAATAATATATTTCCAATATACTCTAAACCGGACATAACATTATTTGATGTCTCTGATCCATCATAAACTATAGCAGTATTAACAAAAGATATATCATCTGCTATATCATATTCTTTTTCTATCACTGCTATATTTAAATTATATTTGGATAATTCATATGCTGCAGCACAGCCTATAATTCCTCCTCCTAATACTAAAACATCATAATCCATCTTTTAATTCCCCTATTCTATAAAATAAATCCCTTTTCCTTTAATTCCATTTTTATAAGATTCATATTTTCCTCTGAATCTGCTGATATGGTATGAAGGTGAATTCCATTAGTTAACGCTGATAGTGGTTTTGCCTCTACTTTTTCAAAGTACCCAGTAAATTTATTTAAATCATTAAGGTTCTTTATTTTTAATATTCCTTTAATTTCTCCATATAAAGGATGCTCAACAATTACATCTTCGATTATTCCACCATACTTTACAACTATTTCTAATTCACTTTCCATTTCATCTTCAGTATGATTTACTGCTATAACAGACTTTACTCTATTATCTGAATTATCATTTATCATATATCCATCTGGAGTTGCTATTATGTTTTTTCCTGCTGCCCTTAATATTGCTATATCTTTTACTATTACTTGCCTAGTAACATTAAAATATGATGCTAATTCAGAGCCTGTTATAGCCTTCTTTTCTTTAACTAAATTTTTTATTATTTCCTCTCTTCTTTCGTTAGCCGTCATTGCTCCACCTCAAAATTAATTCTTGTTATCACTTTCTCTTATTATATCTAGCAATTTATTGTTACCAGAAAATTTATCATTATGATGAAATTCTATTGCTTCTAAGAATTCTTTATCATATTTATTATATTCTTTTAATAATCTTGCTCCCTTTTCTCCATGATTATAGTAAATATCTATATTTTTTATATTATCCATATAATATTGGGCAACCTGGCGACGAATTTTGTTCTCATGATCGGTAAATTCGATTTTAACCCCTAAAAATGCCGCCTGAATCTCGTCCATACGTGAATTTAAGCCCATAAAAGAATTAACATACTTCTTCTCTGAACCGTAATTTGCCACAGCACGTACAATACGAGCTAATTCAGCATCTTTTGTTGTCACAGCTCCACTATCTCCCAAAGCCCCGAGATTTTTCCCCGGATAAAAACTAAATCCAGCAGCATCTCCTAAATTTCCACTACGTATTCCTTTCCACTTTGCCCCAATAGCCTGAGCATTATCTTCAATGATTTTAAGATTATATTTTTTTGCAATCTCTTGCAATTCTTCGCTCCATACGACACGTCCATAAAGATGAACCACCAAAATAGCTTTGGTACGTGGAGTTATTGCAGCTTCAATCTTATCGATATCAATATTATAAGTGTCGATAGAAGGCTCTACTAATACCGGGGTAAGACGATTATCGGTTATTGCCAAAATCGATGCAATATATGTATTTGCCGGAACAATAACTTCATCTCCCTCTTTCATCACTCCCATTTCTATATATCCCCGGAATATCAACCGGAGAGCATCCAAGCCATTGGCTACAGAAATAACATTAGGAGAATTTATAAAATCAGCAAGTTTATTTTCAAATAGTTTATTTTCATTACCTTGTAAATACCAACCACTATCGATTACCCGAATTGCAGCTTCTTTCAGTGCTGTTTGGTATTGGGCATTCACTTTCTGTAAATCCAAAAATTTTATCATTTTATATCTTCAATTAAATTATTGTTATCTCCCTCGTTAAACTATTAATGAGATTATATCCATCCCAAACAAGATCAAAATCTGTTGTCTTACCGATAGGCACAACCCGGTCGACACCTAATATCCCCGATTTCAGAATAAAATCGTTTAGTTCTTCCGGCATAAAACCATAATATGCCAATGTTTGATATTTACGATTAATAATATGAACAATCTCCTGTAAATCATTTACCATAAATTCCGTAAAATATCCGGCCTTACAACGATAGTTGTCAATATCCACAGGCAACGCATCCGCTTCTACTCTCCAAAGAAGATTATCTTTTGCAGGTACATGGCGTATCTCCATCGACAGGCATTGGCTATAAAAATGAGCAAGTTTATCAACAGCTAATACATCTGCGAGCTGGTATCTTTCTTTGGTATAATTGTACAGAGCTTCCCAAAAAACTCTTTTAGCATTGCTGACAACTTTTTCAGAACCTCTCCATACAACTAAATGAGGAGCAGAACAGGCGTTTTGATCGAAAAGGTAAGTATCATTATAAAATCCTTCCGCTAATTGTTCAACATTTCCCGATTCAAGGTATTTCTCTGCATCGATCGCACAAATCGAAAATCTATCAGCAAAAGTAATATCAAAAGCCCGGGCAGGTATGGAACTCTGGCGAATATTCGCAATCGTCTGGTCCCCACCCCATATTACTCTGACATCACATCGAGCTGAAAAGAAATCGGTAGCAGACGATCCACGCTCATACTTCACCAATCCTATCCTCGATCTATACATTTTATTTTCCTCCTTAGCCAGTACTTGTGCTATTGCATCCGAAATAATTTTCACTTGTTTAAAATCCTTACTTGGGACACGCACAATATTCGCATTACCACTTAAAACACCACAAACTAAAGAATAAGCAAAATTAACAGGCACATTAGAAGGAGCAATATGAAACACCAAACCACGTCCCAATCTGATGTCATGCCCAATAAAGCGCTCTTTCAGTTTGAGCAAATTAGCTTTCCGGCAAAAAAAAGCAAATGTAGCGACATCAGGCAATGTCCTTGTAAGAGGGTTTCTCATAAGGATACCCGACAAATCATTCAATACCCCCAAAGCCTCTTGACAAAAAGGCTCCAAAGGGGATATCATTCTCATTTGCTCCGGCTCCCCTCCTAAATCAGGATAAAGCCAGGTAATATCATTTAAATTTTGTTGCATAGGTATCACTACACCCTCTGATTTCTGCATTTTTAATTCGACCAATGATTTTAAAATATTTCCCTTTCCTTTGACAAGGACAGTCGTCCTCTCCCAAAACAATTCCCTCGTCTTCCGTCAAAAGTGAATGTCCCGGATAACTTTCCGGTAAGACAGACACGACCTGAATGATTCCCTTCTCACCAATTTCAGCCTCTGAGAAATCTATAGGACGACGAATAATTATATCTGAAAAAATGGGAGCATGTAAATGTCCGCATTCACATTCCATATATATGGAACCAGTCTGTTCCACCATCCCATAATAGTCATAAACTCTTTCTATTCCGCATACATCGTGCAATCGCTTCTTAAACTCTGCAGGACTAACTTGTTCATTCAACAGTTTTTTCCAGCCTCCTCCATGTATCAACACCCCCTTACTTAAATCAGGTTTATATCCTGTTTTAAGCAACTCTTTATAAAAATGTTGCCAAACCATAAATGTAAAGCCAAACAAGAATATAGTTTGCGAATTATAAGTATCCAAAAAGCTCTTGATACCTTCTATATCTAAATTCATATTTTCATCCAGTGCATACTGACGTTTGGTGCCAAACATAGAAAATCCCAGTATTCCTGCACCCCGAGCAGAAAACATTATCCGATTTTTTACAACTTCAGAACTATCGAGTATCAACATAGGCACCCGACTATTTCCCAGATAACTCGATACAATCTTTGAAAGTGCTTTCGTCTGATTGCCTGAAGTGGTCCTATCAAGGTATATTTTCGAAACTTTCTGTCCTGTTGTCCCCGACGAGGTCATTGTCTTGACAATTTCGGAACGAGGAACACTCAATAAGTCAAATTCTTTAAAAAGTCTTACTGGCAAAAAAGGTAATTGCTGATATCGGTGGGGAACCTTTGCATCAAACCCCGATGCATCACACATTTTAGCATATTCAGGACAATGTTCATAATGGAAACGGCTCAATTGTCCTAAGCGTTCATCCAGTAAATCCTGCTTCTGATTCTTATTGAGTGAATAAGGAGCAATCTCAAGAATTTTTTCTATTGTCATTTAAGTTGAGAGTATAATATTTTTCCAGAACTATTTTTAGGAATTTCTGAAATCACATTTACAGTTATTGCACTCAAATGGAGTCCTGTTTTCTGTGAAATAAATTCTTTTACTTTATTTTCCAAAGTGGCATCGAGAATATGTATCACTAATTTATCATCTTCTCCAGTGCAGGCACAATCGGGAATCATCGACCTAACAAGCTGTTCCGTTTGATCCAGATTTACACGGTTACCGAAGATCTTGACGAATCTCTTAAGGCGCCCGACAATATAATAATATCCTTCGTGATCAAATTGAGCAACATCTCCGGTATGTAGGATTCCATTATTTTCGTCACCCAAAGACAAATCATCGATTTTTTCTGCATATCCCATCGATACATTCTCACCCTCGTATATCAATTCACCTGGAACATCAGGTTTCTGTATTATATTATTTTGGTTATCGACTAATAAAAATTTCCCTCCCGGAATAGCAATTCCAATACTTGCATTTTTCTCCAAAGCTTTCCGGTAAGGTAAATAACTCATCCGGGCTGTAGCCTCCGTCTGTCCATACATCACAAAAAATTTACGATTGGTTTGAAGGGCCCATTGAGCAAACTCCAAAACCAAATCAGCAGAAAGTTTTCCCCCCGCCTGGGTTAGTACCTTTAAAGTCGGAAGTTCCATTTTTTGCAATCTCAATCTTTTAAGCATCTGATAAGAATACGGAACGCCTGCAATACTTGTCGCCCCCTGTTCTTTGAAAAAAGCCCAAAACTCTTTTTCCATGATACTTTTCTGAGTAAGCAACAGGCTTGCCTTTACTATTAAATGACTGTTAATAACAGACAGGCCATAAGAATAGTGCATCGGCAAACTGGTTATGGGACGATCGTCTTTACTAATTTCAAGATATTTAGCTATCGAAAGCGCATTCGATTCTATATTCTTATAGGTTAAACGGACAAACTTAGGGCTTCCGGTACTTCCAGAAGTTGTCAGTAACAAAGCAAGATCAGAATGCATTTTTATAAGTGAAGCATTTCCATTTTGAAATAACTTATAATCAGCATACTCTGTAACGCAACGCACATTCTCCCCTAATTTATGTTCCATCTCTGCGGGTACCCAAAAATAGTTGGGTTGATATATTTCAATAAGTTGCCGTAACATATTGGAATCCATTGCTGCATCGAGCATCACCGGAACACTCTTGTTACCCAACAAACACAAATACCCACAGAGAGAACCGATTGTATTACTGCATAATGAAAAAACCAAACTACGTGCAGGCATTAGCTTTCCCCATTGCGCTATAAGTTTATTTACCTCTTCTCCTAACAAAATATTTTCCTCAGGAGTAATAGCTATAATATCTTTATTATCGAAACAAAACATCCCTCATCTAATTTTACACAATCATAGATCCATCGACACCTATGATCTGTCCGGTAACATATTGCGACATATCACTTGCTAAAAAAAGTGCCACTTGTGCTATTTCACAAGGCTTTGCCAATCTCCCCAACCCAATACTTGCAATAGTTTTATCTATTTGTTGCTGACTCAGGCCGCTCAAAAGAGAAGTATCTACTGTTCCCGGTGCAATTGCATTGACTCTTATATTCTGTGGAGCGAGTTCTTTCGCGGCAGCCTTTGTCAATGCAACAATCGCCCCCTTTGAAGAACTGTAAAGTACTTTCCCTGCCTCTCCGTTAGTCCCCATGATAGAAGCAAGATTTATCACAGTCCCGGATCGTTGCCGTTTGAAAAACTTCGACGCATACTGAAGCATATCAATAACAGCAAATACATTAACCGAATAAGTACTTTCAATCTGTTCTTTAGAGATCATTCCAATCAATGCATCTTTCATAATACCGGCATTATTAACAAGTATATCAAGGCGGTTCTGCTCTTTTTTTATTTGCATAAAAAGCGCCTTTACATGCTCGGTATTCGTCACATCCATAATAACGGGTTTACAGCAGGCGTTATTTGCGTATTCCGAAAACGAAGTCGCATCACGATCTACCGCATAAACGATAGCTCCGTTATTCAAAAACAATTCGAGAATCGCTTTCCCTATTCCCCGGCCACAACCTGTAATTACCGCAATTTTATTCTCTAACATGTTAGATTTGAACATCATACTTTTGAGACAATATTTCTATTCCTTTTCCATAACTCGACAGATCAATAATATCATCTGTTTCAAACATAATATCAAAAGCATCTTCCAATGCAGCAATTAAAGTCATATGTCCGACAGAGTCCCATAATTGAACTGATTGATAAGTAAGATCTTGTAATTGATTTTCAGTTACGGAAAAACTATCAATAAACACCTTGTTGTATTTCTCTCGATTTGTCATAATAATTATTGTTTTGGTGCAAACATTCGTAAATGAAGTCTTTTATATTTCTCAAAATTTTCTCTCGATAATTCAAAAAAAACATCTTCGGAACTCTCGCGAAGAATGATCGGTTTATAAGTATTTTGATACCTTAATACATTTATATTGCCACGTCTGACATCGAATTTCAACTTCTTTTCTGGCATAAGTTCAAAAGCAATTTCGCGGGTTATAATATCTGCAAGTATTGCAGAACCCACCGGAGCATCCGGCGAAAACAACCAACTGCCGATCGTAAATTCGTCGTCTTCAATATCATAAATTCGACATACGCCCAGCGGAGTACCCTTAGGTTTCTCAAAAACGAAATAGTAATCCACTCCCGCTAATTCACGTTTTTTATATTCTTTTGTCCAAATAATCTGAGCTTCCTTATCAGGTTTAGTACTATTTAAAAAACGCCCTAAACGTGTATCTGTTCTCAATTTAAAAATAAAATCAGCATCACTTTCCTCAACGAAACGTGTATGAAGTCCATACCTATCCAATACAAAATCAGGTGAAAGTTTATTCTGCATTTCTTTTATATTCTAAAAATTTATCATAACTACGTATATAATCCGCCTCATCATACTCCATTGAAGCAAGCACTAAACACACCGAGCCACTGCTGAAATTGTTCAATTCCCGCCATAAACCCGGGGTAACAAGTAATCCCTGATAAGGACGATTCAAAGTAAATGTTCGCTTGACATTACCGTCATCTATTACAACATCGAAACTACCACTTACTGCCACAAGCAGCTGTTTCAACTCATAATGGGCGTGTCCACCTCTGCTCTCACCTCCCGGAACATCATATAAATAGTAAACCCGCCTAACTTCAAACGGAATATCCTTCATGTTTTGAACGACACTGATATTCCCTTTTTCATTATGATGTTTATCGAAATAAACCAACGTACAATCATAAGCAGTAGATAACTTAGACATGACAAACCTCCTTCTTAAACTGGTCGAAATCACGTATATAATCATCCATAGAATAATCCATAGAAGACAAAACAAGCGCTAACGAATTCGTCGAGAAATTTTCCATAGACCGCCACATCATTTTAGGTACATAGATTCCATTATAAGAGCGGTTTAAATGATAACGTTGTTCCTGTAACCCATCATGCAGCACCACATCGAAACTACCACTCAATGCAACGATAAACTCTTGGTTTTCACGGTAAGCATGCCCGCCACGAATTTCTCCACCGGGAACATCATAAATCCAATAAGTCCGGCGGATTGTAAACGGGATGTGATTATTCCCTTCTATAAAAGAAAGATTACCTCTACGATCTAAAATCTTAGGTAAATTAATAATAGAAGACTTCATTATATTGTATTATGAAATATTGAAGAAAAGATGCCCGACTTTTATCACATAAAATTTCTCAAATGCAAGTAGCAGGCATAACAAGAAAATAACTTATGAAAAAACAAAACCCATTAATTCCCCAACGATCCGAGAACTATTGTGATTTTCTTTAAAAACTAATTATGAGATATTTATATAATAGAAAGGTTACGTACAGGTACGCTTCGCGCTCCTCAGTGACATTTTACCGGGGAACTTTTTATGCATTTACTTGCGCAAAAGTAGTTTTTTATTTCCTCATTACAAAAAATAAAAAGCAATTTCAAGTTTTAACATACCAATATGTACAAGGCTTTTCGGAAGAATGTTTCGTTTCCGGTAATTAAAAAATTATCACGATTTTTTACAGGATTTTTTGTTCTTTCCGCCTTCTTTTTCCTTTTCTCTTTATTCTCGTATCTTTGCCGTGGATAACTTCCGGCTTAGATAGATTGCACCCCGGCACAATCAAGTAAATTTGTTTCTGCTCCCGGCTTACACTATCTTTGCACAGGAATCAATAAAGATGCGGAACGATGAAAATGTGTATTGCCGAAAAGCCGAGCGTAGCGAAAGAAATTGCCAATATCCTGGGTGCCACCACCCGGAGGAACGGTTATTTGGAAGGAAACGGCTATTGTGTGACCTGGACATTCGGGCATCTTTGCGGATTGCAGGAACCGAATGAGTACACGGAGAAATGGAAGTATTGGAATCTGAGCGTTTTACCGATGATTCCATCGAAATTTCGCATTAAATTGATCGACGACGAAGGGATTAAAAAACAGTTTGCCGTGATCGAAGAACTGGTTTCCAAAGCAGAAATGGTGATTAACTGCGGGGATGCCGGGCAGGAAGGAGAGCTGATCCAACGGTGGGTACTGACAAAGGCCAAGTGCCGGGTTCCGGTGAAACGGCTCTGGATTTCATCGCTGACCGAGGAAGCTATCCGGGAAGGATTCAGCAAACTGCTGGATTCGAAAGATTTCGATACGCTTTATGCGGCAGGATCGGCTCGGGCGATCGGCGACTGGCTGCTGGGCATGAATGCCACGCGGGCCTACACCCTGAAATACGGGACAGGTAAAAACATCCTCTCGATCGGGCGGGTACAAACACCGACACTCGCCTTGCTGGTCGAACGACAGAAAGCCATCGATAATTTCAAGCCTGAAACTTACTGGGAAATCAAAACCAATTACCGGGAAGGAATATTCTCGTCCACACGGGGACGGTTTACGAAAAAAGAGGAAGCAGAAGCTATGTTGGAAAAAATCGCTCCGCTCGATCTGGAGATCACCAGCGTAGAACGGAAAAAGGCGATGGAACATCCTCCCAAACTGTTCGATCTGACCTTATTACAGGTGGAGTGTAACAAGAAGTACGCATTCACGGCAGAAAACACATTGAAACTCATACAATCCCTCTACGAAAAGAAGCTGACAACCTATCCGCGTGTGGATACGAATTTCCTGCCGAACGACCAATATGCTAAAGTTCCCGCTATATTAAAAGGACTCAAACCCTATGAGGCACTGACCCGGCCGATCCTGGAAAGTCCCAAAATCAGGAAATCGGCCAAAGTGTTCAACGATAAAAAAATCACCGATCACCATGCCATTATTCCGACCGGAGTATTCAGCTATGACATCAGTCCGGATGAAAAGCGGGTGTACGATCTGGTAGCAAGACGTTTCATCGCCGTATTTTATCCCGATTGCGAAATTGCCAATACAACGGTCATGGCAAAAGTGGGCGAAGAGGAGTTTAAGGCCACCGGAAAACAAATCATCGATCCGGCCTGGCGGGTGGTGTTCGGGGTGAATACCGACAAGCAAAATGAAGAAAACGTACTCCCGGCCTATGAGGTGGGAGAGCACGGCCCTCACAAGCCCGAATTGCAGGAGAAGGAAACACAACCGCCCAAATATTACACGGAAGCCGATTTGCTCCGGGCGATGGAAACAGCAGGCAAACAAGTGGAGGACGAAGAATTGCGCGACCTGATGAAAGAGAACGGCATCGGGCGTCCCTCTACCCGTGCCAACATCATCGAAACACTGTTTAAACGGCAATATATCCGCAAGGACAAGAAACGTATCCTCCCCACCGTTACAGGCATGGAACTGATCGATACGATCCAAAACGACTTGTTAAAGTCCGCCGAACTCACCGGACAATGGGAGAAGAAATTACGTATGATCGAGGACGGCACTTATAAAGTGGACGATTTTATGGAAGAATTAAAGGTGATGGTGAATGAAATCATTCATTTTGTGAAACATTCTTCTTCCAAAACAATCACAGTCGAAGCTCCGCCGGACACAACTCAACAGGAAGCTCCCAAAGAAAAGAAGAAACGGACACCCAAAGAGCCGTCCGAGCCCGTCGTTTTGAAATGTCCCAAATGCGGCAACGGAGATGTAATCAAAGGAAAGACCGCCTGGGGCTGTTCCTTCTACCGGAAATCATGCGATTTTCTGATTCCGATGGAAATGGAAGGGAAGAAACTGACACAAAAACAGGTGGAAGCCATCGTCCTGAAAGGCAAGACAGGCACGCTTTCCGGATTCAAGAATGCAGAAGGGAATACATATAGCGGAATCATACAATTAGATGAAAACAAAAATCCGGTTGTCATAAAGTGATTTCGAAACGTTATGCCGCTCTATAAAACCTGAACGGGCAAAGCCTATTAACAAGATACAGGAACATTATTCCTATTTGAAAGGGACAAGTTTACGAATCCCGGCATCGTAAAATCAAAATGTATTTTACAAGTTTGTTACCCAGCATGAAAACGTATTTAAATTTATTTCTCACTTTTTCCAAAATCGGCATGTTCACCATCGGTGGGGGCTATGCCATGATTCCTCTCATCGAGCGCGAAATTGTAAAGCGGCAATGGATGGATCAGAAAACGTTTATGGAAATGTTCGCCCTTACTCAATCTTTACCGGGCATTTTCGCCGTGAATATATCTATATTCGTGGGATACAAATTAAAAAAATTCTGGGGCAGCCTCATCTGTGCTTTAGGAACGATACTTCCTTCATTTCTCATTATCCTATTGATAGCCCTGTTCTTTTCCCGGTTTCAGGATAATCCTTATGTTCTCCGGATTTTCAATGGCATACGCCCGGCAGTGGTAGCCCTGATATTAGTCCCTTGCCTGTCGGCCGTCAAAGCCCTCCGGATGAAATACATGGAACTGATCGCTCCGGCTATCGGTGCATTATTGATCTGGAAAGCCGGAGTTTCGCCCGTATATATCGTATTGGCAGGGATAGCGGGAGGCTTAATCTATACCTTATGGATAAAAGATAAATTAAAAAAGAATCCTTTATGATCTACTGGGAATTATTATCTGTGTATCTCAAAATCGGACTTTTCGGTTTTGGAGGCGGTTATGCCATGCTTTCGCTGATCCAGTTCGAGGTTGTCGATAAGCATCATTGGCTCACGTTACAGCAATTTACGGACATTGTAGCCATCTCGCAGGTAACGCCCGGCCCGATCGGCATCAATAGCGCCACGTATATCGGCTATACCGTTACCGGGAATGTCTGGGGCGCGATCCTTGCTACATTCGCAGTTTGCCTGCCTTCGTTCCTGCTGGTTTTGTTTATTTCGTATTTTTTCGCCAAATTCAAAAATAATATATATGTAAAAGCAGCCATGTCGGGTTTGCTGCCCATGTCCGTGGCACTGATCGCTGCGGCGGCTCTATTGTTGATGAACAAAGAGAATTTCATCGACTACAAAAGCCTTTTTATTTTTGCGGCGGCTTTTATCCTCACCTGGAAATACAAGATTCACCCGATTCTGATGATCTGCCTGGCAGGAACGGCAGGGCTTTTGCTCTATTAAATCCGGTAAACTGTTTTACTTTGGGAATATAATTAAAACGAAAATTGGATGCGTCCCTGTATCAGATCGAAATCGTCCGCTCCGCCGGGCGCATCGTGCGAAGTCATCACATGCACATAATTCAGGCGGGCTACAATATATTTATTGATAAAATAGTTCATTCCGGCAGAAATATCACTTAATTTACCCCCTGTGATTCCGGCATCGTTCAGGTTCGTACGATTGTAACGACATAAGATTTCTAAACTCTTCGGAACCGGATTCGCTACCATACCCGTAATGGGATTGTAATTCTGCTTTTCGCCCAAGATCATATATCCGCCCTGCACATAACCGCCTTGCCCGTTATAGTTCGGAACTCCGGCACGGTTCACATGCGCCATGAGATAATGACCTTCCAGATACCATTTCCGGTAAATTCCGATCACTTCCACTTCCATTTTCCATTGGTTGATCGCCTGAGTTACATCTGCAAAAACAAAGCGGTTATCCTCTCCCGACAATAAAGTGGTAGGAACCCCTCCTTTAAATTCTATCCGGTCGCCATGAGAACTGAAACGGGGAGCCACGGCAAGATGCAGCAATCTGCCGTCTCCCACAACCGGACGCCCGATAAATTTGGTCGATAATGTATATCCCTGATTTAACTGATTGGCTTTCCCCGGATTACCGTCGCTAAACACACCGCCCATAAAATTAAAATAAGTTTGGTTGTAAAGGTAACAGATTCCCAATTTACGGCTACCTCCAAAAGTCTTGTCGGAAGAAGCCGTTTCTATAAATTTAAAATTGGTAGAACCGATCCGGTCGATGCCGAAAGGCTCGTGGTAATATCCCAAACGGATGTTATGATTCCCCGTCTTATAATTAATGTATATGTCTTTGATCGAAACTTTGTCATCACCATACCCCAACTCCATTTTCACATTCCAATGTTGCAAAAAACGAATTTGCGTTCCCAGGCGCAAATCATTGATCTGGACCCCGTTTCCTAAGTCTGTTTTATCGTTAAAGAAAACCCCTGCATCAAAAAAAACACGCCCCATCAACCGCCATTCGAATCCATTGGTTTCCGAAACCACAAAATTCTGTGCTTTCAAAGCGGACTCCCCGCAAATCTGATATAAACACACGAAAGTCAATAGCGCTTTCGAAGCTACTTTAAAAAAAGAATCTTTTTTCATAATCCATTTTTCTCCGGGAGTATCCCCCTGTCAAACATTCTTTCGAAAAGATAGAAATTCCGCCAACAAATTTTTGTCTTAATAAAGACTACAAAAATATAATTTTCAACGAATCCCCCCAACAGTTCTTTTTCTCTCCCTCTCATTTATCGGGCAAAACGGAAATTCTTTATTTCTATACGGATCATAACATTTTTATTTTCATATTTTTATATAAAAAACATTCTTTCTCCTCATTCTTCCATACAGGACTTACCTATTCCGGAGTATTGCCCTTCGTTCTAAATATTTATATATATTTGTACCGTATAAACTGCTCTTCGATATTGTTTGAATAAGTTTAGCCTTACATCCGGCTGTATTTTTCCCGCTACCGGGGAAATCGGGTTCCGGTGCCGTTCAAACCATATCCGGCAGTGTTCTTTTTGTTGAAAACAGACCGATATATGGAACAAGAAGTTATTGAAAAGACCATCGCGTCCTTAAAAAAGAATCACTTCGATGTCTTTTTCGCCGCAAATACAGACGAAGCCAGAGATATTTTTTTCCGGGATATTTTTCCCGGCCTGCATCCTGAAACCGTTTCCTGGGGCGATTCCGAAACGATGAAAGCAACCGGAGTGCTCGAACAACTGCGCGACGATCCGGAGATTTCTGTCATCCATACCTTCGGGACCAATATGAGCCGTTCTCAAAAAACTTATTGGCGGCGGCAGGCTTTGTTATGCGATTTGTTTTTAGCAGGCAGCAACGCTTTAACCCAAAAAGGGCAATTAGTCAATCTGGATATGATCGGTAACCGGGTAGGCGGAATTACTTTCGGGCCTAAGCATGTGGTTTTATTTGTCGGAGTGAATAAAATCGTTCCCGACCTGGAAGGTGCCATGTACCGTATCCGTACCATTGCCGCCCCACAAAATGCCATGCGTCACGAGGGATTCCGCACTCCCTGCCATAAAACGGGTGTATGTATGGACTGCAACAGTCCCGACCGGATTTGCAATGTCTGGACGATTACGGAAAAATCGTTCCCTGCCGGACGGATCAAAATCGTTCTGATCAATGAGAAATTAGGATTATAAACTGCTCCCAACTCATTCTGCCGACGTATGTTCCGTGCCGTTACCGATTACATAAAGAAAATAGATTTTTACCATATTCTGATTTCCCTGAAAAGCCGGAATTTCCGGCTTTATTTCGGAGGTATGTGTGTTTCTCTTGTAGGAACATGGATACAGCAAATCGCTATGAGCTGGCTGGTTTACAAGCTGACGGGTTCCCTGTTTTTATTGGCAATGGTCACCTTTATGTCGCAAATACCGATTTTGCTGATAACTCCTTTCGTCAGTGTATTTGTGGACCGGATCGACAAACGAAAAATCCTGCTTTTTACCCAATCCTTTTCTATGTTCCAGGCTTTATTGCTGGCTTTACTCACTTTTTCCGGGACTATCGCTGTCTGGCATATTTTATCGCTAAGCCTTTTACTCGGCTGTATCAATGCCCTCGACAACCCTACCCGGCAAGCATTTTATCCCGGCCTGATCCCCCGGTCCCATCTCGGCAATGCCATAGCCCTCAACTCCACCGTTATCAACGGTTCGAGACTAGTCGGGCCTGCTATCGGCGGGATACTCATCGGCCTTGCCGGAGAAAGCTGGTGTTTTCTATTGAACGGAATCAGTTATATAGGAGTTATCTCCGCTCTACTCCTAATGCGTCTGCCGCAACCCACGCCACAAAATAACCGTCAGAACGTTTTAGCCGATCTGACAGAAGGCTTTATTTACGTATCGGGCAGCATTCCATTGCGTTCCCTGCTCTTGCTTATGAGTGTCGTCAGTTTCTTCGGATTACCCCTTATGACCTTTATCCCCGCTTATGTAAAGGATATATTAGGAGGGGATAGTGCGATGCTGGGATATTTATTATCCTGCACAGGGATCGGCTCTTTACTGGCGGCATTGTTGCTGGCTGCCCGGCGAAGTGTTCCGGGACTCAGCAAAGTCATCAGTATTTCCGCATGTTGCTTAGGGCTTTGCCTGCTTCAAATTTCATTCATAACGACGCCCTGGATCGCTGCCATTTTATGTATTATTACAGGATTCACGATCATCACCGCCGTAGCTTCTATCAATACCTTGCTCCAAACTCTTTCGGACGAAGATAAACGGGGACGCGTGATGGGCTATCTTGCAATGGCTTTCACCGGGATCACCCCTTTAGGCAGTCTGGCTTTGGGCGCTTTGGAAAAATATACCGGCCTGCCTTCCATCATTTTCGTTTCAGGCATCTGCTGCCTTTCCGGAGCTCTGCTGTTCGAATACTTCCGTCCTCTTATACACAAACATGCCCATCCGATCTATATCCGCAAAGGCTTTGTTCAGGAAGCCACTGCAAGAGTTCCGAACGAACGCTGAACTCCGTTTCCACACAAACCACCTTTTTGTCCAAAGAAAAGATAACCGGAAAAAGATTAAATAAGCCCTCTTTGCTTCAACCCAAGATAAGCATTAACGGCATCCGGGGTAAGCTGTTCCGGCTGGGTGAGCAAAACATATATGCCGGCTTTCCGTAATTCTCCGGCAATTCGTTTCTTTTCTAAAAGAAAACTCCCGGCAAGAGTTTTAAAATAAATATCCTTTACGCTTACCGCCGATTCTTCCACAATCTGTTTCACTTCCGAATCTTCAAACAGGACAACCAGCAACAAATGGGTTCTTGCCAGCCGCAACAAGGCAGGCAATCGGCGTTTCATTCCGGACACGGTGTCGAAATTCGTAAACAGGATCAATAAACTCCGGGTAGGTACCTGTTGCATCACCCTCAGGCACAATTGCTCGAAATCCGATTCCAGATAATTCGTACGCTGCTTGTACAGTGCTTCACAAATCCGTCCCAGCTGCGTACTCCGAAGTTCCGCTTTGACCGACGTGCCGACTTTATTTGAAAAAGTAAACAATCCGGCACGGTCTCCCTTTTTCAGAATGATATTGGAAAGCGCCAGAGTCGCATTAATTGCATAATCCAGCACGGTCATCCCGTGAAAAGGCGATTGCATCGTCCGCCCCTTGTCCACCAGGCAGTACACTTGCTGCGAACGCTCTTCCATGTACGAATTGACCATTAGCCTGTTGCATTTAGCCGTGGCCTTCCAGTTCACCGTCCGGGGATCGTCGCCCGGCCCATAGGGTTTGATCTGGTCGAAAGTCGTGCTGATACTCGCCACCCGGACTTGCCGGTTTTCTCCGATCTGTTTCCCGGCCAACGCCAACAATTCGGCTTTGTGCATAGCGACAAAAGAAGGATATACGGCAACCGCCTGCTGCTCTCCGAACGAATAACGTCTTTCCAAAAAGGCCAGGCGGGATGAAACGAACACCCTGATTTTCCCAAACCGGTATTCTCCCCGCTTTACAGGGTGTAAGTTATATTTAATTTCCCGGTGCTTTCCGGCGGGCATAAAAAAAACGACTCCCGGCTCCCGCCGCTGAAATTCTACCGGACTTTCATCCAATATCCTCGCCTTTACCTCAAACGGATAGCGGTTGTCCACTTTTATTCTAACCGGATTGTCTTCGCCATTCGAAAACTTATCGGTTACGCTGCGACGGGCTTCGAACTTTTTTCCAAATCCGAACAGCAGGACGGCATCCACTAAAATCAATATGCCGTACGCTCCGATCAGCCATGCCACCCAAGGCAACAAGGCTGGATAAATATAAGCCGCCACAAGAGCAAAGATAGCTCCCAGCCAGCCTATAAAAAAACGCCGGTTTAAATAAAGTCCGCTCATCATAAATTATCTGGGCACTTCTATTTTAGCGATCAATTGCTGAAGCACCTGTTCCACTCCCACACCCTCCAATTCCTTTTCAGCGGAAAGCTGTATCCTATGCCGCAATACAGGAGCGGCCAAATGCAAAACATCTTCCGGGATCACAAAGTCCCTGCCATGAATCGCCGCAAAAGCTTTCGCCCCGTTCATTAAAGCAATGGAAGCCCGGGGTGAAGCTCCCAGATAAAGCCACGCATTCTCCCGTGTCGTTCCCACAATATCCACGATATAATTTTTAATCTTCCGGTCCACGTGTACTTCTCCCACCTGTTTCCGCAAAGCTTTTAACTCTTCCACCGACAGCACGGGACTAAACTCCTGCCAACGGGCAAAGCCTCCTTTATCATGTAATTCCAATACCTCGATTTCATCTTCCGGTTTCGGATAACCTACCGAAATCTTAAAAATAAAACGGTCGAGCTGGGCTTCCGGTAAACGATAAGTCCCTTCATGCTCCACCGGATTCTGGGTAGCCATTACCATAAAAGGATATTCCATGAGGTATTCCACTCCGTCGTTCGTGACATGCCGTTCCTCCATCACCTCGAATAAGGCGGCTTGCGTTTTAGCCGGGGCACGGTTTATCTCATCCACCAATAATATATTGGTGAACACGGGTCCTTTCCGGTACTCGAATTTTCCGGACGAAGGCAGGAATACCGAAGTTCCCAGCACATCGCTCGGCATCAGGTCGGGAGTGAACTGAATCCGGCCGAATCCGGCATCGACCAATTGAGCCAGTACTTTCGCCATCAGGGTTTTAGCCACACCCGGCACGCCTTCGATCAATACATGCCCGTCAGCAAGAATCGCTGTCAATAACAAATCGACCACTTCCTCCTGTCCGACAACGACTTGTGCCATTTGTTCTTTCAGCTGCCGGATTTTAGCATCCAATTCAGCAAAATCAATCCGGGAATCAAAATTTACCACATTTTCCATATCTCTTTTCACTTTTTATTTACACCAAAATAAAGAAACCTTTCGGTAACCTTCACCAATTCGCGAAGTTTCTCCACATCCACGTTTCGGGTGCCCCGTATCGCATTGATCATGTTCACCAAATGCCCGACCTCTTTTTCGGCAATCCCCGAACGTTCAGCCAGCAAACGGATAAAATTTTCATCCAATTCATCGGTACGGATTTTATAATAACTCCGGATCCTTTCCAGAAAAAATTCGATCCTTTTCTCTGCAATCCGGTAATGATCTTTTTGTCTATAATAAAGGGAACTCACCGAGGCCACAAAGTCCAGCATTTTATTTTCCTGGGGAAGCACAACGGGGATCGGTCTTTGCTCCCTTCTGACACTGAACGCCATCCACACCAAAACACCCACCAGGAACAGATAAAAAGCCCAGCGCAAAGCCGGATATTCCAAGATCACCCGGAAAAGACTACTTTCTCCCCGGCGTCCTAATGTCTTGTAGGCATCCCACACAACCGATCCTCCCCGGTCCGGCAAATAAGACAATGCCTTATAAAAATAATTCTCTCCGGCACTGTCCAACACATGAAAATTCGTAAAAGCCCGGGGATTTAAATTCAGATAACAATAACCTTTCCCATAAGGCACCGCCACAAAATCGGAATGTTCCTCCCCGTCCAATGTTCCTAATATCACCCCCTGAAACAGGGAATCCAATACGAAATAACTTTCCCTCCCACTAAACCGATACTTACCGTCCGACAATTCAGGACGAGTGAATGAATGTTCCCGACTGGAATAAGCATATTCTTTGTGAAGATTCAATGCTTCCAGGAACGAGCTCTCCATCGTCTCCGCCGCAACAAACAAAGAGTTCCCCGCTGCCACAAAACCGAGCAAAGACTTTTGTTCCGAAGGAGTGACTGCAAATGTACGGTTGATAAACAGGTAATTTGCCGGTTCACTTTCCGGCAGGCTTTCGAGCTGCTCTTTTATCGAATAACGCGAAAAAACGACTTTCGACGCAGGAAATAAGGCAGGCAGGCTGTGATAAGTGATATAAGTGTCGTACGGATTCTTCCCCTCCGGCGAATAGGTGTCGCTCCAATTCAACGGTTGAGGAGCATTGGCTATATACCAGGTATAAAACAAAGATACAAGAACCAAAAATCCGATAAAAATGCCACTCTTATACTTCTTCATCCCCCGATCTCCTTCTGAAATGCTTTAAATTTAATTTCTATTCGCTGAAAAGCCGATTCTCCTATCGCAAAATCGCCATAACACACACAATCGAAAATCCAGCTTAATTCCTTGAACACATTTCTTATCTGTTTATCTTTTATTTCATACAGATAGGCAACGTTGGTCTTGCGTTTATCCCAGGAAATCAATTCATTCCGGTCTAATAAAAACAGGATATATAAATAATGAATCCGAACGGCCAGCGAAAAATCCTTACTGCTTATTGCCCGTTCCAGCCACATTGCATAAGAATTTTCATCTACATTTTCCGGAACTTCCAGCACCAGTTCCGCCGGAAAGTTTTTCTCCCTCCTTCCAAATGGCAACCTGTATTTACTGCGGACAACCTTATAAACGATAAAGACCAAAATAGCGACAGCACCTACCCGCAACAAAATTTCCCACCATTCCGGCATCACAGAATCACCGGACGAATACCTCACCCCGAACAAATGCTCTGCGATCCAGTCGATGCAACGTTGCAACCATTCCGGCATTTCACTTTTTTGCCGGGTATAATTAAAAGAAACATCTTCCCGATAGGATCTCATCAGCTTTTCATCCGGAGTCCTCAACCGATAGGCAGGGAGCTTCGTATATTCCTGCCTTACCGTATCACGAACAGCCGTTGCGGAAACAGAAAAAGCATTTCCCGCCACCAGCAACAATAATCCGACCCATATCAATTTAATGTATTCCCTCATCCTCCCCTTCTTCTTTAGGCTCGTCCTGCCCTAACTTTCCGATCTTGTCCAGCAGGGTCGCATGTTCCCGTTCTTCCCAATAACTGAAAAACCTTATCCCGACTCCCACTACCAGGATACTTTGCGACAGATATTGCCCCAGATTTGCAAGATAGTAACTAAACGCCGTGCCATACAGGTTAGAACTTTCTCCTAAGATCGTTTCTTTTATCGTCACAAACAAATACGGAATATTGAATATATAAGCTAAAACAGAAACGATTATTTGCAACACGAGGACATAGCCGAGCACATTCCACCAACACCCCTTCACAAGGGCCATCGAACCGCCGAAAGCTTTGTCGGCAGAATCCCCCTTGATTATAATGCAATACACTAAGAAAATCAATGCTATCGCGAAATAAATGCCGGGAACGATAAAAAAGAATGTACCCAATATGACAATAAAGCCGAAAGCAATGGAGACCACGATCGAACTTCCCAGGTATTTCCAAACCACTTGCCATACCTCGCCGGAAGTGATACGGTTTAAATCCCCGTTACGATATTTGTCATAATACACCCGGAGATAAGCAATCACCACAATCTGAGTCCACATATAAATAACTCCTGCCCCCAAACCGGTAATCAACGAACTCTTTAAAACCAAAAACAGGTCATTGGTTTCGTTTATGGCAAGCAGATCGCGCAAAAAGAAACCCTTCACTAAAAAATCGACCAAGATCAAAGGAATAACGATCACTCCTAACACTTTGATAAAAGGCACAAATTCCTGTTTCACAAAATTAAATGTAACGGTGATCGAGTCGCTAAACCCTCTTACCACGCTTAAATTAATCTTCTCCATCTGAAATATTTTTATTGCATTTTCGATATAACCGGTAAGGATAAACCACAAAATAGAAAATCACCCCGATGACGGAAAGCAGCACACAAACCGCACCGACCACCGGAGTAGCATCGGCATAACGGGTAATAAAGCTCTCGATCCATCCGGCGATGATAAAAAAAGGAATCAGGCCGACGACAACTTTTATCCCCGTCAATGCCCCCCGGCGAAAAGAATACAGACGGGTATATGTACCCGGAAACAGGAAGCTGTTACCCATAATCAAGCCGGCACCTCCCGCTATAATAATTGCTGTGATCTCGAAAGTCCCGTGTGCCCAAAGCGATAGCATAGAATGGAACAGCAGATGATGCTGGAAGAAAAAATACTGGAATGCGCCCAGCATAATGCCATTAAAAAAAAGGAACCACACAGTACCTACCGAAAATAATAGCCCGAATACAAAAGCGTTAAATGAAACCTTGATATTATTGACGGTGATCTGCACAAACATATTCCACTCATCCTGACTGTCATAAACCCCCATCGGTTTCCCGGCTGCAATGTTATCCAACGTCATATTCACATAACTATCTCCCACAATCAACCGCAGGAAATCCATATCGTGCGCTGCCGAAAACGCACCTAACGCAACCGACAATACAAAAACCAAAAAGGCGAACAGGAAAGTTCTATATTGTGAGGCGAGCAACAAAGGGAAATCCTGTTTCCAAAAAGAAGCGAGGTTTCTTTTTCTTTCCACACCCCCGCTATTGACACTCACTTGGTAATGGGAAATCAATTGGTTGAGATAACGTTCGGAATCGCTGCCGGGATAAAAAGTCCTGACATAAGCCAGATCGTCAGACAATTCCATAAAGTTAGCGGCCAGAGCTTCGGAATCGAGTTCCTGCCATTTCTCCATCTCTTTCCACTTATTTTTGTTCAAAGCAACAAACCTTGCCTCTCTCATGATCCACAGTCTAATTTTAGTGCTTAAAAGTACATTTTTCATTTAAAAAAACATAAATTTGCACGCGAAAAGAGTTCGATATTTTTAGAGAGCATGGATATTTCTATCAACACGGCGCAAAACGTTCACATCGCTTATACTCCGGCTGGTTTAGCACAACGAATATGGGCTACGCTTGTGGATTTTGCCATATTGGGTGGGATATCTTTCATCTGCTTCCCTATTCTTCAAGGGCTGGACGTAGGGAAAGCGGGTTTAATCCTCTTTTCTACGCTTTTAATTTTCTATCATTTATTATGTGAACTTCTTTTCAAAGGCAGAAGTATCGGAAAAATGACTCAAAATCTCAGAGTGGTACGCATAGACGGTAAAAAAGTATCTTTCTGGGACTATCTTTTGCGCTGGGTGCTCCGTTTGGTGGACATAACCATCAGTTTGGGGATCGTCGGGATGTTAAGCATTATCCTTACTTCGAAAATGCAGCGCCTGGGCGATATTGCGGCAGGGACTACGGTTATTTGCGAAAAATCGAAGATACGTCTTTCCCAGCTTGCCGAAACCGATACGCCCGAAACCTACGAGGTCGTTTTTCGGGAAGCAGCCCTTTTATCCGATAAAGATATCAGGATCATACAAGAGGCGATGAAAGAAATTAAAAAAGATAAAGACCGGCAATTGCTCGCCACATTGAGTTCTAAAATCAAAGAATTGACCGGGATACAGACCGATATGGACGATATGGAATTTGCTGAAACGATCCTCAAAGATCATCACCATTTGACTAAAATATAAATTCGTGTGTGTATTATTAATATTTATTAACAATTAAATTACAATTTCTATGATTGGTGCTATTATCTATTTAGCTGTTTTAATACTGGTAATTGCCGGTATGTGGAGAATTTTTGAAAAAGCCGGACAACCGGGATGGGGTGCGATCATTCCTATTTACAACCTGTATCTATTGACAGTTATTGCACAGAAACCGGGCTGGTGGACAGTGATGTTCTTTATCCCTCTGGCAAATATCGTATTCGGCGTTATGACGATGTATGAAGTTGCTAAAAGATTCGGTAAAGGCGTAGGGTTTACCGTTGGATTGATCCTGCTTTCTTTTGTTTTCGTTCCTATTTTAGGACTTGGAGACGCTCAATATACTCCGGAAGCAACGGAAAACAATTAAAACGAATTTATCACGATAATAAGCCGGCAGCTTAGGTTGCCGGCTATTTTAATTTTGGTGCTTTAAGCCGTTTTTTTTATATTTGCGACTTCAAATAACAATATAAATTATTAAAATACAGAATAAATGGCAACAACAGCAGATTTCCGTAACGGATTATGTATCGTGTTCAAAGACGATTTATATACGATCGTTCAGTTTCAACATGTAAAACCAGGTAAAGGCCCGGCTTTCGTAAGAACCAAAATGAGAAACGTAAAAACAGGCAGGATACTTGAAAATACATTTACCGCAGGCTTGAAAATCGAAACGGCCAGAATCGAAAGACGTCCTTACCAGTTCCTTTATAAAGAAGGAAACGATTATGTAATGATGCATACGGAAACTTACGAACAGATCAACATTCCGGAAGACCTGATCAATGCTCCGCAATTCCTGAAAGAAGGGGATGCCGTTGAAATGGTAGTTCATGCAGATACAGAAACTCCGTTATATGTCGAACTGCTGCCGAGCGTTGTGCTGGAGGTTACCTATACTGAACCGGGCTTAAAAGGCGATACCGCTTCTTCTACCGCCCTGAAAGCTGCAGAAGTTGAAACAGGAGCCAGAGTAATGGTGCCGCTTTTCGTGGAAATGGGTGAAAAGATCCGTATCTCGACCGCAGACGGTTCTTACGTAGAAAGAGTGAGATAACAGACATATTCAAAACAAAAAATTACCCTAAAAATTTTTAGGGTAATTTTTTTTGCTTTATTTATATAAATCAAATAACACATATTATAAAAATAATAAATAACACAAAACATGAAGAAAATTTTACACTTTTGCATCTTCTGTTGTTACGCGATGATTTTTGTAGCATGTAATGATGATGATAATCAAGAAGACCAAGTTACAATCACAGTTTCCCCAACAAATTTTACGGCTATGACAAGTGAAGTGATTGATGTCCCGTTCACTGTCACTCCAACAGATTACACAATCACAGCCAGTTCCATTGAGATAAAAGCCAATCAAACAAATATCAGTGGTGCTCTATTTCCAGCCACACTTACTAATCTTACCCGAGGAGATAAAGCCGGCACATGGACAGCCCATTTACAAATCAACGGTACGGGTAATTCGACACTAAGCTTCTGTATGGATAGAAAATACACCTCGAACTCTTTTACCGTTACTGCTTCATCCTCAGCAACCGAAGAAATCTATACTACGGATGCTATTATCTGGTATCGAACCGATACAGATTTCGAAACCAAGGAAAGTGTCGTAGATCTTTCTACTGCCATTGCAGAATGTGGAGGAATTGAAGGACTCAGTTCAACCAAATCTTTTCAAAAGCTCGACGGAACAAAACCCGTCCAGGATTTTTGTATAGGTACAGTCAATGCATCGGCAAAAACATTTACGGTCACGATGATCGATGCCGATGCGACACAAAACGGAGTTTGGTACTGGATTTTAAGTTATACACGTACAGACAACACTATTTTTGAAATCCGTATCCCTTTGAAAATAGGAGCAGGAAATTGATTTAGGATAAGTTTCTAATCATTAACGGCGTATCTCTACCAGAAAAGTTTAGAGATACGTCTTATTTATATAAGAATAAATATTAAATTTCGATATTTCCTTCAGCTTCTTCCTGAAGCTCACGGATTACATATTCGGCGGCAGATTGTTCCGCCTCTTTTTTTGACGAACCGTATCCTTTACCTTTCTCTTCCTCGCCGATACAGATCGTACAACAGAATTTATTCCGCCTTCCTTTGGTCGATTCCGTGTTAAAAATCAAGTCCACTTTATTCTTTTGCCCCCATTCGATCAGGCGGCTTTTGTAGTTTTTATCGATCGACACCAGGTCTTTTATGTCGAAATAATTCGGGAAGATATATTTTTCGATAAAGCGTTTCGTATGGGTAAATCCCTGATCTAAAAACATCGCCCCGACAAAAGCTTCAAAAACATCGCCATAGATATGTTTATTCCGGGAAAGGTCGGCTTTAGCGACAACGGCTTTATTCAACCCGATATGGATAGCTAAATCGTTTAGCGACTCACGGCTAACGACTTTGGAACGGACACGGGTAAGGAATCCCTCGTCCTGATTAGGAAAGAATTTATACAACAATTCAGCAACAATCGCCCCCAAAACAGCATCACCCAAAAACTCAAGCCGCTCATAATTGAGTACCACGCCATTCGAAGTGATCCGGGAAGCGGATTTATGCAACAAAGCCAGACGATATAGTCCCTTATTCCGAGGGACAAAACCCAGCTGAGAAATAGACAATCCATAAAACTTACCGTTTCGATGAAGGTAAAGTCTTATGGATTGAAAAAATTGTCTAACCACAGCCTAAAAAAATATTTAGTACGTGATTATTTTTTAATTACTACACATGCATTGTGTCCGCCAAAACCGAAAGTATTGCTAATAGCCACATCGACTTTTCGTTCCTGAGCCTTATTGAATGTAAAATTCAGTTTCGGATCGAGTTCCGGATCGAGATTGCTAAAATTAATCGTTGGAGGAACAATATCATTTTTAACAGCCAAAACACAAGCGATAGCTTCAATAGCTCCGGCAGCACCTAAAAGATGTCCGGTCATTGATTTTGTAGAACTGATATTCAGTCCGTATGCATGTTCGCCGAATGCTTTCTGAATGGCTTTGGGCTCAGCAACATCACCTAAACCGGTGGATGTTCCGTGAACGTTGATATAATCAACATCTTCGGTAGTCAAGCCTGCATCTTCCAGAGCCGATAACATCACATCGCAAGCGCCCTCACCCTCGGGGTCGGGAGCAGTCATGTGGTATGCGTCACACGTCGAACCTCCTCCTGCCAATTCGGCATAGATTTTCGCCCCACGTTTCACAGCATGTTCGTACTCTTCCAAGACAAGGCCGGCACCGCCTTCTCCGATCACAAATCCATCTCTGTCCACATCAAAAGGACGTGAAGCCGTTTTTGGATCATCGTTACGGGTAGAAAGTGCTTTCAAGGCATTGAAACCGCCAACACCGGGAATGGTGATTGCAGCCTCAGACCCTCCGGCAACAATAACGTCAGCCTTTCCTAAACGAATTAAATTCAATGCATCAACCAAAGCATGAGCCGACGAGGCGCAGGCAGATACCGTAGCATAGTTCGGACCTTTCAATCCAAACTCGATAGAGATCATACCCCCTGCCATATTGGCGATCATCTTAGGTATAAAAAAAGGGTTGAATCTCGGAGTTCCGTCTCCCAGAGCAAATGTAGCACATTCCTCATAGAAAGTCTGTAAACCACCGATACCAGCCCCCCAAATCACACCGATTCTCTTTTTGTCTTCCTGTTCGAGATTCAAAGCCGAATCTTTGATAGCCTCTCTTGCGGCAATTAAGCCGAATTGAGTGTAAAGATCCATTTTACGGACTTCTTTCTTATCGAAATATTCCGTCGGCTCATAATTTTTTACCTCGCAGGCAAACTGCGTACGAAAATTTGATGCATCGAAACGAGTAATAGGACCGGCGCCACTGACACCCTTTATTAAATTGTCCCAAAACTCAGGCACGTTATGACCCAGAGGATTAATTGTTCCGAGACCTGTTATTACTACTCGTTTCTGATTCATGGAAATAATATTAAATTACTTTGCGTTAGCTTCTACGTAAGAGATAGCATCACCTACAGTCTGAATTTTTTCAGCCTGATCATCAGGAATAGTGATATTAAATTCTTTCTCCAGTTCCATGATCAACTCAACGGTATCCAAAGAGTCAGCTCCGAGGTCATTTGTAAATGTTGCTTCTGGTTTTACTTCAGATTCATCTACACCTAATTTATCAACGATGATTGCTTTTACTCTGCTTGTAATGTCAGACATAACCTTTAATTTTAATTAGACATTTTTTAAATTACACTCTATACACAACTTTGTGCATATTTATCTAAATCCGAGGGACAAATTTAGAGTTTATTTTTTTCTCTGAAAAATTTTTTGACAAGAATAAACTTTTCGTACTTTTATAGCTCTGATATTTAATTAATTAGACAATGAAAAAAATAGCAATATTTGCCTCTGGTTCAGGTTCTAACGCAGAAAACATCATCCGTTTTTTTGCAAAAAATCCGGAAATCAGCGTAAATTCCATCTTCTGCAACGTACCCGGAGCCTATGTTCTCGAAAGGGCTAAGAAATACCATATTCCCGCCTATGTTTTCAACCGGGAAGAAATGAAAAACCCTGAAAAATTACGATGCCAATTGAAAGAGCAGGAGATCGATTTCATTGTTTTAGCAGGCTTTTTATGGCTAATGCCTTCTTGCATCACAGCAGCCTACCCGAACCGGATCATCAACATTCATCCGGCACTACTACCCGGCTATGGGGGGAAAGGCATGTACGGCGATAAAGTACATCAAGCCGTGATCTCCGCCGGAGAAAAAGAAAGTGGAATTACGATCCATTATGTGAACGAGCATTACGACGAAGGCTCCCCTATCTTTCAGGCACGCTGCCCGGTCGCTTCGACGGATACGCCCGAAACGCTGGCAGCTAAAGTGCACGCCCTGGAATATGAACATTTTCCCAGAATAATCGAAGAAGTAATTAACCGGATTTAATTGTTTACTTTCAGGCTTTAAAAATATAAAAAATGAAATTCACTCATTTTCACGTACACTCTCAATACTCCATCCTCGACGGAGCCGCCAGTATTCCGGGCCTGATCGATAAAGCGGCCAGCGATGGCATGACAGCCCTTTCCCTGACCGACCATGGAAACATGTTCGGCATTAAATTATTTTATGACCTTTGCCGCAAGAAAGGGATTAAACCGATTCTCGGATGTGAAGCTTACGTTGCCCGGGTATCCCTTTATGACAAGGTGAAACCGATCGACCGTTCGGGGGAACACCTTATATTATTGGCAAAAAACCTGCAAGGCTATAGAAACCTGATGAAACTGTGTTCCACGGCATTCGTGGACGGTTTCTATTACCGTCCGCGAATCGACAAAGCTTTGCTTGAAAAACACCACGAAGGACTGATTATTTCTTCTGCCTGTTTGGGAGGAGAGATCAGCCAGAAAATCATGGCGGGCAATATCGAAGGAGCGGAAGCAGCTGCCTTATGGTATAAAAATCTGGTGGGAGACGACTATTACCTGGAAGTGATGCGGCATCCGGCAGCCGACCCGAAACAACGGGCAGAAATTTTCGACAATCAGGAACTTTGTAATAAAGAAATTCTCCGCATGGGAGAAAAACTGGGTATCAAGGTTATCGCCACAAACGACGTTCACTTTCTGAATGAAGAAGATGCCGAAGCACACGATTTGCTGATCTGCCTGAACACCCGGAAAGACATCGACGATCCCAACCGGATGCGGTACACCCGTCAGGAATGGTTCAAGACCACCGCCGAAATGATGGAGCTGTTCAAAGACATGCCGCAGGTGATAGAGAATACTTCGGAAGTGGCCGACAAAGTAGAAGAATACAAACTCGACTCCGACCCGATTATGCCCGTATTCCCCATTCCTGCCTCTTGCGGTACGGAAGAAGAATACCGGCAAAAGTTTTCGGACGAAGACCTTTTCAATGAATTTACCCGCAATGAAAAAGGCGAAGTCGTTATGTCCGAAGAAGAAGCCCAGAAAAAAATCAAGAAACTGGGAGGCTATGACAAACTGTACCGTATCAAGCTGGAAGCCGACTATCTGAAAGAATTGGCTATGAAAGGAGCGGTCAAAAGATATGGAGCGAATCTCCCGCCCGACATCGAAGAACGCCTGATTTTCGAACTGCATATTATGAAAACCATGGGTTTCCCCGGTTACTTCCTGATTGTACAGGACTTTATCCAGGCAGCCCGCGATATGGGGGTGATCGTCGGTCCGGGACGTGGGTCGGCCGCAGGAAGTGCCGTAGCTTACTGCCTCGGCATCACGAATATCGACCCCGTGCGATATGACTTACTGTTCGAGCGTTTCCTGAATCCCGACCGTATTTCCCTCCCCGATATCGATGTGGACTTCGATGATGACGGACGGCAAAAAGTGCTGGAATGGGTAACGGAAAAATACGGAGCGGATAAAGTGGCCCACATTGTAACTTTCGGAAGTATGGCAGCCAAAATGGCAATCAAAGACGTTGCCCGGGTATTAAAACTCGACCTTTCGGAATCGAACCGGCTGGCTAAAATGGTGCCGGAAGCCCCGAAAATGACGTTAAAAAAAGCCTACAAAGAAAATCCGGACCTCGAAAAAGAAAAAAGCTCGCCCAACCCTCTAATCGCCAAAACCATCCGGCTGGCAGAGATTTTAGAAGGATCGGTCCGTCAAACGGGTGTTCACGCTTGCGGAATCCTGATCAGCCGCGATCCGCTGACCGATCATATCCCCGTTATGCCTACGGAAGGCGAGAGTTTGATGACCACTCAATACGACGGGCATTTTGTCGAGCCTATCGGCTTGATAAAAATGGACTTTCTGGGATTACGAACCCTGTCGATCATCAAAACCTGTCTCGAAAATATCAAAAAATCGAAACACGTTACTTTAGATGCCGACGAAATCCCGTTGGACGACAAAGAAACTTTCGAGCTATTCTCCCGGGGTGAAACGACCGGCCTGTTCCAGTTCGAGTCCCCCGGAATGAAAAAGCATCTCCGGGCACTTCAACCCAACCGTTTCGAAGACCTTGTAGCCATGAACGCCCTTTACCGTCCGGGTCCTATGGAGTATATCCCTTCGTTCATCCGGCGTAAGCACGGCGAAGAGCCGATAGAATACGATCATCCGATGATGGAACCTTTCCTGAACGACACTTATGGAATTACGGTATATCAGGAACAGGTGATGCTCCAATCCCGTGCCCTGGGGAATTTCACCCGCGGTATGTCCGACACCTTGCGTAAAGCAATGGGGAAAAAGCAGATCGACACCATGAACGCCTTAAAAACCCAATTCATGGAAGGTTGCCGGAACAATCCCGAATTTGTGAAAGGATGTAAGGATATGGGGAAAAATCTGGATGATCTGGTCAATAAAATCTGGGGCGACTGGGAAGCGTTCGCTTCTTACGCCTTCAACAAATCGCACTCCGTTTGTTACGCCTACATCGCCTACCAGACCGGATTTTTGAAAGCTCACTACCCGGCAGAGTTTATGGCAGCCAACTTGAGCAACAATCTTTCCCAGATCGAGAAAGTAACGGTCTTTATGGACGAATGTAAACGAATGGGGCTGAACGTACTTGCCCCGGATGTAAACGAATCGTTCAACGATTTCACGGTAAATTCCCATGGGCAAATCCGTTTCGGAATGGCGGCGATCAAAGGCGTGGGAGAAGGCGCTGTGGAAAAGATCATCGAGGAAAGAGAGAAAAACGGACCTTATAAAGATGTATACGACTTTTTCGAACGGATCGATTATAAATACGTCAATAAAAAAACCATAGAAAACCTGATCACGGCAGGCGGGCTGGATAGTTTCGGATTCCACCGGGCACAATTTTTCTATCCGGTCGATGCAAACAGCAATGTGCTGGATGTGTTGGTAAACTACGGTCAAAAGAACCAGCTGGACAGTATCAGCATGCAGGCCACCCTGTTCGGCGATATGGAAGGTTTCGAAGTAACGAAGCCCAACATTCCCGACTGTGAGCCCTGGCACGATTATGAGAAATCGAAAAAGGAAAAAGAACTTATAGGTATTTATCTCACCTCCCATCCGTTAGACCCCTATAAATTGGAAATGCAGATCTTATGTACTCCGGTCGAGGAACTGAATACGAATCTGGACGGCCTGAAAGGAAAAGAGATTACAATTGCCGGAATCATTACGGCCAAACGCGAGGGGAAAACCAAAACCGGAAAAGATTTCGGAATACTCACCCTCGAGGATTTCGGCGGGACTTACGAACTGGCATTTTTTGGAAAAGATTATACGGATTTCCGCCAATATTTCATTCTTGAAACGGCGATTTATGTAAAAGGGAAAGTACAGCCCAAATGGGGGAAAGAAGGGAATGAACTGGCTTTCACAATCCAAAAAGTAGATCTGCTGGATGCTATTGCCGAAAACGCAATCCGCTCGATCACCCTAATGGTAGATATCGAAAAACTGACCATCGATACGGTGAGTGAAATTCACAATCTTTTTATCACCGATATAACCAGCGATGCGGCCAAAGAGCCTTCGAAACACCCTGCTCCCAAACAGGCCGCTTCATCCCCGGGAGAAATCAATGTGCCGGAAGAAAAGCAATCCGACATTCCGTTGAGTTTTATGTTATTCGACCGTCAGGGGAACAATGTAAAAATGTTTTCGCGCACTTGTAAAATAAAAAGATCGAGAGAACTTTATGAATATTTCGAAAACAACGATTCCATTCGCATGAAAATCAATTGACAGGCAATTCAGAATAAATATTCTATTTCTCAATAAATTACGATCGGGCCTATGCAGAATGGCAGATTTGACCTAAAAATTAACGTTCTATTATCACAATGTTTGCATCGTTTCCGATAAAAATATTGTAATTTAGCGGTGTGAATTCGTAAGAGATAATGAAATATTAACTAAAAAGAAAAATACTATGGCTATTGCAGTGAATGATTCTAATTTTGATGAAGTTGTTTTAAAATCGGAACAGCCTGTGCTGGTAGATTTTTGGGCGGAATGGTGCGGACCATGTAAAATGATGTTGCCGATCGTTGAAGAAATATCAACAGAATACGAAGGGAAAGTAACCGTTACGAAAGTAGATGTGGACGGTAATCCCGGAACTGCGGCAAAATTCGGAATACGGAACATCCCAACCATTCTTTTCTTCAAAAACGGAACAGTTGTCGATAAGCAAGTGGGTGCTGTTCCTAAAAATGCTTTGGTAGAAAAAATTAATAAGCTGCTTTAAATTAAAAATTGAGAATTAAATGATTTAATTCTCAATTTTATTTTCATACCTTACCATTCGCTGCAATAATTAGCCTTTAATCCCTATTATGCCCGCAACTCTACAGGAAATAGTCCAATATGAACAATTCGACAACCTCGAATTTATCGCTTCGCAGATCGTCGCCGGATTCATCACGGGCTTACATCGCAGTCCATATCACGGATTCTCGGTGGAATTTGCGGAACACCGGGTATATAATAACGGGGAATCGACCAAACATATAGATTGGAAACTATATGGACGGACGGAAAAAATGTTTATCAAACAATATGAAGAAGAGACCAATCTTCGTTCATACCTGGTGCTCGACACTTCCTCGTCTATGTTATTTCCATACAGATCGGATAAAATTTCAAAACTTCACTTCTCCGTATATTGTGCAGCGGCGCTTATTTACATGCTCCGTAAACAAAGGGATGCTTCGGGGCTTTGCCTGTTCTCCGACCAGATCGAAATGCTTACCGATGCAAAGCTGAACAGTACCCACATTCAAATGATGTACGCCACTTTGCAAGGCCTTTTGCGGGAAAACGCCATCCCCCTGAACAAACCGACCTCCACCGCAGAAGTGCTTCATCAGTTAGCGGACACGATAGCCAAACGTTCCCTGGTGGTGATCTTCACCGACATGTTTTCAAACGGGAATACGGAAGAGCTTTTCTCTGCCCTCCAGCACCTTCGTTACAACAAACACGAAGTGATTCTTTTCCACGTAAAAGATAAACGCATGGAAGAGGAATTCGAATTTTCAAACCGTCCCCATATTTTCGTCGATATGGAAAGCGGACGCGAAATAAAATTCTCGCCCAACGAAATCCGGGAAACTTATAAACAAAAAATCGCTGAATTTTATAAAGAATTAAAATTACGCTGCGGACAATACCGGATAGACTTTGTCGAGGCCGATATTAACGAAAATTTTCGCGAAGTGCTTCTACCTTATCTTATCAAACGCAGCAAATTGTATTGACGCCGCTAATAAATAAAGTATCCCAAAACCCCGGCGATTACAATCAGTAAAATAGGATCGGCTTTTTTCAGCGAAGCAATGAAAACCCCGGCAAAAATCAGCCAGCTTTTATAATCGATAAAATTACGCTCATTCATCAGCAGCAAGGCCGCAGCGGCAATCAATCCGATCACGGCAGGTTTCAGGCTTGTCAGGACAGAATCTACCCAGGCATTATTCCGGAATTTCGCAAAAAACCGACAAACAATAGTCATCAAAATAATGGAAGGCAAACTGACCGCTATCGTACAAATAGCCGAACCCAACACACCCTGAACAGCAGAATACCCCAGCTGGGTTGTTGCCGTATAACCGATGTAAGTGGCGGTATTGAAAGCGATGGGGCCGGGAGTTGTCTGGGAAATCGCCACGATGTCGGTAAAATCGGCCGTACTGATCCATTGATGCGCTTCCACAACCTCGTGCTGTATGAGGGAAAGCATGGCGTAACCGCCTCCAAAACCAAACAACCCGATTTTAAAGAAAGCCAGAAAATAACTTAAATACAACTCTAATAAACCCATACTGCGGAATTAACCGATTTTTATCCTACTTCCTTTTATACCAGTGAAAAACAGTTCCACCCAGTATCGCCGCCATCACAATATAGATAGGCGATACCCCCAACAACCAAATCACCAAAGCGGCGGCCACGGGAATCCAAAGAGTTTTCCAGGTGACTCCCGCCGATTTCCCCATATTCCATAAAGGAGCGGCAATCAAAGCCACCACCGCCGGACGGATACCTTTAAAAACCCGTTCGACTCCCGGATTATTTTTAAATTCGGTAAAAACTAAAGCAATCAGTAAAATAACAATGAATGAAGGCAGGATGATCCCCAGGCTCGAAGCCAGACTTCCCCATATCCCCTTTTTTTTATTTCCGACAAATACAGCGGTATTCAGGGAAATAGGGCCGGGAACCGACTGGGCAATGGCAAGCATGTCGATAAATTCTCCTTCTACCAGCCATTTTTTACGATCGACCACTTCCTTCTGTATCAGAGGGATCATAGCATAGCCACCACCGAAAGTGAATGCTCCGATCTTAAAAAACGACCAAAATAAATGCCAGTACATACCCTTTTCCCCTCTTATAATCTCTGCAACTGCCCGATAATGGTATCCCGGATCATGGTAAAACGAGGCATATTTTCAGCGGATACCGGTTTCTTCGGCTGCGAACGGACGGTCAGCGGATTAATGGGCTTTCCGTTTTCATACACCCGGAAATCCAGATGGGGCCCGGTGACAATCCCCGTACTTCCGACATATCCGATCACTTCCTTTTGTTTAACAGCCTTTCCGACCTTCAGACCGGAAGCGAATCGGGACAAATGCATATATACCGTAGTGTAAGTGCCATTATGCTTAATCTTCACGTAGTTCCCCCCACCGCCTGCCTGGAAGGCTTTAGCAATAACCACTCCACTGCCGATTGCATAAACCGGAGTACCGACCGGAGCGGCATAATCCACCCCGTGGTGGGCACGGTATCGTTTCAGCACCGGGTGATAACGGCTATTGGAAAAACGGGAACTGATCCGGAAGAAATCCAAAGGCGCCTTTAAAAATGCTCCCTCCAAACTTTTCCCGTGTTCATTATAAAACAGCACCTCATTATCCTGCATGAATGGAATAGCATAGTATAAACTATCCGCATGTTTAAATACGGCTCCGGTGATACTGAAATTAGAGAGGCTTTTCCCGTCCACATACTCCTGTTCATAAAGAACCTTGAATTCATCCTCTTTCCGCAATCCGAAGAAATCGATCGACCAACCGTAGATTTTAGCCAATTCCACAGCCAGGTACGGATCGGCCCCACAAGCCACCATCGCATTCCACGGTGACGATTCCACCTGCCCTTTTACGGATTTCTTCCGCCACTCCACCGGATTGTTGCCAATGGAAACACTATCGTTCAGTAAATCGAACACCACATACGAACGGGGATTGCGTTCATATACGAAATAGCTTACCTCCGGCACACTATCCCGGCTGGAAAACACGGCGTAAGTCTGCCCGCTTCTGATCTCCCGGACATTAAAGACGTTTTTAGAAGCTTCCGTCAATTGATATACCTTTCTTTTTCCCACTCCATGCCGGTCCAATATGGACGAAAGATTCTGATTTCTGCCCACTACCCCGAAATCCACATCGTAATCATCTATCGGAATACCGTATTTATATACAATTTCCTGAACTTCTACCGAATCTGTCACATCCACTTCGTCCAACGGCTCGACTTCCCTGTGTTTCGGCCAAAAAATCACCCCCAGCAACACGATTCCCAACAAAGATGAAAAGATAATCTGCTTCTTTTTCGTCATTTTTTTATCTTATTAATCGTTATATATTCGATTTCCATTTTTTAGTCAACTATTTAATAATCTTCTCATTATCCCGGCGATTTTTTTTCACCAAAAACAATACCAGCATCGACAAGGCTGCCACGATTCCCGCCGTATAACTGAAAGTATGCCCTAAAAACAAACCTCCTACTTTATAAGGAGCAATCAAGAAATAGGTCACACACCGCCGTGAGAAAAACGGCAGGCAGAGACAACATCCAATGGGGCTTCTTTTTCGTCACCAGATAAGCAGCTCCCGCCCACAAGGTGATAGAGGCCAGCACCTGATTGGATATACCCACATATTTCCATAAAGTAGAAAAATCGAAATTGCACAGCAAGTAAGCCACGACAAAAATAGGAATCGATATAAATAAACGATTCCGGACCGGCTTTTGGGTAAACCGTAAAGCATCGGCAAGAATCAGGCGCATACTCCTGAAAGCGGTATCACCGGAAGTGATGGGACAAACGACCACCCCGATCACGGCAACAACAGCCCCCACTCTTCCCAGCCACGAATTACAAATCTCGTTCACAATAATAGCCGGGGTTTTCCCTGCAGCAGCAGCCTCGTTCAATCCTTCCGCTCCGCCGAAATAAGCCATCGCCGCACTCGCCCAAATCATAGCAACGATTCCCTCTGCCACCATTGCTCCGTAAAAGATGGGACGCCCGTATTTTTCATCGGTCATACATCGCGCCATCATAGGCGATTGAGTAGCATGAAAACCGGATATTGCCCCACAGGAAATCACCACAAACAACATCGGAAAAAGAATATTGTTCCCGGGATCGTCGTGCATGTTCCGCATAGAATCGAAAGTCAGTTCGGTAAGCTTCAACTCTCCGCTAAACCCCAGATAAAGCATCGAACCGCCCACCCCCAGAGCCATAAAGATCAGAGCCGCTCCCATAAAAGGATATATCTTTCCTATGATCTTATTCACCGGAAGCAAAGTCGCCAAAATATAATAAACAAAAATAACATACAGCCAGACGGTCATATTCCAGCCCGTCAGGTTGGCCAGCAAGTCGGCAGGCCCGTTTACAAAAGATACCCCTACTGCCAGCAGAAGGAATCCCGTAAATACCACCATGAATTTCTTCATCCCGTTCCCCAGATACTTACCGACAAGATCAGGCAAACTCATTCCGTCATGCCGCACAGACAACATACCGGAAAAATAATCGTGAACAGCTCCCATAAAAATACAGCCGATCACAATCCACACAAAAGCCATCGGGCCATAAGCAGCACCGAGGATAGCTCCGAAAATAGGCCCTAAACCGGCAATATTCAGAAACTGAATCACAAAAATGCGCCACGGTTTCAACTCCTGGTAATCCACCCCGTCGGCCAAACGTTTCACAGGTGTAGCAATTTCAGACGACGCACCGAAAAAATGTGAAACAAATTTTCCATAAAGAAAGTAGCCAGCAATGAGCAAAGCTACTGCTACTATAAAAGTGATCATCTCTACTTATATTTTAGATATAGAAACAACAATACATCAATATCCGAAAACTTAAAATTTATTTTTTCCGTTTTTCTTTTCCCCGTTTCTCTCCTTTCTTACCACGAGTCCCCTCTTTTCCGGAATAAAATTTTTTATCCTTACCGCCACTTTCGGTAAAACTCACCTTATCTCTCCCTTCGTCACCCTCTTCCCTGGCTAAAGTATAATCTAATTGCCGGGCAACCAAATTCGCCTTAGCCACTTTAACATTCACTTTGTCGCCCAACTGGAATATCTTCCGGTGATGACGGCCTACGATGCAATAATTCTTCTCGTCGAATTCATAATAATCGTCGTCCAGTTCGGTCATAGACACCAACCCTTCACACTTCGTGTCATCAATCTCGACATAAAAACCCCATTGAGTCACTCCTGAAATCGTACCGACAAAAGTCTGCCCGATCTTATCGGACATAAATTCGACCTGCTTATATTTAATGGAAGAGCGCTCCGCATTGGCGGCTACCTGTTCCATTTCGGAAGAATGCTTACAATATTCTTCGAACTTTTCTTTATTGACCGAACGTCCCTCGTCCAGATAACGTTGCAGCAAACGATGCACCATCACATCGGGATAACGACGGATGGGAGAAGTGAAATGAGTGTAGAAATCGAATGCCAGCCCATAATGCCCTAAATTATCGGTAGAATAAGCCGCCTTCGCCATAGTTCTTACCGCCAGCGTTTCTATCAGATTTTGCTCCGGCTTATCCTTTACATCAGACATCAGCTTATTCATAGAACCGGTCAAAGCCTTCCGGCTCGAAGTCTTCACTCCGTAACCGAACTTTGCAATGAAACGATTAAAATCCTCCAGCTTTTCAGGCAGGGGTTTTTCGTGCACACGGAATACAAAAGTCGGCGCTTTCTTCCCGGCTTTAGGCTTCCCGATCCGCTCCGCCACCTTTTTGTTGGCAAGCAGCATAAATTCCTCGATCAGCTTATTAGCCTCTTTCGAACGTTTAAAATATACACCAAGGGGTTTTCCTGCCTCATCCAGATCGAATTTCACTTCCACGCGGTCGAAATCTATCGCACCCGCTTTAAAGCGCTCCGCCCTTAACTTCTGGGCAAGATCGTTCAGCAAAAGAATCTCTTTACGATAATCCCCGTCGGCACCTTCAATGATTGCCTGGGCATCTTCGTACGTAAAACGGCGGTTCGACCGGATCACCGTACGCCCGAACCATTGATCCAATACCTGCACATTTCCGTCCATTTTAAAAATAGCGGAAAAACACAATTTGTCTTCATCGGGACGCAGAGAACATACCCCGTTACTCAGTTTTTCCGGTAACATCGGGATCGTCCGGTCCACCAAATATACCGAGGTCGCCCGGGCGTATGCTTCCCGGTCGAGCACAGTATTTTCTTTCACATAATAACTGACATCCGCGATATGTATCCCCACCTCGTATATTCCTTTTCCCAACTCCCGCACCGAAAGAGCATCGTCGAAATCCTTAGCATCCTTCGGGTCGATCGTAAAAGTCACCACAGGACGCATATCCAAACGTTTCTTCACCTCTTCCTCCGGCAAATCCATACTGATTTTCTCTGCAGCTTTCAGCACATTCGGGGCAAACTTCACAGGCAACTCGTATTCTGCCATAATAGCGTTCATCTCGGTATCGTTATTTCCCGGTAGCCCCAGCACCTCGATCACCTGTCCCACCGGATTTTTCTGATTATCGGGCCATTCGGTAATCTTCACCACCACTTTATCTCCATTCCGGGCCCCATTCATGTTTTGCATAGGGATAAACACATCGTATGGCAACAACTTCCCGGTAGGTATCAGGAAAGCATAATTTTCCGATCCCTGAATGATACCGACAAAAGTAGCCCGCTTTCTCTCCAATATTTCGATAACCTCTCCTTCCGGGCGGCGATTCCGGCTGCGGGCATAAACCAGCACTTTCACTTTATCCCCGTTCAGGGCATGCTTCAAATTAGGGAAAGCGACAAAAACATCCTCTTCCACCTCGTTCGAAATAATGTATGCCGATCCTTTAGCCGTCAATTCCACCTCTCCGGTAATATAAGCCCCGGTCTGCTTTTGCTTGTAACGTCCGGTTGAAATTTCTTCCAGCTTTCCTTCATCACGCAAATCACGCAACACTTCGGAAATCTGGCGCTTAGAATCCATCCCCTTGATCTGCAAACGCATAGCCAGCTGCTTATAATTATAATTCTGAGTAGGATGGTTCGAAAATATTTTTTCTAATTTCTGCCGCAACTCTACTTTACCGATTGTCGCCTCTCCTTTTTTCTTATTCTTTGACATATCCTTATTTTTTAATTCCAGGCTTCTCCCCCACATTCCAAAACTTCATCTTGCACCTGCCTGACTGCGATCGGAAGATCACAAGCCAAAAATATGCCCTAAATTTAGTGATTATAAAATAAAAAGCAGAAAAATCCGGCTTTATTATAAAACCGATCAAAGTTTTTCAAGCAGAAATTATTATTTCCAATCCTTCTTCGCTCGACATATCCCGAACCATATACACCCTGCTTTTTCTACTCAAACACCCGACAGACGCCCTATCTCTCCCTTTTCGAAAATACATAAAAATGCCTTTGAACTTTCAGCACCCCAAAGTGTGAAAGCCAAAGGCATTAAAATATTTCAAAAAAAATTCAGAACAAACCCGGCGGTTTATTTCACCAGCCCTTTGTCGAATTTTTCTTTCACTTTCTGCAACATATCCACCGTCATATTCTGTAAATTATATTCCGGCTTCCATCCCCATTCTTCGCGAGCGCAAGTATCGTCCATACTGTTAGGCCAGCTATCTGCAATCGCCTGTTTTACCGGATCGATCTGGTAATCCATGGTGAAAGCAGGAATATGCTTACGAATCTCTGCCGCAATCTGTTCCGGATCGAAACTCATAGCTGCAATATTAAAGCTATTCCGGTGTTTCAATTTGGCAGGATCGGCCTCCATCAGCTGAACCACTGCATTCAAAGCGTCCGGCATATACATCATATCCATATAAGTGCCTGCCTTCACATTACAGGTAAAAGCCCCCTTACGGATAGCATCGTAATAAATCTCGACAGCATAGTCGGTCGTTCCACCGCCCGGCAACGTTACATAAGAAATCAGACCGGGGAAACGCACGCTTCTGGTATCCACGCCAAAACGATAGTAATAATAATCGCTCAGCAATTCTCCCGTCACTTTACAAACGCCATACATCGTCGTGTTAGACCGTTGCAAAGTATCCTGGGGTGTTTTATCCTTCGGGGTATCCTTACCGAAAGCGCCGATAGAACTCGGAGTAAATACGGCACAATTATTATCCTTCGCTATATACAAAGAATTAGTCAGCGCACCGATATTGATATCCCAGGCTAATTTTGGGTTTTTCTCTCCGGTTGCCGACAGTAAAGCTACCAGATTAAAAATAGTGTCTATCCCATATTTTTTTACAATGGCAGCATATTTCTCTCCGTCCAGAGCATTCAATTCTTCAAAAGGTCCTGCTTCTGCCAAAGCCTTACATTTTTCAGCACTGATATCAGCCGCCACCACACTGTTATCACCGTAAATTGACCTCAAATGGGGAACAAGTTCAGAACCTATTTGTCCTCCGGCACCGACAATTAATATCTTCTTCATTGTAAATGATTTTTAATTTTTTTAATAAATACAGGTGGTACACCACATAAATCCCTGCAAATGTATATAATTAAAATATTTTACAAAGCTAAAAAATGAAATATTTTCAGTTCATTAACTAAAAAGTTGAAAGCCGGAACTCTGTTCCTCTTCATAAAAATAATCAATCTGTAAATCAGGACGTTTGTAGGCCTGCACAGCCAACTGATCGCACCTTTCATTCTCCGGCACATCGGCATGTCCTTTCACCCAAACGAACTTCACATGATGTTTTCTGTAAATAGCCAGGAAACGCTTCCATAGATCGGGATTTTTTTTGTCTTTAAACCCTTTCTTTTCCCAACCGAACACCCAGCCTTTTTCTACGGCATCCACCACATAGCGCGAATCGGAATATACGGTCACATCGCGCCCGGGAATTTTCAAAGCTTCGAGCCCGACAATCACAGCCAGCAACTCCATACGGTTATTGGTCGTTAAGCGAAATCCGGCCAACAGCTCTTTCCGGTGGACCCCGGCCTTCAACACCACTCCAAATCCTCCGGGACCCGGATTCCCGCTGGCGGCACCATCCGTATAGATCACTATTCTTTCTGCCATAGTATCAAATTACATTTCAATTATAAGAGAAGCAAAATTAATATATAAATCCCTTACAGGCAAACCTCATTTCAAGCCTTTCCCAGTGGATCATCGGATTTATCTATATATTCATAGAAATTAAGTATTTGATTCACATATATTTATTTTTTAATTTTACATCAAGAGAAAAAATCCGGATATGTCCGGCTTATCGTTCCGGAATCAGTGAAGGAGAAAACAGACAAAATAGGAATAAAGAACATACTCCGCCACTTGTGCAAATGAAAGGAAACAATAAGTAAACATACTGGAAAAACAATAAGCCCCGATCGACAGAAAATAATTGAAAACCGGAGGCTTTATCGTCAAACTTTTTAAAACAAAAATAAAATGAAACGTTTTACATTACCAATATTACCTTATGGAAACGGAGCCTTAGCTCCCGTTATCAGTGAAAATACCATAAATTATCACTATGGGAAACACTTACAGACTTATATCGACAACCTAAACAAACTGATCGAAGGAACTCCATTAGAACAAGCAGACCTGGAAACGATCGTAAAAAAGGCGGACGGCGCTATTTTCAATAATGCGGCACAAACCTGGAATCATACTTTCTATTTCAACACCTTTTCCCCGGTAGCCAAACAAAAACCGGAAGGGAAACTGTTGCAGGCCATCGAAAAAACATGGGGATCGTTCGAGGACTTCAAAAAAGAATTCGTATCCCAGGGAACGGCTATTTTCGGCTCCGGCTGGGTATGGCTGGTACAAACCCCGGAAAATAAACTGGCCATATTAAAAGAAGGCAATGCAGGTAATCCGCTAACTCACGGCGACGCGCCCTTATTGGGAATCGATGTATGGGAACATTCTTATTATCTGGATTACCAAAACCGGAGAGCCGACCACCTTCAAGCCCTCTGGCAAATTATCGACTGGAATGTGATAGAAACAAGATTTCAGCCATAAAGATTAAAAAGTAAAGGCATGGATTTAAATCCATGCCTTTTTACCTGCTGATCACACAACAAAGCATATAGAAAAACTCTCTCCGTCAGTTCTTATTGGAAACCGTATTCACAACCGAAATTTTGTAAAAGACAACGAACGAACCCCCGGACCGGGCTGCCCCGCACCTCCATAAAATTCCGCACTTGCAACCTGAGAAACGCCCATACCGCCGCCTATAAAGAAAAACATATTTAGCCTGCTTTTCCTACAGGAGAAACACATCCTATCGGCAGCAAAGTCAAAACCAAAAGAAAATTTAAACGCATCCTAATCCTTTTCATTTTTTATTTCAAAGCAACTCCCGAAATGTCAAGATTTCATTTCAATTCTGTGACAAAAACATAAAAAAAGGAATAAACCAACACCATATTTGTAGGTGCAGAAATGAAATTATATACAATTACATAAATTTTATTTACAAATGTTGTAAATAAAAATATAATTGATACCTTTGTCAAGAATAGATGAGTAAATCATCTGAAGTTCTTTCACGTACCGTTAGCATTATTATTGCTGGAGCTGCTTAAAACCAATTCTGAGATTGTTCAATATGACGGCAGCGAAAGTGTTGTAATGCTTGCGTAAAGTCTTATATATTCGTATCTTTGTACATATAAAAGATTAGCGCAGGCATACTTCATTTGTTGTGTCATAAGGTCCTCAGAAACCGGTTTTAGCATCAATGGAGTATTGTCCTGCGCTTTTTTTTTAGGCAGGACATACTCCCATACAAACAGTCGGGTGGTATGTAAACGGCACCATACCTCGTTTACTGTACCACCCAGCTGTTTCTTTTAGATCACTTCCGATCCTCCCATTTTTTCAACCACGCAATGCAGCCAGCCATTTTAGCCCGTCACGGGAACTGAGACAATAGGCACAACTGTGCTAAACTAACAGAACTACCCTAAAATGGCTTGGTTGCATTATTAAAAAGATATTCTTATTCCCAATATCTATCGACTTATTAAAGCATATCCCTCAATAAAGTAAACTTACCAAACTGGCATAGCTTATACAAAGTTACCGGTCAAAAATTTAACCCGGTCAACACAAAAATAAAAGACCTCCCTCCAAAATAAGAATTGTTTTATTCGATCGGCAGCCAAAAGTAGAGTATTGTGGTAAGTTCATCGGTAAAAAAAGAAATGAGTACGCTCCCCCTCGTTCGAATCTTTAAGAAAAGAAAAACGATTGGAGAAAATAAAGAAAGGAAGACTGTTTTAGTCTTCCTTTCTGTGGGCGCTGAGGGATTACTCGTGACGAACGTCACTCGTGAGCACGTTACGAACCCGCTCCCCTTCGTTCGAATTTTCAGGAAAAGAAAAACGATTGGAGAAAATAAAAAAAGGAAGACTGTTTTAGTCTTCCTTTTGTGGGCGCTGAGGGATTCGAACCCCCGACCCTCTGGGTGTAAACCAGATGCTCTGAACCAACTGAGCTAAGCGCCCGTGCTATCATCCGATTGCGGGTACAAATGTAGCGCATTTTTTTATTCCTACAAACATTTCAAAAAAATATTTTCATAAACAATTTCATTTTTCATACCTTTGAAATCATCATATACGATAATATGCATATTCTTAAAAGTTATTATATCATACCTATATTTATTATAAACCTATTCTCGTTCCCTGAAAAGAGAGAAATAGTCACCTCTCTTTCCCATTGGAACACAAAAATCACACCGATACAGATGAATCCATACATTTATCAGGACTTCGCACAAAATTCCACGTCCCCGGACACCAATACTTTTGTAAACGATTCTTTATATATACATATACCGTCCTATTCTGCCGGACAGGATTCTTTACCCGCTTTTAACTATCAAAATCTGAAAAATTATATCTTTTCAAATCTCTGTTATCCTCTCGATGCCCAGGAAAAAGGGATCGAAGGAGAAGTACAGATTCATTTCTGTGTCCAAAAAAATGGAGAAACAACTCACATCCGTATCGTCAAGACTGTCCATCCATTACTCGACAGCACTACCTTGCAATTAATTCAAGCTATGCCTCGCTGGAAACCCTTTACACAAGAATTCGCTCCGGACAGCTTATCCTACACGATACCGGTCACATTCGAATTAAAAAACGATCGTTAAATCGGACTGATTTTTTAACCATTTATTAGCAAAATAATTAACAAATTTTACCAATACAAGAGTATCTTCTTTCAAAAATACATCTACCTTTGTGTCGTCTTTGAAAAAAGACTGTTTTTCATAAGTTTGTATGGTTTAGGTTAGTAGTTAGTAAATGTTTAAGGGTCGGTTTTCCGGCCCTTTTTCATGACATATTCTATCTTTTTCCAAGTTTATACTCTCCTAAAGAATGATTTTATTCTCTTCCTATCGCATCCATTTTTGAACATCCTGTCCCTCTTGTTCACTTCTAAAAATTTCCACTTTCCTTACAACGATATTTTTCCGTCTTACCGAAAAATACAATAATTCCATCGTACAATATAAAATGGATTTATAATTTTGTCAGCCGATGAAAGTCGTTTAATTTTGATCAAACAAATCCAAACAAAGCACATGAACGGAGTTATTGAAATTGAGGGAATGGAATTTTTCGCCTATCACGGCTGTTTTGAAGCAGAACAAATCGTGGGAAATAAATTTACGGTATATGCCTGCCTGCATTACAACTGCGAACAGGCAGCTCATTCCGATTACATAGGAGATGCTTTAAGCTACCAGACCGCCTACGAGATCATCGCCCGCGAAATGATGAAACGTTCCCATCTGCTGGAGCACGTCGGAAACCGCATCTTAGATTCTTTGTATAAAGAATTTCCCGAATTGCAATACGCAAAAATCAAGATCTCGAAGCTGAATCCTCCCTTAGGCGGGAAAATCTACAGCACCAGCGTAACTTTAGAAAAATAAATTTCCGTTTCTTTGGCATTTAACAAATTTGTCATATCTTTGCACTGCAAAATCGCAACAGGGTCGGTTGGCCGAGCGGTTAGGCAGCGGTCTGCAAAACCGCGTACAGCAGTTCAAATCTGCTACCGACCTCGAAAAAACGCAACTCATTTGAATATAAATAGTTGCGTTTTCTATTTTCTTACATCAACCCTCCATTCATTGTAGCATTAGTGTGGCTTGTTTCCCAAAGTCATACCTTAGCGTAGTACTAAATTGCTGTTTTGTTGATCTTTTCCCAGCAACTGGCGTGAGCACAAATTGCACAGAAGAGAATGATAGACTGCATCCCGCTAAATGCAAAGTAAATAAGTGAAAATACCTTTTTAAAGGAAGTATATAAATAACATAACGACTCCCCTTTTCAGATTATATACTTATCTTTGATCGTATCAGAAAAACAATACTGTAATTATATGAATCTTGAAGAGTTACGAAACCATTGCCTTGCTATAAAAAAAGCAGAAGAATGTACTCCCTTCGGAGAAGATATTCTGGTATATAAAATTATGAATAAGATGTTCGCCTTTTTTTCTCTAAATCCGAAAGATAACGAACATTTCGTCGTTATAAAATGCGATCCGGGGAAGACTGTGGAATTAAGAGAAAAATACAGGGGCGTTACTAAAGGATATTATGCAGGAAATAGTTTAATGTGGAACTCTGTATATATTCAAAAAGACGTACCAGACCAACTGATTATAGAATTGATACAACATTCAGTGGATGAAGTTATAAAGAAACTTTCAAAACAGAAACAAAAAGAATATCGGGATATTGTATAAAAGATATATACATTGTAATACGATACAAGCACATCGTATTACAATATACAAAGCAAATAAAATGATAATCATTTTACTTCAAAACGATATATTCCGTCATATATTTATCTCTATACAATATAATTCATATATTTGCAATACAGAAAAACGATATAAACATGGAACTTAGAATCAAAGAGATTTTAGCCGACAGAGGAATTAAAATAAGCACGTTTGCGGCTGAAGTTGGCATTACACAGGCTAATATGAGCAACATTGTGAACGGCAAGAGTAAGCCATCACTTAAAACCCTTCAAAAGATTGCCGAAGTTTTAAAAGTAGAATTCTGGGAATTATTCACATCCTCGACTTCCAAAGAAGAACTAACAGCCCTCATAAGCCACAAGGGGGACTTCTATAAGGCAAGCACGATAGAAGAATTGAAAAAGATTGTAGAGAAGATCAAGCAGAAATAAATCAACACTATGATAAACACAATACTCACCGAAGTAGATGCTTTAAAAGCTAAATTATCGACTATCCGCCCTTTGCCGAATGAGGCAATAAAAAAGATTCAAGACGCAATAGAGATTGAATATACCTACGATAGCAACCGAATCGAAGGGAACACCCTGACACTTCAAGAGACAGCGTTAGTCGTTAATGAAGGTGTAACGATCTCCGGCAAGAGTATGCGCGAACACTTGGAGGCAATCAACCACAGCGAAGCAATAGACTTTATAAAGGGCATTGCCGGACGAAGCGAGCCGATTTCCGAAAGAACTATAAAGGATATTCACGCAATCGTATTGCACGGGATAGACCGGGAGAACGCGGGGAAATATCGTACTGTTCCGGTTATGATCTCCGGTAGCCGACACATCCCGCCTGCACCCTATAAGTTAGACAGATTAATGGAGGACTTTATAACGGAGTATAGGCGGAAAGAAGAAGCCAGGGAACACCCGGTATTAATCGCGGCTTATCTGCACGATGAGCTTGTGAGGATTCACCCTTTTATCGACGGTAACGGGCGTACAAGCCGATTGCTAATGAATCTATTCCTGCGCCGGCACGGTTACACACTGGTATCGTTGAAAAGTGACAATGAAGCGAAAGTAAGGTATTATGAATCACTTGAGAAGTCACATACAGAAGGGATAAGTAATGATTTCAATCTGATCGTTGCCACTGCTGTCCGGGATTCTTTGAAAAGATATTTAGAGATTGTGTTGTGATTTGCTTTCAGAATCGTATCTTTAGCATAGGTAATACACCCCCCATCGCTGGAGATAATATCGCCCAGCTGTTGTGATTTGCTTTCAAAGTCGTACCTTTAGCATAGGTAATACAACAAGTTCAGGATGAGGCGGCTCATGCGGTGGTTGTGATTTGCTTTCAAAGTCGTACCTTTAGCATAGGTAATACAACGAGTCGTGCTATATCAATACCATAAAGGAGTTGTGATTTGCTTTCAAAGTCGTACCTTTAGCATAGGTAATACAACCGGTCTTCGCCATGGGTGCAGTTGCCTTGTGTTGTGATTTGCTTTCAAAGTCGTACCTTTAGCATAGGTAATACAACGCGACATAAACCATTTTACCGCCCATTTTTGTTGTGATTTGCTTTCAAAGTCGTACCTTTAGCATAGGTAATACAACAAGATATTG
>UQTM01000022.1 GCA_900544025.1 uncultured Odoribacter sp.
GCCATTGGCTGGTGGCGACGGTCGAGTCGTCACCATTGCTGCTATCCAAACGCGGAACGTTCGTCCGGTCGCCTGCCTTTTCCCACCGGTTTAAGATGTCAGTATGAAAAGTCCTGCCGTAAAGTCCGGAATGCATCAGGCCGGAATAAGCGTTGTCGTAAGTTTTACCTCCAAGCCGGTAGGTGAATTTGAATGCAAATTCCAGCCCTTTGTATGTGAATTTGTTATCGATCGCCCCGAATAGTTTGGGAATTGCCGTACCGTAGTAATAGGAGGTAGCCTTATTTAGGTCGTTTGTTGTGGTTTCGCCTGTGATGTTCCCGTTTTCGTCGGTCGTATCCATCCAGTAGAGGGCATCGCCGTTTTCCGGATCGACACCTGCGAATACGGGAAGAAAATAATCGTAGATAGAATGTCCCGCCGTGCGTTTATGATAACCTGCGCTGATCTCTTTTTGCGGCAGCGAAGTAATTTCATTTTTGAAATGCGATAACAGTATGCCGACTTCCCATCGAACCTTACGGGCTACGGGAAATCCCCGGAGGGTAAGCTCGATGCCTTTGTTATACATAGATCCGGAATTTTGCCATTGGGTGAGCACTCCTCCCGAGAGGGGCTGCGGAACGTTGAAAAGCAAGTCATCCGTCGTGCGTTTGAAATATTCGATTGTTCCGCTGATGCGGTTTAGGAAATCGAATTCGAGGGCGATATCGAAATGTTTATTTAATTCCCATTTCAGGTTCCGGTTTCCGGCTGCAGTGTTTTGAATGAATCCGGGTTCATTGCCGTTGTTGTTGATCGAGTATAAATTCTGCCACGGAAACCAGGAATCGGTATTATCGTTTCCGGTTTGTCCGTATGAACTACGGATTTTTAACAGTTTTATCCAGTGGTATGCTTTCATGAAATTTTCACGATTCACGAGCCAGCCTGCACCGACCGACCAGAAGTTTCCCCAGCGTGCGTCTTTATGAAAGCGTGACGATCCGTCCCGGCGGTAGGATGCAGACAGGAAATAGCGGTTGCCGTAGTGGTAATCGAAACGTAAGAAGTAACCTTCGGTGCGATACCGATTACAATAAGAAGACAGATCGGTTGTTTGGGTAAAATTTATGAACTCGTCATTTCCCGAAACGATTTCTTCCTCCCGTTTCCCGTATAGAAATTTATAAGTGTTACTATAACTTTCGTGTCCCAGTAAGGTTTCCACCCGGTGGTTACCCCAGGTCCGCCTGAAATTCAATAATTGATTAAAGTTTACGATATCGTACCTGTCGTTTGTTCGTTTAACACGTCCTGAACCTGCCGCGTCGCCCACCTGCGGATTCTCGTATTCAGTTACCAGATTGTTGGTCAGGTCGTAGGTGGCGTTGAATGTAAAAGTAAGTCCCTGCCAAAGGCGGATTTCGGCAAAAGTCCGTGCGTTGAGCGTATTTTGCTTGTGAGCGTTGCTGTTTAGTTCGGTCTCTGCCACAATGTGATGTCCCGGATAAGCTTTTTCTCCCCGGTTGGTCCATTCATAGAGGGGCTTCCCGGATGAATCATAAAGAATTTCACCTGTGGCGGCGTGTTGATGGATGGGGTATATGGGAGCGATATAGCGGCTGAAATAGAAAGGATTGGCATATCCGGTATTGGTTTCTGTATTGAGATAAGAGGATTCCTGAAGTGCTCCTGCGATATTCAGTCCCGTTTGTAGCCAGTTGTTGGGGCGTGTGGTTATATGGGCGCGAGCCGTCGTGCGTTCTAATTCCGATTTAAGCAGATAGCTTTTATCTTTCGTGTAGTTTATCGACATGTAATAAGTGGTCGCATCCGTTCCTCCGCTTGCCGAAAGGGAATAGTCGCCCCGGTAGCCTGTGCGGGTGATAGCGTCTTCCCAATTCAGGTCGTCCGGGTAGAGCAGGCGGGCATTGGGATTCAGTTTGCCGTCTGTTCCTATCAGCTCCCGGCCGGGGATATTGAAAGGATTGTTCACTAAAATATCGGTGATGCTTTGTGCATCCGCGCTTCCATAAGAGGCGATCTGTGAAGCCTGTTCGACGGACTTGGGGTTATCCTTGCTGTAAACCATCGAGTTCCGGTAAGCTTCCCACATCAGTGGATAGTAAGTGTAGGCATCCACCCGGTCGTATTCCGGGATACTGCGGGAAGAAAAGCCCTGATTTGCTTTGACCTGGAAAGCCGTTTTTCGTTCAGAGCCTTTTTTGGTGGTGACGATCACCACCCCATTCGCTCCCCGGCTGCCGTATAGGGCTGCCGAAGCGGCATCTTTTAGAACGGAAATGTTATCGATATCCTTCGGATGTACGGCAGAGATATCTCCGGAATAAGGAACGCCGTCCATGATGAATAAGGGTGCAGACGAGGCCGTGACCGATCCGAATCCCCGGATTCGCAGATCGGGTGCAACACCCGGCTGCCCTGATCCGGACGTCATTTGCAGTCCGGGAATATTTCCTTCCAGGGCTTGTAAAACATTGGTCAGCGGACGCGATTGGAAGGCATCTTGCCGGACGGTTACGGCAGAGCCTGTATAAGAGTCGCCCGGGGTTTTGCCGAAAGCGATCACGATGGCTTCACCTGCGTTGAGGTCGTCCCGTTCCAGATGTATGGTGGGGGAAAGATTGTTTTTTATTCGAATAATTTGTGTTTTCATGCCGACGAACGAGATCACTAATTCGTCCGACGGTTCTGTCACAATCGAAAATTTTCCTTGTAAATCCGTTGCTACTCCTATCCGTGTTCCCCGGATCACGACAGAAGCTCCCGGCAGGGGCTTGTTGTTTTCGGCCTCTTTTACCGTGCCTGAAATTTTTTGTTGTTGAGCATAACTGTCCGGTATTCCTATTATTAATAGAAACAATACTACTCCCATGATTGTTTTCATAAAAATTAATGTATAATTGAAACGTATTCGATGTTCACTAAACCAGCGCGCAAAATTATATATAAAACATTCATGAAAATGTTAAATCAAAATTACAGATAATTTTATGTTTTTTTACTTAAATGAATTTTGCGTGAATTTTTCCAGAGTTGGAGTTGTGGGCATTGAATTTAAACGTGCTAACGTTTTCAAAATCTCTAATTTGCACAAAAATGTATTTCATGTTAAGAATTTAACAAAGAGAATAGCGTAATGATTTTTTCATTATATTTGTAAAATGAATCGTTGAACACAACAATAACCTATATACTAACTTGTGAAGGTCCGTCCCGGGGCGGATTTTCATTTTAAATTTACTACGGATGAATGCAAAAGATGTGCTAACGGAGTTGAAACGGAGGTTTCCCAATGAACCGGAATACCATCAGGCTGTGGCCGAGGTATTGACTACGATTGAAGATGTTTACAACCAGAACATCGAGTTTGAAAAGAGTAATTTAATCGAGCGCCTGTGTATTCCCGACCGTATTTTTTCGTTCCGGGTGACCTGGACGGACGATCAGGGAAATGTTCATACGAACATGGGGTATCGTATTCAGCACAATAATGCTATCGGGCCATATAAAGGCGGTGTTCGTTTTCATTCATCCGTGAATCTCTCTATTTTAAAATTCCTGGCTTTCGAGCAAACTTTTAAAAATTCGCTGACCACTTTGCCTATGGGAGGAGCTAAGGGAGGTTCGGACTTTAATCCAAAGGGACGTTCCAATGCGGAGATCATGCGCTTTTGCCAGGCTTTCGTGCTCGAATTGTGGAGAAATATCGGGCCGGGTACGGATATTCCCGCAGGAGATATCGGCGTGGGCGGACGCGAAGTGAATTTTATGTATGGGATGTATAAGAAATTGGCACGGGAGAATAGCGGGACTTTTACCGGTAAGGGGTTGGAGTCCGGCGGATCGCTTATCCGTCCGGAAGCGACAGGTTATGGAAATGTATATTTCCTGCTCGAGATGCTGAAAACCCGTAATGTCGATTTGAAAGGTAAAACCGTTGCCGTTTCCGGTTCCGGTAATGTGGCTTTATATACGGTTCAGAAATTGAACGAGTTGGGAGCGAAAGTGGTGACGATGTCGGATAGCAGCGGCTATATCTACGATCCGGATGGAATAGACGATGAAAAGCTGGAATATATGATGGAATTAAAGCTGTTCTACCGGGGACGTATCAAGGAATATGCAGATAAATACGGCTGTAAATATGTTGCCGGAGGCCGTCCTTGGGGAGAAAAATGCGATATCGCTATGCCCAGTGCTACACAGAACGAATTGAACGGGGAGGATGCCAAAACATTGGTGGCAAACGGTTGTATCGCTGTATCGGAAGGTGCGAATATGCCTTCTACGCCTGAAGCGATTACGGTATTCCTGGAAAATAAATTGCTTTATGCACCCGGAAAGGCTGCCAATGCCGGAGGTGTGGCGACTTCCGGGCTTGAAATGTGCCAGAATGCACAGAAGATCAGCTGGACGCGTGAAGAAGTGGACGCTAAACTGAAAGAGATCATGAAGTCGATTCATTCCCAGTGTGTGAAATACGGTTCACAGCCCGATGGATATGTAAACTATGTGAAGGGGGCTAATGTCGCCGGATTCATTAAGGTGGCGCGCGCCATGATGGATCAGGGAATTTTATAAAATTCCGGGTTGAGCCGAATATTTTTGATAAAGGTGAATTCGAGCAATTCACATCTATAAATAAAAAATCCGCCTGTCTGGGGCGGATTTTTTTATTTATAGCATTTTCGTTTATATCTTTTCGGGGGAAAATGGAGATATACCGTGTGAAGCGTGTGATGAATACGGACGGGCATACGGCAGAGAGACAGCCGCCTGTTTTCGCTTTTAAGCTTTAGGTTGTTTTCCGGCTAATTGTCCGCAGGCTGCATCGATGTCTTTGCCTTTGCTGCGCCGCAGGTTTACCACCATGTTACAACTTTCGAGAAAACGGATAAATTCATCCCTTTTTTTGTCGGGACTATGCCGGAATCCGGTGCTGTTTACGTCGTTGTATTCAATCAGGTTGATTTTTATCGGGAATTGCCGGCAATAGCGGGCTAATGTTTTGGCATCTTCCAGGCTATCGTTCACATCTCTTAAAAGCAGGTATTCGAATGTCGGGCGGGTTCCTGTTTTTTCAACAAAGTATTTCAGGCTTTCGGCGATATCTGCCAAAGAGTAGGCTTTATTCACCGGCATCAGGTTTGTCCGGGTGCTTTCGTCGGCAGAGTGGAGGGAAACCGCTAAATTGAATCGTGCGCCATCGTCGGCGAGTTGCCTGATTTTATCGGGGATACCGGCCGTAGAAACCGTAATCCGGTAGGGCGACATGGCGAGCCCGTCGTTTGCCGTGAGGCGTTCTATGGCCTGCATTACGTTGTCGTAGTTCAATAAAGGTTCACCCATTCCCATGAATACGATGTTCGAAAGCGTAAGTCCCTGTGCCTCTGCGGCTGTTTTGGCTGCAACAACCTGTTCGAAAATTTCGCCTGCGGTGAGGTTTCTCTTGAATCCCAGGGTTCCGGTGGCACAGAATTTACACCCTAACTGGCAACCAACCTGCGAGGATACGCACACGGTGAATTTCTGATTTCCCGGGATCAGGACGCTTTCGACAATTTCCCCGTCGTGTAAACGCCAGGCGGTTTTCACCGTTCCGTCGCTCGACGTTTGAGTTAATTGCGGTTCCAGCTTATCGAAAAAAAATGAGTTGTCCAGCATTTCCTGGGTCGCTTTGGAAAGGTTGGTCATTTCTTCGAATCGGGTTGTGCCCCGTTGCCATATCCATTGCCATATTTGTTTGGCACGGAAAGCTTTTTCGTTATGGGTTGTCAGAAACTCGGTGAGTTCTTTTAAAGACAATTCCCTGATATTTTGTTTTTCCACGTCGGTCATATTTCATTTAAAGTCCGGCAAAGATACGAATAAGCTGTCGAATAATCAGTGGAAATCGGCACAGAAAAAGGAGGTGCGAAGAATGTATAAATTATGATTGGGATTGTTTTGAGGATGGCCTTTGTTTTTGTTGTTAAAATATCCTGAAAATCCGATAAACAGCGGATTTAATTATATATTTGCACTTACGTGAATTTAAGGTTATGAAAGGTTGCAAAACTCTATTTTAGTTTAAATATAGAGGAGATAACTGTGGTAAAATTATCATTAAATAAAAATCAGGAAATACAGAAATGAAGAATTTATTAGTTATTGTTTTTGTGCTGCTTTCCGGTGCTGTTGTGAGAGCTGACGAGGGAATGTGGTTATTGTCGAAGTTGAAGGAACAGAATATCGACGAAATGCAGAAAATGGGTTTCAAACTGACTGCCGAAGATATTTATTCCGTAAATCAGCCGGGAATTAAAGATGCTATTGTCGGGTTAGGCAGGGAGGGACGGCCGTTTCGCCATTTCTGTTCGGGAGAGCTGATCTCTCCGCAAGGGTTGTTACTGACCAATCATCATTGCGGATTCGATGCCATACAATCGCATTCTTCCGTGGAGCATAATTATCTGGCAGACGGTTTTTGGGCTTATAAAATGGAAGACGAACTGGCAAATCCCGGTATTACGGCTTCGATCCTGGAACGGATGGAAGATGTGACCGACCGGGTCAATGCCGTGCTTAACGATAATATGAGCGAGGCAGAGCGGGCTGCTGCGATCGACAGTGTTTCAGCCAAAATCATTAAAGAGGCGACCGAAGGAACGGTGTTTAGCGGGCAGGTACAGGCGATGTTCGAGGGAAACCAGTTTTTCCTGTTCCTTTATACCATTTACAAAGATGTGCGCCTGGTGGGTGCTCCTCCCCAGAGCATGGGAAAATTCGGAGGAGATACCGACAATTGGATGTGGCCCCGTCACACGGCGGATTTTAGCATGTTCCGTATCTATACCGCACCGGACGGAAGCCCGGCTGCTTATTCCAAAGACAACGTGCCTTTGAAGCCGAAACATTATTTGCCTGTTTCCGCTAAGGGAGTAAAGGATAACGATTTTGCAATGATTATGGGTTTCCCCGGCTCGACCGATCGTTTCACCACCAGTTTCGGGTTGGAAAAAACGATGAATACGACCAACGATATCCGTTATAAAGTGCGGACGGAGAAGTTGAAGATCATGGGCGAGGAAATGGCTAAGAGCACTAAAACCCGGATTCAGTATGCTTCTAAATATGCCAGTTGTGCCAATTATTGGAAATATTCTTTTGAGCAGAATAAGGCTTTGAAGAATTTGAATACGAAAGAAAACAAGGTTGCCATCGAGCGCGAATTTACAAATTGGGTGAATGCCGACGCCGGACGTAAGGCAAAATACGGCGATGTTTTGCCTACGATAGAAAAAGCTTATGCCGATATGTCCAAATATTCGGCAGCCACGGTTTATTTGCAGGAAGCTCTGGCAGGTCCGGAAGCCCATACATTCGCTTATCGCATGGGTAAAAAATTGAAAGACTTGTGTGATAAGGAGATCAGTGCGGAAAAGAAGGAAAAAATCAAGAAGTCTTTACTGGAGGCTGCCGCCGATTTTTATAAGGATTTTAATACCGAGTTGGATGTCCGTTTGTTCGCCACTTTGTTTAAAATCTATAATGATAACGTAGCAGAGGAGCTACAGCCTGAGGTGATCGGGTTGATCAATAAGAAATATAAGGGCGATTATGAGAAATTTGCCAAAGACCTTGAAAAACAATCGGTCTTTCTGAATGAGAATACTTTTAAAGCTTTTGTGGAAAAACCGGATTGCAAGAAACTGGAAAAAGATCCGGCTTATATTGCCGGGAAGTCTTATTATGAAATGTGGATCAAGCTGTCTGCTTATTCCAACGACATGAATACGAAGCTGGCAAGGGGGAATCGTTTGTTCGTTCGCGGATTGATGGAAATGAATCCGGGAAAAGCATGGGCTCCGAATGCCAATTCCACGATCCGCCTGACTTACGGTAAGGTGAGGAGTTATAAGCCTCGGGATGCCGTTTTCTATGATTACTATACCACATTGTCCGGAGTGCTGGAAAAAGAAGGCCCGAAGGGCGGGGAATTCGAAGTGCCCGCCAAGCTGAAAGAATTGTATGCGAAGAAAGATTTTGCACCTTATGGAGATGATTATCTGGTGGTGAATTTTATCACGGATAACGATATTACCGGAGGAAATTCCGGTTCCGGGGTGATCAACGCTAACGGGGAATTGATCGGAGCTGCTTTCGACGGTAATTCCGAAGCGATGTCCGGAGATATCGATTTTGAGGAAAACCTGCAACGGTGTATCAATTTAGATACCCGCTATATGCTGTGGATCGTGGATAAGTATGCCGGGGCAAAGAATCTGATCGATGAAATGACTATTGTAAAATAACGAAAGGCGGCCTGTACCCGATGGTATGGGCTTGCCTTTCCAGATAAAGTTTGACTATTAAACCCTACTATTATGAAAAATTTGGACTGGGATAAATTATCTTTCGGGTATTTGAAGACAGACTACAACGTTCGTAGCTATTATAAGGACGGAAAATGGAGTGACCTGGAAATCACCGATTCGGAAATGATTCCCGTACACATGGCTTCTACGTGTTTGCATTACGGTCAGGAAGCTTTCGAAGGATTAAAAGCATTCCGGGGAAAAGACGGGAAAATCCGGATTTTCCGTTGTGAAGAGAACGCGAAACGTATGATCAATACGGCCGACTATGTGATGATGAAAGCTCCGTCTGTGGAGTTGTTTACGGAAGCTGTGGTGAAAGCCGTGGAATTGAATAAAGAATATGTGCCGCCTTACGAATCGGGTGCGAGTTTATATATCCGCCCCCTGCTGATCGGGGTAGGTCCGCAAATGGGAGTAAAACCGGCCAGCGAATTTATGTTTGTGGTGTTTGTCGCTCCGGTAGGGCCTTATTTTAAAGACGGTTTCAAACCGGCCAGGGTGATGATCGAGCGTAAATACGACCGTGCAGCGCCTCATGGCACCGGACATATTAAAGTGGGAGGAAATTATGCCGCCGGGATGGCTTCCGGTGAGATTGCTCACGACAAGGGGTATTTTACCGCTTTGTTCCTGGATTCGGCAGAGAAAAAATATGTGGACGAGTGTGGACCGGCCAATTTCTTCGGAATAAAGGATAATACATATATTACCCCTGCTTCTCATTCTGTTTTGCCTTCTATTACGAATGTCAGCATCATGGAACTGGCCGGGGATATGGGGCTGAAAGTAGAACGCCGCCGTATTCCGGTGGAAGAGCTGAAAACGTTCGATGAGTGCGGAGCATGCGGTACGGCAGCCGTGATCGTGCCCATTGGAGAGATCGACGATATTGAAGAAGGACATAACGAAAAATTAACGTTCGGACAGCCGGGTGTGCCGGGAGAATGGTGTACGAAGCTATATCATCGTTTGAGGGCGATCCAATACGGTGACGAACCGGATAAATTCGGTTGGGTGAAAGTGCTCGATTGATAAACGTACTTTATATTACAGATCCCTCTGCCGTTCGGCAGAGGGATTTTTTATTGTTTTTTCCGGTTGCATATACCTGTTTTTTGTTATTTTAATTCATATTAAAATATTCCTGCCGTTTTCGGAAAAATAAATTAAATTTACACAGTTTTTGTTAAGCGGATTGCCGCATTGGCTTTAAGAAATCCATTAAAAATACAGTATATGGTTTGTCCTTCAAAAGATTTTTTGAAATACGGATTGCTTCCCGTAGCTGCAGTTATGCCTGTGTTACAGACAGCAGCAAAAGAGCCGGTTAAGAAACCGAACATTGTCGTAATCATGGCAGACGATTTGGGGTACGGAGATTTGAGTTGTTATGAGGCGACGGAGATTCAAACGCCGGGAATCGACCGTTTGGCAGCCGAGGGATTAAGGCATTGCAATGGGCATGCTTCTTCAGCGACCAGTACTCCCAGCCGTTTTGCAATGCTTACGGGAATGTATCCTTTCCGGGTCGGGGCGGCGATTCTTCCGGGAGACGCTCCTATGCTGATTAAAGAAGATATGGGAACTTTTCCTAAAATGCTGAAAGAAGCGGGATATGCGACCGGAGTTGTCGGAAAATGGCATTTGGGGCTGGGAAACGGCAATGTGAACTGGAATCGGCATATCTCTCCTTCTCCGAATGAAATCGGGTTCGATTATTCTTATATTATGGCGGCAACGAACGACCGTGTGCCTACCGTGTATGTAAAGAACGGCAATGTCGTGAATCTCGACCCGAACGATCCCATTGAAGTAAGCTATAAACATAATTTTCCGGGAGAACCTACCGGGAAAGATAACCCTGAAATGTTGAGGATGCATCCCAGTGTGGGGCATAATATGTCGATCACGAACGGGATTCCCCGGATTGGCTTTATGCGGGGAGGTAAGTCGGCGCTTTGGGTGGACGAAACCATGTATGAAGTGTTTTTGGGAGAAGCAAAAAATTATGTGAAAGAGCATAAGGACGAACCTTTCTTTTTATATTATGCTTTGCATCAGCCGCATGTGCCCCGTTTGCCGAACGAAAAGTTCGCCGGGAAATCGAAATTGGGACCTCGCGGAGATGTGATTCTGGAGGCGGATTGGTGCGTGAACGAATTTTTGAAATATTTGGATGAATTGAACCTGGCGGATAATACGATTGTTATCTTTACCAGTGATAACGGACCTGTGCTCGACGACGGCTATAAGGACCAGGCGGTGGAATTAAACGGGGAACATACACCTGCCGGGCCTTTCCGGGGTTGGAAATGCGATCCTTACGAAGGGGGTACCCGTATTCCGATGCTGATCCGCTGGCCGGGACATGTTCAGGCGGGTGCCGTTTCCGATGCTTTGATCTGTCAGATGGATTTTTGTGCCAGTTTTGCCGGATTACTGAAACAGGATTATCCTGCTGTGGACGGGATGCAGTTGGAAAAAGCTTTGTTGGGAAAATCCAAAAAAGGTCGTGAGTCGTTGGTTTTGGAAGGTTACGGACGAAGTATCTGGATAAAAGAAGGAGATTGGGCTTGTGTGCCTGCCTATAAGAATTGGAGAGGAAAAATGACGGAGCCGGAACTTTATAATCTGAAAAAAGATGTGGCTCAGAAAAATAATATTGCTGCCCAATATCCGAAACGGGTAGAGGAAATGACGGCAAAGCTGGAGCAAGTCCGAAACAATAAAAAATGAATTCTTTGTGGGGATGTGTAAGTTCGTATAAGTAATTATTTTTAAATAGAATCAGATATGATGAAAATAGGCGTATTGATACTGGTGTGCTGTTTTGCATTGACCGGATGCGAAAAGCAGCGTTATTCACAGATTGTGGGAAAAGTAGATGACGGAAGTTTAAAAGAGGTTACTTTGTATAAGACCGTAGATGGGAATATACAATCTTATGCAACGACTCACGTAGGGCCTGACGGGACTTACGGTTTTTTATTCGTTCCCGAACAAGAGGGATTTTATGCCGTGGGGAACGACCGGATACATTTTCCCGTATGGGTGAAAACCGGGGATGTGGTAGGCTTGAATTTGCAGGGGCTCACCGCTCGCCTGCATGGCAAGAACACTCCTGAGAACGAAATGCTTTATCAATGGGAGAGCATAGCGGACAGTACCCGTATTAAAGCGGTATTATTCGAAAAAGTAAGAAGTAATTATAAGGACTTTTTTCCCGTTTTCCCTGACTTTGTAAGTAAGGCTCAGGATTTTCAGAAGAAAGTACATTCCGGTAATAAAGAATTTGACGAGATTCTGAAAAAGAAAATCGGATACGATGTCGATTTTTATGCAATCATGTTTCTGCAAACACCGAGGACGGAACATCCCCAGCGGGAAGATTGGCCGGATTATTACAATCGGATCGTTTCAGAGGAAAAGTTTGTGAACGACGAAGTATTGCAATTCCCCGACGGTTATCGGATACTTTCGGCTTATGCTTCTTTTTACACGAGGCTTAATCCTGTGCAGCCGAAAGGAACGGGGGAATTTGTCGAAAGTATGTTGGGTGCGGTGAAAGACGACCGGCTGAAAGGAGAGTTGGTGATGAATACCTTTAGCCGGAGTTTAAAATCTTACGATGCTTTTCTGGAAATGCAGGATCGGTTCGGGCGTTATTTGGTAACTCCTTCGCTGAAAGCGAGGGCAGAAGCGTTAGGGGCGAAAGTGTACGATACGAAGCCGGGAACCGTGGCAGCCGATTTCACTTATCCGGACGTGACGGGGAAAGAAGTTTCTTTGTCCGATTTTAAAGGTAAGGTTGTAGTGGTCGATGTTTGGGCAACCTGGTGTGGCCCGTGCCGGCAGGAATTGCCTTCTTTGAAAAAGCTGGAAAAAGAGATGCACGGAAAAGGTGTTGTGTTTATGGGAGTGTCGGTCGATGAAGAGAAGAATAAGCAGAAATGGCTCGACTTTGTGAAGACAGAGCAGTTACAAGGCGTACAGCTGTTTGCCAGCGGATGGAGCAAGATCGCTAAGGATTATCAGATAAAGGCAATTCCACGCTTTATGGTTTTCGATAAAGAAGGTAAAATCGTTTCGGTGGATGCACCGCGTCCCTCTAATCCGGCGTTGAAAGAGATGATTGAAAAGGCTTTGAAGAAATGACAGGATCAAGATCGAAATGATAGAATAAAATCCCCGGAGTATAACGACTCCGGGGATTTTTCATTTCGGTAAACCGGGATGTATTTGTGGCTATTGATTCAGGAGTTGTTTGATCGCTTCGCTGTTTCGGTTGCCGACTTCCTTGTTTTTAGGTGTGAAAAGGGCGTCTAATTCGTGGAATTGCAGTTCACAGTCCGGCTGAAATCCGGGCGAGGAAACATAATTCCGGACAGAGTGAAGCAGTTGTTGCGTGGCTTGCCGTCTGTCCAGGTCTTTTTCCGGATCGACGCACAGCACAAACAGGTTTCCCTTGCCGACACGCGCTTCGAAAGCGATACCCCGTTTCCGGTTTTCTTCGTAGGTATCTATGCTTTGGATCACCGGGGTTATCGTTTTTAGGGCGTTTAGCTCTAAAGCCGTTGCATGGTTTAAAATATCCCACCATTGCCAGTCGGCATAAATTTCGGTGGGGAAATCGTGAAATGCCGGATGGGCGGCCTGTATCAAAGTTCCGACGATCATCGGATTCCAGTTGAACATGATCGGGTTCCAGAAATGGCTGGCGAAATGGGTTTTCATGCCCGGAGCTTGCCGGGGGATAAGCAAAACGTTTTTTCCTTGTTCCAGCATGGCTTTGGCCGAGGCATCCCACTCCCGGGCATATACATAACCTTCCTGTGGGGTATCCTTCTGGCGGGGATATACCCAAATGTCCCATTCGTTCCGAAAACTGTCTAAAGATACCTTTAGGGTTAATTTCTGAGGGCGGGTGATCGCCCGGAGTGAAATATCGACCGTACCCAATGTATCGACAACGGCACAGGGAACCGGAGGTGTGGATATCGTTCCTTTACCGAAGACTTGTCCTTCTGCGTTTTCCAGTTGCCAGCGTAAAGAATTGCGCTTGATAGGCGAGGCTCCGTAATGGTATATTTCAAACTGTGCCTGAAATTTTTCATCGTCGGTATATACTCTTTTGGGAAAACGTGCCAGCAGTACGGTAGGTGCGCAGGATTCCCTGAATTTCTCCGGAGTTACCAGCCCTTTACTTTCCCAGAAAGCATCGAGGATGCCGACGAATGCACAGCCTTGTCCCGGAAAGTCCGATAGGCCGAGAAGCTGAAAACCGCCTGAATTGGGGGTACGAAGTAAGGATTCGTTCACTTCTTTGTATTGTAGTACGGTATGCGCCCCCGTGGCTTTGAAAAAATCGCCGGCTTGTTCCAGCATGCCGTTTTTGGCAAGCCGTTCCCGATATACTTCGAAGTTCCGGGCTTCCAGTACGCCGTTATATTTTTTTATTTCGTTAAAATTCGGGTACATGCACCGTTGTCCGCTTTCGTGGGCGATGGCCGGGACATCGATGTCCGATTCTTTTCGTTTGTCCCATTGAGTGGAGGGGATGCCTTCATATACGGTGATTCCCCCTTTTGAAGTGACATGCGATACATAGTATTCGTCCGACGGGGTATGTGTACGGGCTGTAGATGCCGAGTAGAGACGGCGGTTGTCGTATGCCTGTGCTTTTTTTACCAAATCTTCCAGCACATCGAAGTTGCCTTCGTTCTCATTGCCGTTGCACATCAGAATGAAAGAAGGATGATTTCCATATTCGTCGAGGATGGCATACATTTCTTTTTCGAAAAAATCTCGCCGGGCGGGGTATTTACCGACGTCTTTGATCCACATCGGGAGTTCGGCCTGGAGATACATACCCACTTCGTCGGCAGCCGTAAAAGCTGCTTCCGGCGGACACCAGGAATGGAAACGGATATGATTCATTCCGTAGTCTTTGACCGTACGGAATATTCGTTTCCAATCCTCTACTTTGGTCGAGGGATAACCGGTCAAAGGGAAAACGGCACAGTCGAGGGTTCCGCGCAGGTGGATGTTCCGTCCGTTCAGGCGGATATGATTTTTTCCCTGCTCCACCTGTCTCATGCCTATGCGAAGCGTGTGCGTTTCTTCTGTTTGTCCTGTGGTTATGCTGGTTTCCAATTCATAAAGATTGGGCGTGAATTCATCCCACAGCATCATATTTTTCCCGACGGGGATTTCCTGTGAGAGAGTCTGTGCCCGGAGGTTTACCGGGACGGTTGAAGTATGGACGGTTTTTCCCTGGGGATCACGTAAGGTATAGCGGATCTCTCCGGTACTGTCCCGGCTTGCCGCGTGGAATTGCAGGTCTATTTTTATTTTTTTATTTTTTACATCGGGATATGCCTTTATCTGTCGGAGATAAGAAGGATTTTTTGCGATCAGTTCCATCTTGCCGATGATCCCGTTCCAGTTGGTTTGGGTATATTCGGTGGTGCCGTGATTCCATTGATCCATCGGGTATTTTAGACGGTTGTCCACGCATAGAGTGAGGGTATGGATGCCCGGAGTCAAATGTTGCGTTAAAATAAAACGGTTGGGAACGGACAGGCGTTCGTCGATGGCGATGTACTTGCCGTCGATGTATAACGTGGTTTCCCAGTGGCAACGTTCCAGTTCCAAAATGATTTCTTTATCTTTCCATTCGGCAGGAATGTCGATCTCCCGCTGATACCATGCCGGACCGCAGTATTCGAATTTTCGCGTCAGGCGGTCTATATAGCGGGCTGTCGTCCGTATCCCTTTGCCTCCTTCGTCGGTCGATCCGGGAAGTGTAATCGTTTCGGCAAGTTTCGCCAGATAAAGTTCCGATCCCGGAGTTTTTCCGAATCCCATCGGATCGAGTTGGAACCGCCAGATTCCCGATAAGTCTATTTTATTTTCTTGCCGGGCGTATGAATAACAGGTACAAAATAAAACGGATAATAGTAGTAGTAGATTCTTTTTCATATCGAATTTTATTGATGTTCATTTTTATTTTCTCAGTATCCGGGTGATTCCGACACGATGGGATAAGATTATAATTTTCTCCCTCTAAAATATGGACAAATTTGTATAAAGCCCAATGATCGATAAATACTTGTTAGAATAGCCCGTTATAGATATTACAAAAATAGGCGGATGAGGAAGTGAATGAAATAGATTCAGGTTGTAAAATAATGGATTATTTTATGATTTTTCATCAAACGAAAAAGATAAATGCCGTTTATTGTCTTGGGCGACATCCGGTTTATAAGTGTCTATGAATTTGATAGGGCTGAAAAACGATTTAAAAATTGGATTTCAATGTATTTTTATTTATTATTGTTTTTATACAAAATTTGTAATTATGAATGTATCGCATATTGCAAACAATTTAAGCATAAGACTTTGCTTTTTGGTGTTATTTCTGTCGGCAGGAGGATGCCAGGAAAAAAAGAAAGAGGTCAGTTATCCGGTTTATTCCGTCGATTTGGACCGGGTGGAACAACCGTCCGTTTTCGATGTGTTTTCCCATGTCGAAGTATATCCCCTGGAAACCACCGAGAAAAGCCGTCTGGAATCTATCGAATGGGGTATTCATAATGACCGGTTTATCATATTGGATAAGCCGAGAGGACTTTGTTTTTGTTTCGGGACGGAAGGAAAGTTCAGATATGTGGTGGACAATAAGGTGAAGAAAAAGAAGAACGAGGCTAAAATGCCGGACGGGAGTAAACCGGTGAGTATCCTCAGCCCCTTATCCTACTATTATAATAATCGTTGGCATTATTATCTGACTTTTCGTAATCTGGTCTATACCAAGAATAAGAAAGGCGCTCATATTCCTCTTTTTCGTTGGGATTTTGGAAAATATAATGACAAGGAAGGAGATTTGCCTGCTTTTCCATCGCATTCCAGAGTGTGGGCGGCAACTATCCAACGGCTATGGATGGAGGAGAATTGCGATTTTGCATTGAGTGAGGGAAAGCAGAACGATCAGTATATTTATTTACGGATAGAACGGCTTTTTAAAGAGAGGGAGTTACCGGATACGGAACAGTTTGTCCATTTATTCTGGAACAAATCTACAGGTACTTACCAGCTTTTCGACCGTTTTGCGGGAGGGGGTGAATTACCCCCAATCACCCGGATGAACGATACCTGCATGCTGGCTTTGATACCTTATGCCGAATGTGGCAGGTATATCAGGACAGAGTGGCTTGCCCCCGAAGATGCTGCGCGTTTCCGGCAAATGAAGCCGGGGGACAATCCGTTGATCGTAAAATATTATTTCAAAAAAAACGCTGAGGATTAAATATTTATAATATCCTCCGAATATTTTCATTTAAATTGTTTGTTTGTCTACGAAATATTCGTAGATTTGCGAAAGGATCGTAATTAATTGTATCGGAATTATGGAGAAACTTACTTTTCAGGAAGAAGAAATCATGCTTATCGTTTGGCAAGTAAAAGGTGGTGTGATCAAGGATTTTTTGAACAGGATGAATGAACCGCGCCCTCCTTATACTACGGTGGCGTCTATTGTTAAAAATCTTGAGAAGAAGGGATATGTGGAGAGTACCCGTTACGGAAATACCTGTGTATATAAAGCTGTGATCGACGAGAGCGAATATAAGGCCCGTTTTCTTTCGGGGGTAGTACAAAATTATTTTGAAAACTCATATAAAGAAATGGTGACGTTTTTCGCTAAAAAGCAGAAAATAACGGCAAAGGAATTACAGGAAATCATTCGTTTGATCGAGAAGGAAGAATAGAATCGCCGGATATCAATGAAAAGCTCATGAGGGATTTTTATATTTACATATTACAGGTGAATGCAGGTTTAGCCGTGTTTTATTTGCTTTACCGCATTTTAACGGCGAAAGATACCTTTTTTGAAATTCGTCGTTTTTTCCTGCTGTCGGTACTGTTTTTGGCTTTTGCATATCCGCTGGTTCCGTTAGCCGAATGGCTGAAAGACAAACAGCCTTTGCAGGCTATGATCGTAGATTATTCGGAATTTATCGTTCAGGCGGTGACGATACCGAAGGCTTCTCCTGTAGAGGAAAAAACGCTATTTACCGTGGAAAATATTTTATCGGCGATCTGGCTTGCCGGAAGTGCGTTCCTGTTATTCCGCTTTTTGGTACAATTGGGAGCCGTTATCCGGTTGCGGCTATCGGGCGAAGCCTGTATCATCGGCGATACCCGGGTTATCGTTTTAAAAAACGATACGGCTCCGTTTTCTTTTTTCGGCTGGATATTTGTCGATCCCTGTTGTTATACAGAAAAGGAATTGCAGGGCATTCTTATTCATGAAAAGACCCATGCGAGACAGGGACATTCCTGGGATACGCTGGCGGGGGAGATTCTTTGCATTTTCTTTTGGTATAATCCCGGAGTGTGGCTGATCCGCAGGGAAATCCGTCAGAATTTAGAATTTCTGGCAGACCGGGGAGTGCTCGATGCCGGCTATAACCGGAAAGACTATCAGTATCATTTACTCCGTTTATCCAATCAATCGGTTGCAACACAAATTATCAATAATTTCAATGTATCACAATTAAAAAAGCGGATCATGATGATGAATCAGAAAAAGGCCTCTAAAATGAGGCTGGTAAAATATGTAATAATGCTTCCGGTGACGGGACTGCTCATTTTGGCAAGTAATGCCCGTACGGTCGCGGAAGTTACTCAGGAAATCGTCGGCCAGGTTGTTTCACCGGAACGGGTAGTTACCGGTAGAGTCGCCCCGGAAACCGGTCAGTGGGATATAAAAGGCCGGGTTACGGACGAACAGGGAGAACGGTTGCCGGGAGTGGCTGTCGGCGTTCAGGATCAGGGGAAAGCCTGGAAGATCGTAACTACCGATGCCGAGGGGAATTATGGGGTAAAAGTTTCCGGAGATTTCAAGGAACTGTGTTTTTCTTATCCGGGCATGGCGATGCAGCGCGAAACGGTGAAAAAAGGCACTTCCGATCTAAATGTTGTTATGAAGCCGGGAGCGGCTACGGTTACGAATGTTCAGATAGAGACGGCGGTGAAAGCCGATTCCGTGGCCGGAGCTTTGGCTTTGGATGAAGTGGTTGTAGTAGGTCTTTTTACCGGGGAAGATAAAAAGAAATCTACTGTAATATATTCCGTCGTAGATGAAGAACCTCAATTCATCGGGGGAGAGAAAGAGGTGGGTAAATTTATTGCCAAAAACATCAAATACCCCCAATATGCCGCACAGCATGGGATTCAGGGGACGGTGGAAGTAGCTTTTGTGATCGATAAAGAAGGCAATGTGACCGGGGCAAAAGTGATGAAAGGGGTAGATGGCACGCTGGATGCAGAAGCTATAAGGGTAGTGGAATCGATGCCCAGGTGGAAGCCGGGGGAAAAGTCGGGAAAACCGGTGAACGTGCAGTTACGTATGCCTATTTCTTTTAATTTATTGCATGAAACGGAAAACGGGACAGAACCTTTGCCTGTTGAAGAGACTCAGGCCGTAACGGTATCTGTTCGTTCTTCAGGGATGGTGCAGGAAGCCGGTCGGGAGGATGTCCATGTTTCGTTGTCGACGAAAACCGTAAAAGCAGATACGAGTGTGTTTTATATAACGACAAAGGGTACAAATGCTCCCGGACATAATGTTTCGTTTACGGTGTCGTCTGTTGAGGGGGAAAGCCAGTCTTCGCTGTCTCCGGCGCTTTATCAGGCTGCGGTTTCCCAGATTGATCCGGATAAGCAGATCGTGATTTTGAACGATAAGCTGGTAGAGGATGTGAAAGATCTTCCACAGGATTTATCCGGAGTTGCAGAGATTCGTTTGCTTAGAGACGAGACCGCTGTCCGGAAAATGAATAAAAAGTACGGAAAGAATGCCGATAACGTTTTGATTATAAAATCGAAATAAAGGATTTTGAGAAAAGGGGGGGGAATGACTGTTTTTAGAGATTTTCGATAAAGTTGTTCTGCCGTATTTAGCCTTTCTGGAAAAGATTATAGGAAATATGGAAAATAGAAATCCCGAAGGTTAAGGTGACCTTCGGGATTTCTTATGTATTGCAGATCGTTTATTTGGTGTTGATAATCACTTCGGCAGAAGGAAAATATCCTATTTCTTTTTCTAATTTGCTTTGCGGGCGTATTTGCAGAATGGAAGAGGGGTCGATCAGGAATTCATTGGTTTGCTGCCCGTCGATGACCAATATAGGGTCATGCACTTTTTCCAGGTTGTATTTGTATTCCTGCCCTTCGTACCGGAAGGTAAGAACTCCGTCTTTGTAGCTTACGAAATCCCCCAATTTTTCCCCGGAGGTAATTAAAAGATACGATTTCCGAAGGTTGTCTTTGGCATGTACCACTTGAATGTTTCCGATGTTTTCAGGCATTTTTATTTCTCCTTTCGGAAGTTCCTGCCCGTCGATCACATAGCGGATATCCGAGTTGTTGGAATTGATTTTTATTTTTGTCTTTCCGTCCGTGTTCGTAATTTGTATGGAATTACCGGATACATTTCCGCCGGGTATATTGAAAAAGGTCGAATCCAGGTTATCCGGGAAATTAAATCGGGAAGAATCGAATAGGCTGTCGAAATTTAAAAACATATTTCCGAACGGGAAGTCGAACATTCCCGGGAATCTGCCGAAATCGGGCATATTGAAATTTTTTCTGAATTCTTCCGTGAGTTTATCGAAATCCATATTGCCTGTTCCGTTAAAGAATCCGTCCGGCAGTTGATTTCGCTGCAATTCCATCTGTTTCAGTTGTTGTTTCATCTTTTCGAGCCTTTGCTGTTGGAGTGATCCGGCAGAATTGCCCGGGGCGAGGGAGGCCAGAGAATTCAGGCCTTTAATATTCAGTATGCTTGGGAGAGAGGCTATTTGTTCCGGCTGGATGTTGCCGCAAAGTTCGACGATATCCAGACGGACGGGCGACTGATTCCACATTACCATCGAAGTGATCTGCCCGTTTTTGCTTTGTGAGTAGATCAGTTGTTTCCCCGAAGCATCCGTGTGGCTTTTAATAAGCCGGTATTTGTTCGGGGAATCCAGAATCGCTTTAAATTGTGCGGTTACTTTATTTTCCATGTCCGGATCGCAGGCGTTCAGGTCGAGGTTAAGGATATTCACGGCATCCAGATTTTGAAGGGCTTCTTCCGCTTCCGGCGGTAGATTTTGCTTTTTATACAGTCCATATAAGTTTTTATCTAACTGAGTGACCGTCACACAATTTTTTTCATGGTATTTAGCCATCAGTTTGGCCAGTTGTGCCTGAGCTCCGTAAGGGAGGGCAAAGGCTACTAAAATGATCCATACTTTTTTATTCATAGCAATGTGATTTTTAAAGTTTATATCGTGCAAGTCCGGCCTGACTTACTCGATTGCAATGATCAGACCTTTATCTTCGTATATGATTTTTTCGTTACCGGGCGTTTTTTCATTGAGGACGTCGGCGATAACCTGTAAGGCATCTTCGAAACGTTCCCGCTGGGTTTGTTCGGATAGCTTTATGCTTGTCGGTGCCGGAGCAGGTAGAAAAATCCGAAGGCTGACGATAAGCAGCAGGGTGGCGGCTATCCCTCCGGCAAGCCGGAAGATGCGGTGGGAACGGTGATTTTTTCGTTTTTCAATGCGTTGCCGGATACTATTCAGCAATTCCTCCGGACAGGGTGTCGTGTCGCCCCGGTAAGCCAAAGCAGGCTCGGAAGGCAGTTCTCCTTTCCGGTAGGCAGCTTTCAGCTCTTGCTCATCCTTTAAAGAGGATTCTCCCCGGTAATATCTCGCTAATTTATTTTCAGTCGGTTCCATCGGTTCTTATTTCAGTTTTCATATAGAGAAATATGGTAGCGTTTCACCAAAATCTCTTTTACTTTATTTCTCGCTCTGGATAACAGTACCCGGATGTTATTCAATCCCAAACCTGTGATCTTTGCGATCTCGTCGTATTCCAGTCCTTCTATTTCCCGTAGGACAATCACCTCGCGCTGGTTAGGAGGGAGGGTATCGATGATTTTTCTGACCGTTTCGGCAGTGTCTTTATCCGCGATCTGTTGCAACAGATCGGTTTCGTAGCCTCCGTTCCTGAGGAGTTGGGTGTCGTCGTATATCGGCTTTTGCTTTTTTAGCCAGTCCATGCAGAGGTTGTGGGTCATTTTCAATGCCCATGCCTTGATGTTACCGACTCCGGGAAGCTGCCGGCGGGTGTCCCATAGCCGTAACATCACTTCCTGTGTCAGATCGGCGCTGGTCGTCCGGTCGCCTGTGAGGTTCAGGGCATACGACCAGATATTTTGCGCCAGAGGCAGGACAATATGATTGAATTCCTTTTCTGTCATCACTAATAAAGACGATTTATCTCCGATTTTATTACAAAGGAAATTGGATTTTTTTATTTTTTGTGTGAATAAAAGTGATAGGAGCTTCCGGAGATATTTAAAAATTCTGAAATTTCCGATACAAAAAAACAAGGATAACGACTGTTCATTATCCTTGTCACTTTTTATAGGCAGAAGTTATTCCGGTAATTCCAGAGGGGCCGGAGGTTCGGGTCGATTCATAGGCGGGGAGACTGTCCCCTTTTTCGGTTTTCGCGATTTGCCTTGCATCAAGAGGTAAAAATTGGGAATGAAAAGCGTACCCACCAATGAGGTCATGAGCATCCCGGCAAATACAGCGATACCCAGGGATATACGGCTGGCGGCTCCCGCTCCGGTGGAGATCACTAAAGGGAGAGTTCCTAAAATGAAAGCGAACGAGGTCATCAGGATCGGGCGGAGCCGTACGCGCCCCCCTTCCAGAGCGGCTTCTTCCGCCGATTTCCCTGAAGCCCGGTAATCTCTGGCGAATTCTACGATCAATATGGCGTTTTTGGCAGCCAATGCGATCAGAAGTACAACACCGATCTGGGTGTAAACGCTGATCGGCAGGTTCATCACGATAACGCCTATCACTACGCCGAGCAAAGCGATGGGTAATCCCATAATCACGGCGAACGGATCTTTCCAGCTCTCGTATTGGGCGGCGAGGATCAGAAAGGCTACGATAATGGCCAGGACGAAGATCAGGGAGGTTGTCGAGGAAGCGTTTACTTCCTGGTAAGCCATAGAAGTCCATTCATAGCCGAAGGAGTTACCCGCTTTTTCTTTAATTAGTTTTGCCATGATGTCGATCGCTTCTCCCGAACTATAACCTTCGGCGGCCGACCCGGAGATCAGGGCGGAAATATAGGTGTTGTACCGGGTCAGGTTTTCTGCTCCCAGCCGATTTTCTATGGTTGTGAAGGCGCTCATCGGAACCATATCGCCTTTGGAGTTGCGCACGTTGAGCAGGCGCAGGTCTTCGACCACGGCCCGGCTTCCGGTGGCTCCTTCTACTTTAACCTGATAGGTACGTCCGAATTTAACGAAGTTGTTCACATAGGAAGAGCCCAGGAAAGTACCGATCGTATTAAAAACTTCTTCCAGCGAAATCTGCATGAGTTCTACTTTATCCCGGTCGATGTTCAGGTAGTATTGGGGTACACTGGCGCTGAACATGGATTGCACTGTGGATAATCCCGGTGTCTGGCTGCCCGCCATCATGATTTCGTCTGTCATTTTTTGTAATTCCTGCGGGCCGTAGCTGTTGATGTCTTCAAGCATGACTTCAAATCCGCTGCTTTCTCCCAAACCGGGGATGGAGGGCGGCAATACCGCAAAGGTACGGGCTTCCGGGATTTCCATATAGGCCATGCCGTTAAATTCGTCGATAAGCGACTGCGCACTGAGGTTTTTTGTTTTTCTTTGGTCCCAGTTTTTCAGCATCACGAACAGAGTTCCGGCATTGGAAATGTTGGCGTTGCTCATCATGGAGAAACCATTGATCGTGATGTAGGTGTCGATTCCGTCCATGCGGTTCAATATATCGGATGCTTTTTGCAGGGCGGTTGCGGTTTGGGAATAGGATGCTCCGTCCGTCAGCTGCATAAAGGCGATGAAATAGCCCTGGTCTTCTTCGGGTAGGAAGGTTCGGGGCCATTTGATGAATCCCCAGAAGGCAAAGAACGCCATGACTAAAAACACGATGAAGGTCATGATGGACCGCTTCATAAAATGTGTGATCACCCAGGTATAGCCTTGTGTCGTTTTATCGAAAAAACGGTTAAAGGCTTTGAACAGGAAAAAACGGCTGGGTTGTTTGGGTTTTAGCAGTAAGGCGCAGAGGGCAGGGCTAAGGGTTAAGGCGTTGAAGCCGCTGATTACGGTGGAAATGGCGATCGTTAGGGCGAATTGTTTGTAAAGCTGTCCGGTGATGCCGCCGATGAATGCCGTGGGGATGAATACGGCGAGCAGTACGAGTACGATACCGACAACCGCTCCGGACACTTCTTTCATGGCTTCGATCACGGCTTCTTTCACCGTGGGATACTTTCCGGTTTCGATGAGACGGTAACTGTTTTCCACAATGATGATCGCATCATCGACCACTAACCCGATCGCCAATACCAAACCGAACAGGGTGAGGGTATTGATCGAAAAACCCAACATCGCCATGAAAGTGAACGTCCCGATCAAAGAGACGGGGATCGTGACCAGCGGAATCAGCATCGCCCGCCAGTTTTGCAGAAAGATCAAAATCACCAGCAGTACCAGGATGAAAGCGGTGATGAGCGTGTCGTATATACCGGAGATGGAAGCATCGATAAATTCCGTCGTATCGAGTGTAACGCTATATTCTACGCCTTGGGGAAAATAAGCGGACAACCTTTCCATTTCTGCTTTTATCCGTTTCGAGACATCGAGGGCATTGGCTCCCGGCAGCTGATAGATGGCAATGGCCGCTACCGCTCCTCCTTTCAGGGTGGCGGTCGTGCTGTAACTTTCACGTCCCAGTTCGATCGTCGCCAGGTCTTTGATCCGTAAGTACTTACCGTCGGGCATCGCTTTTACGATGATGTTGCCGAATTCTTCTTCGTTCATCAGCAGTCCTTTGGTTTCAAGGGTATATTGATAAGCTTCTTTTTGATTTAAAGGCTCTGCCCCGACGCTTCCTGCCGCAACCTGAATGTTTTGAGCCTGTATCGCTGCGACGATGTCGGAGGGGGTGACGTTACGGATGGCCAGTTGGTCGGGATTCAGCCAGATCCGCATGCTGTAATCGCCCATTCCGAACAAGCCCACGTTTCCCACGCCTTTTACCCGCCCCAGGTCATTGGTGATGTTGAGTGCGGCATAATTCGACAGGAATAAGGCGTCGTATTCCGGGGTTTGGGACGTGAGCGAAAGGAACATGACCACATTGGTCGATTCTTTGGTCGTAGTTACCCCGATCTTCGTCACTTCCTGGGGGAGGGTGCTCAATGCCATGCTAACCCGGTTTTCGACCAATACGGTGGCCATATCGAGGTCCGTGCCCACTTCGAAGGTAATGGTGAGAGAGTAAGAACCTGTGCTGGATGAGGTGGACGACATATAAAGCATTCCTTCCACTCCGTTCACTTGCTGCTCGATGGGAGTTCCCACTAAATCGGCGATCGTCGAAGCGTTGGCTCCCGGATAAGAAGCCCTGACCACTACGGTGGGAGGGGTGATCGTGGGGTATTCTTCGATGGGCAGGCCTACCAGGGATACGAGCCCGGCAATGACGATCAGGATCGAAAGGACTGTGGCAAATATGGGACGATTGATAAAAAATGTACTGAACATATCGGGTATTTATTGGGTGATCTACTTTTCTTTCATACGGGAGTGGAAAGATTTGTGTTTCAACATGGGAAAAAACTGGTAATCAAAAAAGTAGGAGGATAATCGAAAAATTTATTTTTTTTGTTTAACATTGTAATTATAAATAATTTTAACAGATTGTGTTATGGCCGGACTTAGAATAGGGAAATTTTTAGTGTTGGGTTTTATATTTCTGGGGGCGATCGGATGCCGTACTGAAGAACGTTCCGGCTATCCTGTTTTTCATTTGACGAAGGTGTTGAAAGGCGAAGTAAAAGCAAAATTGAGCGATGTTGCGGATAGCGTCCGCTTTATTGCTTTGGAAACTACGGATAGCTGTTTGGTGGGAGGATATAGCGGGGTTTTGTGTGTGAATGAGAAAGGAATCCTGATTTTTGGAAGGGAAGGGTTGTATTTTTTTCTTCCGGACGGCACTTTCGCGTGTAGTTTAGGTCGGATTGGCCGGGGACCCGGAGAATTTAACAGGATAAGGGGAGCGTATCTGGGAGAGAAAAGCGTTTATATACTGGAAGGCGACCGGCAGAAAATTATTCGGTATGGATATGACGGAAGTTTGCAGGGGGAGACGGATTGTCCGGGAATCACGCCTGTGTCTCAGGGTACTTTTCTAAACGATTCTTTGCTTGTGATGGCAGAAACCGAATATACGGCGGAAGGAATGAAATCGTGGATGGCTTTGTATGACAATGGAAAATTGAAAACAAAAAAGTTAGTTTTTCAGGACGAACAAATTATAAAACCGGATAATTTGGGGGCGGTGTCTATTTATCCTTTAGGGAATGAATGGGTATATGTCAATAATTATATCGACACCATATACCGGATAGACCGGGATTTAAACCTGCGTGCCGCCTGGGAACTCGATCTGGGAGGTTTCGTATCGGATCGTTCCCTGTGGAGCCGATATGCCGATTGGACGGAGCTTTGTAAGACTTCGAACATTTACAATCTGGAATGGAACGAAACAAGCCGTTTTATCTGTTGCAGTGCTTTGTGGGGAAGCCGGATATGGCATTGTATCTGGGATAAAAGGGAGCAAAGAACGATACATTGTATCGGGATAACCGATGCGGATCGTGACAATTCTTATGAGTTGGAAGATGATTTATACGGTACGGGACTAACTTTTTATCCGGGAGAGGCAAACGCTAATTTAGATTTTTACAATGATTTCAGTGAAAAGGGGTTAGCTTATTTGCAGAAACAAGGCATCGATTTACAGGAGGAGGATAATCCTGTAATCCGGATTGTATATCTGAAAAAATAAGGCATACCGGGAGTTTATCCGGAAATACTATTTCTTTTCAACGGGTTTTACTGTCATTCCGGGGCGTACGCTCATCAGGGCTTCCACCACATAACGGTCGTTTGCAGTGATTCCTCCGGTGATTTCCCGCATCCCTCCGGCGAGTACACCTACCTGCAACGGACGGAGAGCGATTTTGTCGTCTTTATCGACGATATATACAAATCGTCCTGCCTGGTTTGTTCCGATGGAAGTTTCGGGAATGACCAGAGCCTGGGGGACTTGTTTGTAAGGGACTTTTACTTTAACATACATACCGCTCAATAGTTTCTCGTCGGGATTGGGCACGATAGCCCTGACGGTTACCGTTCCGGTCTGTAAATCTACGTTAGGAGCGGTGTAATCCAGTTCTCCTTTCCAGGTTTCGTCGGGATTGTTGGCATTTATAACATACAGGGGCAGGAAAGCCGAGTCTTTCTTGTTTTCCGGAATGATTACCGGGGGAAGATTCTGGAATTCGGCATAAGCCATATTGAAATAGGCATAGAGTAATTTGTCCTTATACATCGTGGCTAAAGTTACGGGTTGCACCGATCCTCCTACGAAATTGGATTTATCCACTAAGTTCCGGGAAACCCTTCCATCGAAAGGGGCTTTGATGTAGCAATAGTTCAGGTTGGTTTGTGCTGTGTTCAGCTGGGCTTTGGCATCCTGAAGGCTTGCCAGTGCTGCATGATAATTGGATTGTGCCTGGATATAATCGATTTCGCTGATCGCTTTACCGGGCAAGGCTTCTTTCATTTTTTCATATTGCGATTTGGCATAGTTCAGTTTTGCCTGCATGCTTTTCATCTGTGCGCGGGCTGCATCCAGCTGGTCGAGGTAAGGCTGGGGTTCTATGACGAAAAGCGTTGTCCCGGCTTTGACGAATTGTCCCGGGATAAATTGTATCTTTTCGAGGAAACCCGATACCCTCGCCACCAGATTCACGGTCTGCACGGCTTCGAGGTAAGCCGGATATTCATATTCGTAAGTGATGTCTTGCCGGACGGGTGTAGCCACTACTATTTCGGGAGTGGGTGTGGTGTTTGCCTGGCTTTGTTTTTTGTGTTTGCAGCCGGATAGCAGCAAAAGCAGGATGCAGATAGAATATAATAGCGGTTTCATAAGTTATGCTTTTATCGTTTTGAATTTATTTTACGGTTTCGGGGGTGTTCCAGCCTCCTCCTAAGGCTTTATATAGCTGGATCATATAGAGAAGTACCGAGCTTTTGGAGGATACCAGCGTATTTTCGTAACTGAACACATTTCGTTGGGAATCGAGTACGCTCTGATAGTCTGCCAGTCCTTTTTGATACAAATCGACGGCATAGTCCAGCGTGACTTTAATCTGTTCCAACGCCTGCCGGTCGGCATCTAATTGCTGGAGGGAGCGGTTGTATGCGATCATAGCGTCGTCCACTTCCTGCAAGGCGGTAAACAGGGTGTTGTTGTAGTCGTTAATACCCTGTTCGAGTTGTAATTGTGCCGAACGTGCCGTTTCTACCAATTCCCTGCCGCTGAAGATCGTCCATTTGACCGCCGGGCTGATCTGCCAGGCCAGGTTCTCTTTTTTGAACATTTTTTTGAAGTATTCCGAGCCATAGCCTAAACTGCCTGTGACGTAAAATTTAGGCCACCAGTCGGCCCTGGAAGCTCCCGCTGCTGCGGCTAAAGCGTCCATTGTCCGTTCGGCTGCCCGGAGGTCCGGACGGCGGCGGATCAGGTCGGCAGGAATCCCGGCCACCGGAAATCCGGGTCTCGAGGGCAGAGGGCTGATTTGTAGCAGGCTGTCGCGTAGCGTGGCGGAATATTCCCCGGTCAGTACGACGATCGAATTTGCCTGGCTGTAAATGGCTGCCTCTATGCCCGGGATGGTGGCCTGGGTTTGCAGCCAAAGCCCGCGTGCCTGTGCCACGGTCAGTTTCGAAGCCAGTCCCACCTGTAATTTCGTTTCGTTCAGCTGTAATATTTCTTCCTGCGATTTCAGATTATGGCGGGCGACCTCTAATTGTTCCTGATACGTGCGGAGTTGTATATAGGCGGTGGCGAGTTGTGCCGTGAGCGATACCATCACTCCCCGGTAATCCTCCTGCGAAGCGAGGTAGTACTGTTTTTGTGATTTTACGTTTTTCCGGATGTTGCCGAATACGTCTATCTCCCAGCTCATAGAGAGGCCTGCCTGTCCTATCCGGCTATACGAGTCGGAATGGTCGATTCCCAGGCTGCTTTTTTCCGGGCTATAGTCTGCCGAGACGCCGATTTCCGGATAATAAGCGCTTTTACTGATGCGTAAGCGGCTTTTAGCCAGTTCGATATTCTTGACGGCATTCGAAAGGTCGTAGTTATTGGCTATTGCTTTTTCGATTAAAGCCGTGAGCGTCGAATCGCCGAAAAGCTGCCACCAGGTGTCGTTGTCGGGTAGCTGTTGCTGTAAATTCATAGTAGAATCCTGTTGCGCCATCAGGCTCAAAGTCAGACATTCCAATAATAGAAGCAGGATAATGATACGTTTCATGTTTTAACTATTTCATAAATGCCTATACGAGAACTTTTTGTGGAATGTTGTGGAATTATTTGTTCCGTTTGTAGAATAAATACACAGAAACTTGGAATTGTTTTAAAACAGGTGTTTTGTTATCTTGCTGGTAATCAATTATTTTTTGTAATTCTCAAAATTTGGAACACATTTTATATTGTTTTTCGTATCAACATGATAGAATGGATCAATTATTATAGAACAAATTAAAATGAGGTGTAGAAATTTTGTGGGATGGGCGGCTTGCCTGCTGCTCGTCACATTTACCAGTTGTAAAAAAGAAAAAGTGCAGGAAGGGATTCCGGTAGTAGTGGAAAAAGCCGGAGTTCAGGATGTGGAAATTTATGGGGATTATGTGGGGCGTATCCGTGCCCGCCAGTTTGTGGAAGTGAGGGCGAGAGTGGAAGGTTATCTGGAAAAGATGCTGTTCGAAGAGGGGAAGCGGGTATCGCGTAATCAGATATTGTTTATCATCAATCAGGATTTATACCGGGCTCACGTGGACAAGGCTTCCGCTCAGCTGAAAAAAGATCAGGCCCAGGAGTTGAAAACGGCACGTGATTTGGAGCGGTTGCGTCCCCTGTATGAGCAAAATGCCGCCAGCCAGCTGGATTTGGATAACGCTGTCGCCGCTTATGAAAGTGCCCGGGCCAATGTGGCCATGAGTAAAGCGGATTTAGCACAGGCAGAATTGGAATTGGGTTATACGATCGTTCGGTCGCCCATCGACGGGTATATCGGGGAGCGTTCTGCGGATATCGGAACGCTGGTAGGTCCCGGTTCGAAATCTTTATTGGCGACGGTGGTTTCGAGCGATACCGTTTTAGTGGATTTCAGTTTAACGGCTTTGGACTATTTGCGCAGCCAGCAGCGTAATGTGCGTTTGGGGGAACAGGATGCCACGCGTTCCTGGCAACCGTCGATCACGGTGACCCTGGCGGACAATTCGGTGTATCCTGAAAAAGGATTGGTGGATTTTGCCGAGCCGCAGGTCGATCCGAAGACCGGAACTTTCGGAGTACGGGCGGAACTTGCCAATCCCGACCATAAGCTATTGCCGGGACAGTTTACCAAAGTGAAATTGCTGCTGGATGTGCGGGAAAATGCCGTGGTCGTTCCCATCCGGGCGGTTGCCATCGAGAAAGGCGGGGCGCATGTGTATGTGATGCGGCGCGATTGGACGGCGGAAAAGCGTTTTATCGAGACCGGGCCTGAATTTGGAAATTATATTGTGGTGGAGCGTGGCCTCGGACCGGACGAAATGATCGTAACGGAAGGTTATCACAAGCTGACACCGGGAGTGTTGCTGGCTCCGCAGACCGCTGGCGGGAAAGATATGCAGAATGAGGTCGTAACGGATAGTTTGAGCGGGACACAGGTTGAAAAACAAGCAGAAGTTTAAAACGGGAAAATATGAAGATGTCTTTTTTTATTGACCGCCCGATCTTTTCGGCGGTACTCTCTATATTGATCGTGGTGTTAGGATGTATCGGGCTTTTTTTACTTCCCGTAGATCAATATCCACAGATCACTCCTCCTATGGTGAAGATTTCCGCTTCCTATCCGGGGGCGAGTGCACAGACCGTTTCGCAGGCGGTGGCCACTCCTATCGAGCAGGAATTGAACGGAACTCCGGGTATGTTGTATATGGAATCGAGCAGTTCCAATTCCGGAGGTTTGTCGATCAGCGTGACTTTTGATATTTCTACGAATCCGGAACTGGCCGCCGTAGAGATACAGAACCGGGTGAAACTGGCCGAGTCGCGTTTGCCTGCCGAAGTGATACAGAACGGTATTTCGGTGGAAAAACAGTCTTCCAATCAGTTGATGACTTTGACGCTGACTTCGGACGATCCGCGTTTCGACGAGATTTATTTAAGTAATTTTGCGACGATCAATGTGCTGGATATTATCCGGCGTATTCCCGGAGTGGGCCGGGTGTCGAATATCGGTAGCCGCTATTATGGAATGTGCATCTGGGTGATGCCCGACCGTATGGCGAATTTCGGATTGACGGTGAAGGATTTGCAGGACGCCCTGAAAGACCAGAATCGCGAATCGGCTGCCGGGGAATTGGGTAAACAGCCGATCAGCGGGCAGGATATTACAATCCCGATTACGACACAGGGACGTTTATCTACGGTCAATGAATTTGAAGAGATCGTTGTGCGTGCCAATCCGGACGGCTCTATTATCCGTCTGCGGGATGTGGCACGGGTGTCGCTGGAGGCGTCGTCTTATTCCACGGAGAGCGGAATGAACGGTAAAAATGCGGCGGTACTGGGGATTTATACCCTGCCGGGAGCGAATGCCGTGGAAGTGGCCGAGAATGTGAGAAAGACGATGAAAGAACTCAGTAAGAATTTTCCCGAAGGCCTGAATTATGAGATCCCTTTCGATATTACCAGTTATATTTCCCAGTCGATACACGAGGTGTATAAGACATTGTTCGAAGCCTTGATTCTGGTCGTGCTGGTGGTATTCCTTTCGTTACAAAACTGGCGGGCATCGCTGGTGCCTTTGGTGGCTGTGCCTATCTCCCTGATCGGTACGTTCGGGGTGATGCTGGTGCTGGGCTTCTCGCTTAACCTGCTGACTTTGCTGGGTTTGATCCTGTCTATCGGTATTGTGGTGGACGATGCTATCGTGGTGGTGGAAGCCGTGGAGAATTATATGGAAAAAGAAGGCCTGTCCCCGTATGAAGCCACGAAAAAAGCAATGCAGGGGTTGACCGGGGCTTTGATTGCGACATCGCTGGTGCTGGCTGCCGTGTTTGTTCCGGTTAGTTTCTTAGGCGGGATCACGGGTTTGCTGTATCGGCAATTCGCCATTACGATTGTGGTGTCGGTATTGATTTCGGCTGTCGTGGCATTGACGCTGAGCCCGGCGATGTGTGCTTTGCTTTTACGTCCTGCCCACGGTAGAAAGAATTTTGTTTTCCGGAAAATCAACGATTGGCTTGCAACAGGAAACCGGAAATATACCGGGATCATCGGAAAAGCGCTTGCTAATCCCCGGCGGGTACTTGCGGGATTCGGGATGGTGCTGGTGTTTATTTTCGTATTGAATAAAGTGGTTCCGAGTAGTTTTATGCCGGAAGAAGACCAGGGATATTTTAAAGTGGAATTGGAATTGCCGGAGGGTGCTACTTTGGAGAGGACGCGTGAGGTAACGGACCGGGCTGTGGAATTTGTGACCGCTCTTCCGGCTGTGGATTATGTGCAGAACGTCACCGGTTCCAGTCCCCGGGTAGGGACGAATCAGGCGCGTGCAGAACTGACGGTGATTTTGAAGCCCTGGGAAGACCGGAAAGGGAACGGGCAAAGCGTGGATGTGGTGATGGAAGAGGTGAGAAAGGAATTGAAGAAGTATCCGGAGGCGAAGACTTATCTTTCCAAGCCTCCTGTCATTCCGGGATTGGGAACTTCCGGCGGTTTCGAATTGCAGGTGGAAGCCAGGGGAGGTGCATCGTTCGAGAATTTGGTGACGGCCGTGGACACTTTAATGAAGTATGCTTCGCAGAGCAAGGTACTCACCGGGTTGTCGTCTTCTTTGCAGGCGGAAATCCCCCAGCTTTATTTTGATGTGGATCGCGACAAAGCGAAATTTTTAGGCGTGCCGATGTCCGATATATTTTCTACGATGAAGGCTTATACCGGATCGGTTTATGTGAACGATTTCAATATGTTTAACCGGGTGTATAAAGTATATATTCAGGCAGAGGCTCCTTACCGGGCAAACCGGGAGAATATCAATCTGTTTTTCGTCCGTACTTCGGGCGGGGATATGGTGCCGCTTACGGCGCTGGGAGATTCGCGGTACACCACCGGCCCCGGTAATATCCGTCGTTTCAATATGTTTACCACTTCCGTGATCAGAGGATCGGCTGCACCCGGTTATAGTTCGGGAGAAGCAATGCGCGAGATGGAAAAGATTGCGAAAGAGCGTTTGCCGGAAAATATCGGAGTGGAGTGGAGCGGTCTGTCCTATCAGGAAAAAAAGGCAGAAGGGCAGATGGGGCTGGTGATGGCTTTGGTATTCCTGTTCGTGTTCCTGTTCCTCGCTGCGTTGTATGAAAGCTGGCTTGTGCCGGTGTCGGTGCTGTTGTCTTTGCCTGTCGCTGCTTTAGGGGCTTATCTGGGGATTTGGGTTTTCGGGCTCGATAACGATATTTATTTCCAGATCGGTTTGGTGACTTTGGTGGGGCTGGCGGCTAAAAATGCGATTTTGATCGTGGAGTTCGCCAAATTGGAAGTGGACAAGGGGACGGATGTCGTTACTGCCGCTTTGCAGGCTGCCTCTCTCCGGTTCCGGCCGATTCTGATGACTTCGCTTGCTTTCGTTTTGGGAATGCTGCCTTTGGTGCTGGCTTCCGGTCCAGGTTCCGCCAGCCGTCATTCTATCGGTACCGGGGTGTTTTTCGGGATGATCACCGCCATTACGGTGGGTATCGTGTTAGTGCCTTTCTTTTTTGTTATGGTGTATAAGGTGAAAGAAAAAATCGGGGCGATAAAATGGAAAAGATTTTAATTTGAGAAGTATGGTTATGAAATATAAACTGTGGATTGTTTTTGCCGGGTTGGTTTTTATGTTGGCCTCCTGTAAGATCGGGAAGAAATACACCCGCCCGGAATTAAACCTGCCGGAAGAGATTGCCGGAGTGAAGGGAGACAGTGTGTCGGTGGATTCGATAAATTGGTGGGATTTATATACCGATCCCGTATTGCAGCGGTTGATCGTGCGGACTTTGGAATATAATCAGGATATGCTGATTGCTGCCGCCCGGGTGAAGGAGTTGATGGCGCTTCAGCGGATAGATAAGGCGGATTTGTTTCCCAAAGTGGATGCGAAAGTGCATGCAGACCGGGAGCACGACCAAACGCCGGACAATACGTTTGAGTTAAAAGCTTTGCTGTCGTGGGAACTCGATTTGTGGGGAAAATTACGGTGGGCGAATCAGGCGGCTATTTCCGGGTATTTGCAAAGTGTGGAGGGGAAAAGGGCCTTGCAGCTCAGTTTGGTGGCGCAGGTTGCCCAATCTTATTTCGAATTGACGGCGCTGGACCAGGAGCTGGCCATTGTCAATCAGACTTTGGCGGCACGCCGGGAAGGAGTGCGGCTGGCTAAGCTGAGGTTCGAAGGGGGGCTGACGTCCGAGACTTCTTTGCGGCAGGCGCAGGTGGAACTGGCGCGCACCCAGACCCTGACGCCCGAACTGGAACGGAAAATCCGTTTGAAAGAGAATGAGATTTCTTTGCTTACAGGCCAGTATCCGGGGAAAGTGGAACGGGGAAAGCATATTGTGGGACAGCATTTACCGGATTCGATTCCGGTGGGACTGCCGTCGGAATTGTTGGAACGCCGCCCGGATATCCGGCAGGCGGAGGATAAGCTAAAGGCCGCCCATGCCAAAGTGGGAGTGGCATATACCAGCATGTTCCCTAAGATTACTTTAACCGGGCATTACGGTTTGGAAAGCAATGCGCTGAGCGACTTTCTGAAATCGCCTTATTTCTTTGTAGGCGGCGAGTTGTTGTCTCCCCTCTTCAATATGGGGAAAAACCGGGCGAAGCTGAAAGCTGCCAGAGCCGTTCAGGAACAGGAAACCTATAATTATCAGAAAGCGGTGCTGAATGCGTTTACCGAGGTAAACAACGCCCTGATCACTTCCCGGAAAAGCCGGGAGATCAGAGAGTCGCGCCAAAATCTGGAGAATGCCGCCCGTTCATATATGGACTTAGCCACCTTGCAGTATATCAACGGAGTGATTAGCTATATAGATGTGCTCGACGCCCAGCGTGGATATTTCGATGCTCAGATCGGGTTGAACAATGCGATCCGGGATGAGTTGCTGGCTGCGGTCAATCTTTATAAGGCGCTTGGAGGCGGCTTTCAATCTCCCGCAAATTCTCCATTTTCTTCTTCCGCAGAAAACCGTTGATGTCTTCTAAGTGTTCGGTAACTTTTCGGTTACCGAACTCATACACTTTGTGTACGAGCCCGTTCAGGAAATCGCGGTCGTGGGATACGACGATCAGCGTTCCGTCGAAGTCGATAAGGGCATTTTTCAAAATATCCTTGGTTTTCAGGTCGAGGTGATTGGTCGGCTCGTCGAGAATCAGCAGATTGACGGGTTGCAGCAATAATTTAATCATCGCCAGTCGCGTGCGTTCCCCGCCGGACAGCACTTTTACCTTTTTGTCGATGTCGTCGCCGCTGAACATAAAAGCTCCCAAAAGATTTTTCGTATTGCTTTTCAGTTCGCTGGGGGTGACGTCGTCCACGGTTTGGAATACCGTTAGGTTTTCGTCGAGCAGGGAGGCCTGGTTTTGTGCGAAATAACCGATCTGTACGTTATGCCCTAAAGTCAGGGTTCCGGTATAATCGGTGATTTCTCCCATCATACATTTTACCAGCGTGGATTTCCCTTCTCCGTTTTTCCCGACAAAAGCCACTTTTTCGCCCCGTTCGATCGTGAATCCGGCGTTATTGAACACTTCGTGGCTGCCGTAGTGCTTGGATAAGTCCTGGGCAACGACAGGGTAGCTACCGGAACGCGGGGAGGGCGGGAATTTCAGCCGCAGGGCCGAAGTGTCTTCTTCGTCCACTTCCAGAATTTCCAGCTTTTCCAGCATTTTCACTCTGGATTGCACTTGCAGGGTTTTAGAATAAGTGCCTTTGAAACGTTCGATAAATTCTTTCGTTTCTGCAATCATCTTCTGTTGCTCGTCATAGGCTTTTTGTTGCTGAATCCGGCGTTCTTTGCGGAGTTCGAGGTATTTGGAATAGTTTACTTTATAATCGTATATCCGTCCCATGGTGACTTCGATCGTCCGGGTGGTGATGTTATCGACAAAGGTACGGTCGTGCGAAATCACAACGACGGCTTTGCCGTTTTCCACGAGAAAATTTTCCAGCCATTGAATGGAATCGATGTCCAGGTGGTTGGTCGGTTCGTCGAGCAGCAGGACATCCGGATTTTTAAGCAGCATTTTCGCCAGTTCGATACGCATACGCCAGCCACCGCTGAAATCGGCAGTCGGACGCTGAAAATCTTCGCGCTTAAATCCTAAGCCCAGTAATGTTTTTTCAACATCGGCTTCAAAATGAGTGAGGTCGATGCTGTAAAATTTTTCGCTCAATGCTGAGACATCTTCGATCAGTTTATAATATTCGGGCGAATCGTAGTCGGTGCGTTCGGTCAATTGACGGTTCAGGTCTTCGATTTTTTTCTCCATTTCAAAAAGGTGGGAGAATGCCTGAGAGGCTTCTTCGAATACGGTGCGCCCGTCCTCGGTCATCAGGTGCTGGGGCAGATAGGCGATCACGGTATCTTTGGGGGAGGACACATTGCCCCGGGTGGGTTTCCGCTCTCCCGCCAATATTTTCAACAGGGTGGATTTACCTGCTCCGTTTTTACCCATCAGGGCTATTCTGTCTTTTTCGTTAATCTGGAAAGAGATATCTTTAAAAAGTGCCCGGTCGCCGAATTCTACTGTAAGTCCGTCTATTGAAATCATGTAATTAAGCCGATAAAATGATAAATACGTACTGTTTCTTGCCTTGTCCGGCAGCATTTTTGCCGGAAACACAAATTTTCCGGGCGCAAAGATAAGAGAAATTACGGATATTTCCCGACGGCTTTTTTGCTGGCGGCGAACGGTTGCCGTTAAAAACTGAAAGTATAGCCGATCGTGTAAAACAGGTTGTCGCCGTAAGGCGTGTTATCGTATTGAAGCACATCGTAATAAAACATCACGCCTACGCTCCCTTTGATGAGCGGTAAGCGTATCCCGCCTCCCACGAGAATCGTCGGGATCAGTTCGGCGGAACGGTTTTTGCCGTTTATTTTCCCCCAGCCTTCATAAAGTTCCGGTTGCAGGCGGAAAGAGAGGAACGGGAAAGGATTGATCTCTCCGAAAATATTGATTCCCAGATAATTCATCTTTTCTTCCGGTCTGGAAGAATGATAATAATTGTAGGTGATTCCGCCGCCTACGGCAAAGTAAGGGCTTTGGGTATATCCGACCTGGGGAGCGAAACTAAGCGTGGTTTGCTTGTTGCCGAAGGCCATTCCGAACGAGCCGCCGAACAGCCATTTCCCTTCTTTGGCTTTCAGTTTAGCCCCTTGTGAGCTTTGTTCGAAAGCCGTTGTCCTGACTTGCTGAAGCTGATGGGCACGGAGGGTGTCGTCGTTTACCGGTGCGGCCTGGGCTTGAAGCAGGCAAATGCCTGAAAAGACGAGGGAAAGGAACAGGGTTTTCATGAAAGTCGGTCGTTAAGCTGTGAATAGAAACGTTCTATGATTTTAACGAGAACCCGGCAGGTTTGGTTTTCGGGAAAGAAGGAAAAATGTCCTGTCCTCCCGGAGGACAGGACATAATAAGTATCAGTTTAAGCCCGCTTCTTCGATTGCCGTTTTGGACTCTTCTGTTTTTTCCGTTTCTGCGGCGGGTTTGTCGGCTGAACCTTTCAGATAAGAAGGTAAACTCATGCCGGCCATGCTGAACAAATCGTTTAAAGGGGGTACGGATTTCATCATGCCGGAAATGAAATTGGCGGTAGAGGTATTTCCGTTTGCGGCGTTATTACCGTCCCATACGGTTATCTTGTCGATCTTGATGTTCTTTACTGCTTCCACCTGAGTTTTCACCAATTCGGGCAGTTTGTCGGTAATCAGCATCATGACGGCTTTTTCCGGGTCGCCTGCCGCCGCTTTGACAATTTGATCGTAACCTGCCGCTTGTTTTGTCAGGATTTCGTATATACCGCGCGCTTCCGCATCCATTTTGGCAAAGATCGCGTCGGCTTCTCCTTTTGCCTGACGGCGCCGGCGTTCCGCTTCGGCCTCGGCTTCGATGATGGCTTTTTCTTTTGCAATCTGCGCCGGGATCACGATGTTTGCCGTTTGTGTGGCTTTTTCCCTTTCAGCACGGGCGATTTCAGCTTCCCTCTCCGCGGAGTAGGCTTCTTCCAGGGCTTTTGCCGTTTGCACTTTCTCGGCTGCGGTCGCTTTGCGTGAGGCTTCGGCCTCTCTTTCCCGCCGGGTGGCATCCGAATCGGCAATTAATATTTTAGCGTTGTTTTCTCCTTCGACTGCCGTTGCATTGGCTTCGGAAGTGCGGATACGGGTGTCGCGGATGGTTTCTGCAATGCGGATATCTTTGTCCCGGTCGGCTTCTGCCTTACCGATCTCACCGAAACGGTTTTGCTCGGCTACGCTTTTCTTGGCATCGTTGATGGCTTTGGCTGCGGCTTCTTTTCCCAACGCTTCGATATATCCCGATTCGTCCCGGATATCGGTGACGTTCACGTTGATGAGCTTTAACCCGATCTTACGTAATTCCGCTTCTACATTGGCGCTGACATTGGCGAGAAATTTGTCGCGGTCGGAGTTGATTTCTTCAATATCCATCGTAGCAATGACCAGACGGAGCTGTCCGAACAGGATGTCTTTCGCCAGGTCCTGAATGTTTTCCAGGCGTTGCCCTAACAGGCGTTCGGCGGCATTGGTCATGCTCTCGGATTCTGTGGATATGCCGACGGTGAACCGGCAGGGAACATCTACGCGGATGTTCTGCTTGCTCAACGCATTGGTCAGGTTACATTCTATGGAGATCGGTGTCAGGTCGAGGAAGGCGTAACTTTGGAATACCGGCCAGATAAAGGCTGCACCTCCGTGAATACACCGGGCGGAACTGACCCCTCCGGTTTTGTTTTTGCCTGTTTTCCCGTAAACTACCAGAATTTTGTCGGAAGGACAGCGTTTGTAACGTGAAAGGATGGCTGCGAATGTGACGAACAAGACAGCCACGATCACAATGATTAAATACATTTCTGATTCCATTGTTTGTTATTGGTTAAGATGTTTTATAATAGCTTCGCTTGAAGTGCAGGCTTTCGCGGCGACCAGCACATTTTCGTTCAATACCTGTGTGATGACCACCGGAGTGCCTGTGGGCAACTCTTCGCCGTTGGTGACGGCATCGTATTCCCGTACCGCCCCCTGTATCGTAATCTGCACTTTTCCTTCTCCTCCCCGGGCTGCCGGGATTTTCAGATAAACATTGCCTTTGCATCCTACGGCGCTGGCTGTGTCGATATTTCCCGATTGTTCCATTTTACTCATCAGGTAAAAAATATACATCACCGCCGCCACCAAAAGTATCCCGACCAGACAGGACAGGAACACAACGAGCGCCCCGTTCAGTTTCCCTTCGAGCACGATTGCTGTCCAGCCGAATCCCAGAAAGAAGTTGATGAAGTTACGGAATGTGAACAATTGAAACGGAAATTCCCCTGCTCCCGGAGTTGAGCCGGGATCTGCATCGAGCCCGGAATCTGCATCCATGCCTATAAAAGTCAGAATCGTTTGTACGATAAATATCAAACTGGCGGTCAATGTAATGAACCACACCACTTTCATATAGATGTCGAGAGAAAGCCACCATTCTTGCATAGCACTGAAATTTAGATAGACGATTTTTGAACGAGTTTTTACAAAGATGCCTTTTTTTTGGATATATTGTTAAAGTTTGATGTGTTTTTTTAATATAGATTGAAAGTTGGGAGGATATGGCCGAATAATTTTTCTTTTCACCTCCGGGTGTATCGAATTATTTATAGCTTTGCCGGAGAGGCTTGTGCCCAGCAATAAAAGGAACTGTATATTAATCAAAAAATAAGGCTATGAAAATTGTTGCATTTAACGGAAGCCCCCGCAAGGGCGGAAATACGGAGCAGTTGATCGAAGAAGTGTTTAAACCGATCCGGGAGGCCGGAATCGAGACGGAATCGGTGCAACTGGGAGGGAAATTGTTACGAGGCTGTTCGTCGTGTTATACCTGTTTTAAGACGAAAGACGGGCAGTGCGTGATTAAAACCGACGGCATGAACGAATATATCCGAAAAGCACAGGAGGCCGACGCGATTATCCTGGCTTCGCCCACTTATTACGGCAGTGTGAGTGCCGAAATGAAGGCGTTTATGGATAGGCTGGGATTGACTACGATCGGGCAGGGGCGTACGCTTACCCGTAAGGTAGGGGCCGCTGTGATCAGTGTGCGTCGGGGCGGGGCGGTTACCGTTTACGATGAATTGAACCGTTTTATGCTGGGGAGCGGTATGATTGTACCGGGATCTACTTATTGGAATTTCGGGATCGGAGAGATGCCGGGTGAGGTGCAAGGAGATGCCGAAGGATTACGGAATATGAAAGATTTAGGTGTTCAGCTGGCGTGGTTGATGAAGATCGTACACGAGGCCGGACAGAAATAAGCGGGAGAGAGCCGCTTTTGCGGGACGGAAAAAATAAATATTTTAAAGGGAAGAAATCGTCGTTTCTTCCCTTTTCTTTTATGATATTTTTATTGAAAGCCGCTGAAAGACTGTGAACGGGAATTTTTTTAGAGCCGGAATACAGGCTTGTAACCGTTTTTTCGGGGGGGGAGACCCGGATGCAGAGTTTTATTTTGCCGGAGTGTTTGCGGCAGCCCCGTTTGGCAGGAACGTATCGAGTAACTTTTGAATTTGTTGTAAGGAAAGGTTTCCTTTTTCTATAATCCGGTTATCTTCTGTCAGAACGATTTTATACGGGATCGAATAGATGCCATATAATTTTCTGACATCCGTGCCGTTTCTCCGGTAATTCCCTGCCTGAATCCAGGTGAGGCGATATTTTATTATGATGGTGAAGATATATGAATTTGCGGATTGCTTTTTTAAAGCAGATAATTGTTTCTATTTGTGAAATAATTTAAATAAACTTGTATTTGTTATTTTAATTCAGGGTTTATGAAAAAGTATATTGGAGCACTCTTGTTTTATTTATGTATGGCGGTTGCACCTCTCTGGGCCGATGAAGTGAAATCCTTGCAGTTGAAGAAAGGAGAGAAATATCAGCTTCGGTTGTTTACGATCGAAACGACGAAAGGAGTGAAAAGCCTTCGTCCCATGGAGCAGAAAACAGTCGTATGGAGAAATTATGATTTTTCCGTAACAGAAGAACACCGGAAGAAAGGGTTTGTGATAGAGATGGAAAGGAAGAATTTTAATTTCGTTGCATTGAAAAGATCGCCGGGAGATCCGCGCTGGCAGGAAACGGGTGTATTGAACAGTGACATAGAATCCCCGGGCTGGCCGGCATCCATCCGGGAAACAGCCCCTGCTCCCCGTTCCCGCGTAAAACTTTCTCCCGATCTTCGGGTACTTTCCATTGAAAATCCGGACTTGAAAGAGGAAGAAGATATTGCAGAGGCCATTACGGAAATGCAGACCTTGTTCTCTGCCGGGAAACAAGCGGCTTACCGTCTTTCGGATACCGTTTTCCGGGAACAATATCCCGATGGAATCGTGTTTATGGGCGACTGGACGAATAAGGTTTATGAAGTGGAAAAATACGTCCAAACGGAAATCCGGTTTTGCCGGATAGATTCCCGTCCTTTTTCCGTGGTGAGCGAAGGAGAGAAGGAACAGTATATCACTTTTCAGGAAACGAATACGACGATTCGGGGGGAAATCAAGAATGTCGAGAAAGATACTTTTATCCGGGTGACTTATTCCCGAAATTTCCCTGTGTACAGCAAACAGGTTTGCCGTGTACCGGTGGTTCAGGGGAAGTTCGAGTTCCGTATCTTCCTGAACGAGCCTTTGCAATATGTGAATATAGATGAAAATCATTCGTTGTATATCGAGCCCGGTGATGAACTGACGGTTACGCTGGATGCTTTGGGCGGTAAAAAAATCGAAATGACGGGGCAGGGAGCCGGAAATAATCGTTATTATCACGGAGACGGGGCTAACTGGGGCTATTCGTTGTACCGTATCGATCGCGAAAAATTGTGTTCGAGGGATTATTATAAGGCGCTGGACGAGAAAGCCGATCATTTCCGGAAGAGGATGGAAGCCCGGAAAAGTGAGTTTACACTCGGTTTTTATCAATATATGCTGAATTGTTTTAAATACCGGCCTGTTTATCAGAAATTGATAGCCGACCGGGATTCTACGGTCGGAGCGTTCGATTGCATCGAAGGTGTTGAAATTTGTAATCCTTTGGCAGTGGGAGAGAGTGAATATATGTCGGTGCTCCGCCATGTGATGTTGTTCGTCATGCCTAAGAAGATCGCTGCTATAACGGGGGCGGAACCTAAGTACGGAAAAGTATATGACATGGCGGGGCTGTGCCTCGACGGAAAAGTGCTGAATGCTTTCTTGGTGCAGTATGTTGCAGAGCAGCTCTTGCGGGGAGATTATGAGCAGGCGAAAGCATTGTATGAACGTTACCGGGAAGATTTCACGCTCAGTCCCTATACCGGAATGCTGGACGAGCAATATGCCAAATCGCAATTAACGGCTCCGGGAAGTACAGCTCCGGAATTTACGTTACAGGATTTGGCGGGAAAGAAATTTTCGTTGTCGGATTTCCGGGGAAAAGTAGTTTACATCGATTTTTGGAGTATGGGATGCGGGCCGTGTATGTATGAGTTTAAGAATCATGCTCCTCAGTTGAAAGAACATTACAAGGATAAGGATGTGGTGTTTTTGAATTTAATGGCTTACACGAGGAATAAGGATTTCTGGAAAAAGATGATCGAAGAATACCGTATCGGTGGTGTGAATGCCATGGATACTCAGGGGGAGGAAGTTTGTAAGGCTTATCATGTAAATTCTTTTCCGACTTATGTCCTGGTCGGGAAAGACGGAAAGATCGTTCAATACAACACTTGCCGTCCCAGTGAGGGAGAACGCTTGAAAGAATTGATCGATAAGGCTTTAGAATAGGGGCGCTTTTTCAACCGGATAGATGTTTCCATAGAATGAACCGGTTGATTTTAATATTAACCCAAGAGAGTGCCCGCTTCAAACGGGCACTCTCTTGGTGGGGCGATTCCGGTGAGAGATTTTCGGCATCTCGTTCCTCGTCCGTTTGGCATCGGGTACGATTATTCTTTCGGTTTATTTCCGGTTTTATAGCTCTCTTCGATAATTTCTATGGCTCTTTCCAGCACTTCGTCCCGGCCCGCCTTTATTCCGGCAATGGTGGGTTCGATATACTCGTCGATTTTTACGCCTTTTCGCTGAAGGTCTGTCCCATCGGGATAATAAACGCCTCTTCCGGACATATAAGTAACGATTCCTCCGGGCAGACTGAATTTTGTGACAGCTCCGTTCGCTCCGGCGGTCGTACTGCCGATAACCGTTACATTTGTAGCGAGCTGAAATCCTAAAGCGACATCTTCGGCCTGGCTCTGTGTTCTTTGGTTTACGAGAACTACGATTTTCTTATCGTAGGCATTTTCCTTTTTTTCTATTTTTTGGGGTACATTTTTCCTCGAATTGATGGTAAAGAAATAACCCGGATACGATACGTTGGCGAAAGTGACTAAAGAAAAGGGAAAAGACAGGTGGTCCAGATGTTTTAAAAACGGGAGCGAAATGTAGTCGCCGGGATAGCATCGGAGGTCGATAATCAATCCCCGCGTCCCGTCCAGCACTCTGGTAATTCCCCGATCCCGGTTTTGGGCTGTGCACCGGGCTGCCCATACGTAACCGATGTGGTTGTCTATGATCCGGTATCCTTCTTTTTTGTTTTCTTCGCTTTTATAGATCGAGTCTAATTCTTGCAGGTTATAGCACGGAATTTTTAAGTCGAGAGGGGTATTGTTCCGGAATATGGTTATATTTATTGTATTCGAGTCGCTTCCCAACATCGTAGAGGCCATATTTCTGAGCTTGACCACGTGGTTGGACGCAGGTGTGTAGGGAAGTCTTTTTTTTACAATGCTATCGACCGGCTCCCCGTTTATCGCCGTAATGACATCTCCTATTTCGACGTTTTCTTTCGTGTATGTGTTTTTCCCGATATACTTGAAGACAACCAGCTTGTTTTCGATGAACCTTGCTGTAAAGGGAGGGTTTAACCGGCCTTGGTTTAAGACGGCAACCTTGTTATTCGTTATAAAGAAACCATGTGAATCGTTTATTTGGGTTACAAGTTTTAAGCAAGCTGAAGTATATTCTTCCTGATTGCCGGCATTTATAAATTCCGGGAGCATCTGAGTTAAAACTTCCGACCATTTCCGGTCGCACAAATCCCTGTACGGGAAAAAATAATTGACGATGTTCCAATGCCTGAACAGGGCTAATAACCGGTAAGGCAAATCGGGATACGATATGTTTTCGTATGCCTGTTCATTGCCGAAATCTATGATCCCGTTTTTAACATCGATGTAGTGGTTCGATGAAATAACGGCATTTTCCAGAATGTATTTTATTTTAGCGGTCGTTTGAGGATTGAAGTATTCTGGATTGAATAATTCTCCATAATCGGGTTTTGATTTGGCTTCGCCATCCGGAACTTTTTTATCCGGATTTCGGGATACAGGAGGTAAACTGTCTATCCATTCGTTTAGTATGTTTTTCCATTCTTTTTCTTCTTTTTCTTCCAGGACGGCAGGAACCCGTTTCATCAATTCCATATCCCAGTTATATTTTCCTTCCGCTACGGCCGGATGGTGGTATTTCAGGAATCCCCAAAGTTGCCCTAAAGCAACCAATCCTTTTTCATTGAATTGGCTACCGCCTGTTTTATCCTGCTTATTAGGACGATTACACGAAACTTCTACTAACAATAAGGGAATGCAGAGCAATAAAATCATGATCTGTTTCATCGGATTATCGTTTTTCTGTTTATAACTATGTGGAATTTCCGTTTCCTGACCGTTTACTTTGGTGTACTGACGCATATTAAGGTGTATAGCCTCAGTATTTTTTATTTTAAACCGATGCTCATCGATATACCGGGTAAACTATTACCGGGAAATGAAATTTGTGCCGAAGTGTCGATTTTAGTCTGATAAAATTTTATTATCGCTAAAAATAATAAAAATTTATAAATCGGGAAGGGGGATTACTGTTTTAAATTTTGTTTGGAAGTGGATTCGCTTTCCGTTCCGTTTTTACAGCTTTTTGAAGGGAGTATATCGTTCCGGTGTTTTTGTTTCACTGGATGAGGATATTATGTTTGCCGGGAGGAGAAATAAAATTCAGAAAAAAGCTGTGTTTATACGAAAAAAGCCGGATGATTCCGGCTTTTCGCTCCTCAGGTAGGACTTGAACCTACGACCTACGGATTAACAGTCCGCCGCTCTA
>UQTM01000023.1 GCA_900544025.1 uncultured Odoribacter sp.
GTCACCACAATAAGTGCAGGTGTTACCGGGGCGGCCTTGCCGGATGTTTTCTTTTTGCAGGGCATCATACAAGCATGAACGGGTACAGGCCATACAATGGGTGCATTGCCGGGTGTCGATACGGAAACGCCAGGGAGATATGTATTTGAGGTATGCCACTAAAGTTCCGGCAGGACAATAAGTGGTGCAATGTATCATTATTTTACGCTTCCGGGAAAAAGTCAGTATAATAAGCAGTCCGATAATGCCTACCGTTGCCGCTAAGCCGGTGGCAAGCAAGGGTGGAAAGGTGAAAAGACGCAGCGTGATAGCTACTGCCGTAAACAGGATTAGGATAGATAGACGGATTTGGAGCCGTTGTTTTTTAGATAGGGAGTGTCGTTTTCCGTGTCCGGCGGCTAAAGAGTCGAAAGCTCCAAAATAACAGAGTTGGCTGCACCATGCTCCGCCGGAAAGTAATATTGTGATTATAAATAATATAGGCATGAAAGATAATTGCCAGCGGTAAATGGCTCCTAAAGGAATCAATCCTGGAATGGGAAAATGCAAGGTTCCGGACAACAGAAAAACGGAATCGATAGTGATACCTAAAAATAACTGGCTGAAAAAGACAACGGAAAAAAAAAGCCATATCCGTTTTCTCCAAATATGACGAGTGGCTCTCGGCGACATTTTGTGGTAGAACCAACCGGATAATAGCGATGCTATTAAGATTTGTAACCAACCTCCGCCTAAAAAGAGACGTTCTCCTAATAACAGGGGTGGTTTCACTACTATCTGCACGATTGTCAATAGAACAAACGTGAGTACAGAGGTCGCTATGATCCAGTTTTTGTTTTTCATGGGTAATATTCCGCCCGTCGATTTTTGAGAATTTGCCTTTTGGTTTGTCCTTCATGTAAAAGGATAGGATTTTATGAGTTAAACCCAGAGGCTAAAGATACCAATATTTTGGGAAATTACGGTTGTGTTCCTGTCAGGAAGGGGCGGTGAATTATATTTTTGGAGGGCGAACAGCCTGAAAAAGTAAATTACTTTTCAGGCTGTTCGGTAATATAATGTATTAAAAATTAAGATATTATCTTGAAATATTGGAAATTAACGGATAATATTTGTGATGCCGTTTTCTATTCGACCCTCAAGGAAATCGTTCCTTCGATTTTATCGCCTTTTTTGATCGGTTTCCGGTAAGGGGCGTAATAGCTTTCGAGGAACATTTCATTTCCTGCGGTTACAAAATCGGCTATCAGAAAGCGTATCTTGTCTTTGTCGAGCCAGGAACGCCAATGTTGCTCGCCATTGGAGCAGACTGTTATCTTACTTCCCGATTTGTCGGTTAGCCCTGCATACCAAATGTTCCGGCGAGTGGCACGAAAGTCATTGCTTCCCAGTTCATTGTAGTCCATATTCCAGGTCCAGGAAGGTTGTACTCTCGGATTTATTTGTTCCGGTAGTCCTGCATAGAATAAAGGGGCAGTCCCTACAGGCCGGCTGATGTGGTCTGCCGGATAAACGCTCCATAGACCTTTTCGCCGCCAGAACGTGTTGTTATAGTTTCGGGGCACATCGAAAACAAGCCCCCATTGGCGGGGATTGATATTCTGTAAAGCATCGAAACGGTAGCTTACAGACAATTCACCGTTTGCATTGACCGTCAAGTGGTATTCTCCCTTAAATTCTTTATAACTTCCTTCGACGCTGATTATAATATTATTTCCTTCTTTTCGGGCTTTTACCTGTGTGGCTTTCCAATCGGAGCATAGGTCGTTAAAAATGGGCGTGTTTGCGTTGTGGTTGGGGTAACATCCTCCTCCGGTTAAAGGAAGAGCCATTAGCCACGGTCCACCGCAAAGAGAGCTTTTTTTATTTTTTTTCAGGGAGAGTATTTGTCCGGAGAAGCGGCTGATTTCGCAGGAAAAATTTTTCCCTGTCACGATAAAGCGGTCTTTCCCTGTTTTTAGTTTGGTTGGGCTTTCCGTCCAGGCGGGCAGTTCGTTTTGGGTCTGTTTGCCTACGGGAATCAGGTATTCGTCGGCAATAAACCCGCGGGGATCGGTGAAAGAGAGGTAAAGCTCTCCGGTTGTTTCCGACTGCCTGACAGGAATACGTAGTTTTCCTGTCCCTTTAGGCGGTATCGACGTGGAAACGAATCCTTGTTCTTCCCCATAGCGATAGGCTATTTTCAGTTCGTTTGTATTGAGATAAGTGTAACGGTTTTCTATTTCAACGATTAATTCATGGCCGGGGGATAATTGGGTTGTATGTACCCGGACGGGACTATATATTTTTTTCATATCCCAATATTCCGGTTTAGGACGCCGCCAGCCGTCGATCGGTCCCCAGGCTCCGTAGCCTACGGCATTTCCACCGGGCATTTGGAATATATCGTCTATCCCCGACCAAATGGAACCTCCGAGTACTCCCTGAGTTTTATACATATTTTCCCAGGTGGGAGAGAGGGCCAATGCCCAATCGCTTCTTATCCCTGGATCGGTTACCAATTCGCTGCGGTTATACACATTCAGATGGCAGTATTCGCCGTAGATCATCGGACGGTCACTTTGCGCTGCGGTTTTATAACCATTGGGGCCGGGGTAATGGATGTTGGCGACCGGGGCATTGCTGCCCTGGTTGTTGAATCCTCCGTATGCCTGGTCGTGGAATGTATGGGGACGGGTGGGATCGGCTTTATACACGTATTCCTGAATTTGTGCAAATTCCCGGTTCCAAAACGATTCGTTCGCCATCGACCAGAATAAAATAGAAGGATGATTGCGATAGAAATGGATGGTTTCCATATTGGCTTGCAGAATGTAAGGATAATAGATGCTATCCTGATAATTCAGCCGTGTCCAATTCTCGTTAGCGTGATGCCCTATCCAGCAGACCGGAGCTTCCAGTTCTACGAACATTCCCAGTTCATCGCAAATTTCGAGCATTTCTTCGGCGGGAGGATAATGGGAAGTTCTTATAAAATTACAGTTGGCAGCCCGGTATAGTTCTACGTCTTCTCTTTGCAGGGCTTCTGTTAAAACCCGTCCGGTGGTGGGGTGGGCTTCGTGACGGCAAACACCGCGTAGTTTTACCGATTGGCCGTTTACAAAAAGTTCGTTGCCACGGATTTCAATTTCGCGGAAACCGAATCGCTTGGTTACGATTTCAGTGATTTCGGCATTTTGGCTCAATTCTAATTTTAAGGTATAAAGATGCGGGCGTTCATTATTCCAAAGCAAAGGGTGGAGGATGGTGTCTGAAAGCACGCCTTTCCAGGTTTCGCCGGGCAGTAATTGCGGTATTGATTTTTCGATGATTCCGGGTAAACCGGCAACGGTGAGACGCAGGGATAAGTTTTTTTGTGTTTTACCTGTGGTGTTGGTGATTGCAGTCGTTACTTTCAAGGTTGCATTCTCGTACCGGTTGTCCAGGTCGGTTTCAATCCGCAGATCGGATAGATGGGTTTCCGGTAAAGCAAAAAGAGTTACTTTACGGGTAATTCCCCCTAACTGGTGAGCTGCATATTGGGTGAGGCTTCCCAGCATGTCGGCGAGCGATTCGCTCCGGACAGCCAGGGCGAGTTCGTTCGTTCCCGGTTTTAGATGGCGGGTGATGTCGATCTCATAGGCAGTCATTCCTCCCATGTGGTAGCCTGCTTCATGGCCGTTCAGGTATATGTGATATTCGCTGGAGACGCCGTCGAAACGAAGTTTTATACAACGTCCCTGCCAATCGGCAGGCAGGGTGAAAGCGGTGCGGTATCCTGCAAAGGAAGCAGAATCGACTTGAAACCCTTGCATAGCCCATTGGCCGGGAACGGTGATCGGTTTCCAATCGCCGGTTGCAGTTTGTTTATAAAATTCATCGGTTGGTTTGGGGTGGAATAACCAGGTTCCATTCAGAGATATGGCAGGCCGGTATGTGCCCGGCAGGCTTTGAGGGATTAAGGCATATACCGGGAGTACTTTTTCAACATCGACGTTTGTATTTACCTTATAGCTTTGTGCATTGGCAAGCGTTCTTTTTTCTTCTCCTTCGAAAGGAACGGGAGAAGTAGGATTGGAAGAATAAAGGTTGAGTTCCGAAACTAAAACGTTGTCGCCTTTTCCGGCTTTTTCAAATATAAGTACTAATTGCCCGTAGGCGTATGCTTTCCGGGGCAGGTCTATCCAATAGCGTTGTTCTTTGCCTGCTTCAAGGGTAAATGGGGCTTGCAATTCGTTGCCGTCCACCACAATGCGCTGCCGCCGTTCGTGATCGGCCAGATAAACCACTTCCAGTTGATAGTCGGCGTGAATGTCCAAGTGGTTGAAGGCGTAAATCACTTTTCCGCCGAAATTGCAGGTAAGGGCAGCCTTACTGCCTTGCAGCCGGGAGGGCATGGTATAATTTTCACCTTTTATAAGGAAGGGCTGCGCTCCGGGAACACCGCAATCGTTGGCCGCTACTTTTGTAAAAGAGGGATTTTGTGCCAGCGATGGGCAAGCCAGGAGACAAAATACGCTTATTCCGCAGACTAAAGTTTTTAAAGTTTTCATGAATATGTATTTTAATTATTTCGCTATGGGAAGAGGCTGTTTCTCTATAGACAAAATTAATATACAATGAGAAAAGGAAGAAATATTTTTCTTATTGGTTTGTGTACAGAAAGGGTGGATAAACAGGAATAAGTGTAGAAAACGGAAGTGTTATTTTGTCACCTCGCGCGGAGTGATTCCGGTTTGTTGCTTGAAAACCCTTGAAAAATACTGGGGCGATTTGAATCCGCATTGGAAACTGATTTCTTTGATGGACATTTCGGAATTTCTCAATAACTCGATGGATTTGTTGATGCGGATCTGATTGAGGTAGTCGAGCGGTGAAAGATTGAGATGGCGGGTAAAGAGATTGCGTAAATGGCGTTCCCCAATGCCTGCCTGTTCGGCAACCCGGGTCATGGTAATATCCGACGGATAGTTTAAACGAATGAATGAAATGGCTTTTTTCAAAGATTCGTTTGTACAGATAGGCAGGTAGGCTTCGTCCATATAGCGGTATATCAGGATAAGCAGTTCGGCATAATACATTACTACCAGATGATGATAGTATGGTCCTTTTTGTTTCAGTTCGTTCACAATACGCTGGACAACCTGCATGATGCGTATATTATTGACAATCTTAATCAGGCGATTTTCTTCCGAAAACAATATGACGGAAGTCAATCCTGTTAATTTATCTTTTGCTCCGGGATCGAAGCGGGTGAATATTTCCGGCAGAAATTCGAGTTGCATTAGCGTGGTTCCTTCCGTTCCTGCTTCAAAGGTGTGGTTTACGCCCGAAGTGATAATCATAGTTTCTCCTTCCCGAAAGCCGATGCTTTCCCGGTCGAGATGAAGAATGCAATTTCCCTTTTTTACGTGGTTTATTTCTATGCGTAAGTGTTTGTGCGGCCCGTAGGTTTCACCGGGCTGGAAAGAAATAAACCGGAATACGTCCGCAAGCCGTTTGCTTTTCAGATTTTGGGCTATGTTTTCCAATAGTTCCCAAAGGGATTGTTCTGCCGGTTGTTCCATGAGTTTTTTTACAAAAATGCCTGTTCTTGAAACAAAGATATACGATTAATTCTTTTGTGCTCCGGGCACAAAGAAATTAAAAGTATTTTTCAGAAAATATTTGTTGAAATTTTGGGTGTCGCTATCCCGCTGGAATGGAAAACCGGAAGATTGTTTTAAGTAAATAGATTTACGAGAGGGGAGGGAAGAGAAAAAAGAGAGATATTAAAAACTACCGGATTACAGAGCGTGTGTAAAATTATATCTCTGCATCCGGTAGTGTATCTGAAATTTATAATCCGAAACTGAATGTCCCGATATTCTGGTAAACTATGCTTAATATGCCTAAAAACAATATTCCTGCAGAACAGGCAACCAAACTGATGCGGGTGTATATATCCGACTGTAAAGTAGCGGCGGCGTTTTCGGTTTTATTGATAAACATGGCTTTTATTACCAGCAGGTAATAATAAAGCGATATGATCGTATTGAGCAGGGCAATGAAAACCAAAACATAAAATCCTTCCTGTGCGGCTGCGTAGAAGATGAAAAATTTACTGAAAAATCCGGCGAAGGGAGGGATTCCTGCCAGAGAGAACAAAGCAAGCATCATCACGATACTCAATTTAGGATTGGTTTGGTATAGTCCGTTGTATTCGTCTATCGTGATCCGCCCCGTACGATGTTCGATAATAGAGATCACTCCGAAAGCAGCGAGATTGGATACCATATATACTAAGATATAATATACCAGTGAGGTCATTCCTTCGGCAGTTCCGCTGATCACTCCCAGCATGATGTATCCGGCCTGTGATATGGAGGAGAAAGCCAGAAAGCGTTTCAGGTTTTGCTGACGTATGGCGAACAGGTTGGCGATCGTGATTGTGGCGATGATAACGCCGTATAATATGGTTTGCCATTCCTGCATCAGGTTGGCAAATACTTTTACGAGCAAGGTCATAAATACGAATGCAGCGGCTCCTTTTGAGATGACCGACAGATAAGAGGTCACCGGGGTCGGTGCGCCTTCATATACGTCGGCAGTCCAAAGGTGGAAAGGCACGAGGGATATTTTGAAAAACAATCCGGTCACAAAGAATACGAATGCCATGATTTGGATCGGGCTTCCGGTAATTCCTGCAGGAACATCCTCGAAGTAGAGTGTCCCTACCGTGCCATATATCAATGAGATCCCATAAACGGACAGGCCGGAAGCAAAAGCGGAAGAGAGAATGAATTTCGCTCCCGCTTCGGCGGATTTGTGCTTGTATTTGTCGAAAGCCGCTAAAGTGGCCATCGGAATAGAAGCCGTTTCGAGACCAATGAAAAATAAAAGGAAATTTCCGGCTGAAATCATGAAATACATACCCAATAAGGTAGAAAGGGTAATTAAATAAAATTCGCTTCGCCGGATAATGACCGCTTCGCTGTTCAGCCAGTTGTTTGCCTGCATAAAGACAATCAATGTCCCGATGTTCAGTATCGTTTTTACGATGCTCCCCATAGGAGTACATACATACATGCCTCCAAAAGCTTCCGCCATGTCCCCGGGAAAGATGTTCATCAATATGTGGGCCAGGAATAGCAGGCAGGCAATGGGCTGGAAATATTTTAAACTTTTGGTCGGAGCGAAAAGGTCGTATATAAGGAGTAACACCATCACCGCAATGAGGGAGATTTCTTCTTTGAGATATAGGAAATTTGAATAATCCATAATGTATAAGGTTACAATTTAGGTTATCGGAACAAGTTCGTTATTGTGGGTACCATACTGCTGTTTATCATATCCGAGAGCCAGAGAGGGGCAAGCCCGATCCCGGCAATCGCTGCAATAAGCACAATCGCCGTCAGGCGTTCGTACCATACGGCATCCGTTAAAGCCAGGTGATGTTCGTTCACTACTTTCCCATACAGGAGTTTACCGACCACTCTGAGGATGTAAACGGCGGTGATTACGATAGAGGTACAGGCGATGATCGTCATTACCCGGTGGAAAGTATCCGCATGTTCGAAAGAACCCACGAATATGGTCATTTCTGCCACAAATCCGCTTAATCCCGGTAAACCGAGGGAGGCAAGACCGGCAATAACATAGCAAACACCCAGAAATGGAATTATTTTCATCAGCCCTCCCATTTCCCGGATGTCCCGGGTGTGGGTGCGTCCGTAAATCATACCGATCAGGGCGAAGAACAAAGCAGTCATTAAGCCGTGGCTCAACATTTGCATCACTGCACCCGTCATGGCGGTTTGGTTTAGCATCAGTATCGCAAATAGCACTAAACCGCAGTGACTTACCGAGGAGTAAGCGTTGATGTATTTCAGATCGGTTTGTACGATTGCGGAATAAGCTCCGTAAACGACGCTGATTCCGGTCAGGATAATGAATATCCACGACAATTCTCTGGCGGCTTCTGGCATCAGGTATATGGCAACCCGGAAGCAGCCGTATCCTCCCAGTTTCATTAAAACTCCGGCATGGAGCATAGAGACGGCGGTCGGGGCAGAAGCGTGTCCGTCCGGCGACCAGGTGTGAAATGGGAAAAGTGCCCCGAGTACGCCGAAACCGATAAAAGTAAGCGGGAAGAACCAGCGTTGCGAGGATTCCGGAATATGGTTCCGGGCGATTTCCAAAATATTCATTGTGGTCGCTCCGGCAGAAAAGTAGATACCTAAAATACCGATCAGCAGTAATGCCGATCCTCCCATCAGCATCAAGGTCAGCTTCATGGCTGCATACTCTTTTTTGCCTGTACCCCAGATGCCGATCAATAGATACATGGGGATCAGGGCTATTTCGTAAAACATAAACATGGTGAACAGGTCGGTAGAGATAAAGAAACCGAAAACACCGACACTTAGAAGGCAAAACCACATGAAGTATTCTTTGGGTAGTACTTCTATTTTCCAGGAGGCGAAAATTCCCGTGAATACAATGATTGCCGAAAGCAAGAGCATGGCTACGGAAATACCGTCCACTCCCACAGAATAGTGAATGTTCAACGGGGCGTACCATTCGGTGCTGGCCGTGTATAGCATCTCTGCCGTATTACCCGCGTTTCTTTCCCCGAGGTACATAAATACCAGAGCTGTAGAAAGAATCAGTAGTAACGATGCACCTGTGGCGCATACCGTGCGTATTTGTTTCATATTGCCCGATACCAGCAAGCCACACATCATCAGAATGGGGATCAGCACAAATAAAGATAGAAAATTCATATATCGCAGTTTATTAAATCCATTAAACTATAAGAACAACATCAGTGCGGCGATAAGCAGCGTTCCGAGCAGGAAGACAAAAGCATATTGTTGTATTTGTCCCGATTGCAATCCCCGGATCAGGCAAGAAACCTCTTGGGTGATGTAGGCTATACCGTTCAGGCTGCCGTCGATGATATGGCGGTCGAACCAGGTGATAGGACGGGATACACAGTTAAATATGATCCGTTTTGTCACAAATAAGTAAAATTCGTCGATGTAGAAACGGCGGCAGGCTGCCTGATAAAATTTCGGATACATGGAGGCCAGCCGGTCGGGAATGTCACATCCTTTTTTGTAAAAGAATGTTGCGATTCCGATAGAAATAGCTGCAATGATAACGCTGCTGCCGGCTACCGTCCAATCGATGTGTATGTCGTAGGGGAGTCCGTTGCTGCTGACGAAATGCCCGAAAGGTATAAATCCGGCAAATACCGTAATCACAGCCAGAACGACCAGAGGTATCGTCATGGATTTAGGTGCTTCGTGCGGCGTGTGGGCGTGTTCTGCCGGGGTTGCCCAAAAGATGTTGTAATACAGGCGGAACATATAAAATGCCGTCAGGGCGGCGATAAAACTCATCAGGACTCCGAACTGGGGATTGAAAGAAAATACCGCTGCCAATATTTCGTCTTTACTGAAAAAGCCGGAGAAAGGAGGGATGCCGGAAATGGCCAGGCAGGCTACCAAAAAGGTAAGATGCGTCACAGGCATATATTTTCTCAGGCCTCCCATGCGGCTCATTTCATTGCTGCCGACAGTGTGGATGATGGCTCCGGCGCATAAGAACAGTAAAGCTTTAAACATTGCATGTGTGAACAGGTGGAACATGGCGGCCATATAACCCAAGCCGTGATGCCCGCCCATGCCGGATACGCCGAGTCCTACCATCATAAAGCCGATCTGCGAGATGGTCGAGAATGCCAGCACGCGTTTGATGTCCGTTTGTACGCAGGCGACTACTGCCGCATATAAAGAGGTAAATGCTCCGACATAAGCGATGCCGATGAGGACATCCGGGGCGGCTGTGACATAGAGGGGAAATAACCGTGCTACCAGAAATACCCCTGCAACGACCATCGTGGCCGCATGGATCAGGGCCGAAACCGGAGTCGGGCCTTCCATAGCGTCCGGCAGCCAGATGTGTAACGGGAACATGGCCGACTTTCCTGCCCCTCCTATAAAAATCAGTGCCAATGCCCAGCTTATCACGGAAGCTCCCATAAAGGTGATCCCTGTTGCCTTTGAAAATACGGAGGCATCGCCGGAATTGAGCAGATCGAAGTTAAAGGTTTGGGTGAAATAGGAAAGTAAAAGGATACCGATTAAAAATCCGAGGTCGGCAAACCGGGTTACGATAAAAGCTTTCTTTGAAGCGGCTACAGCTTCCGGTTTTGTATAATAGAATCCGATCAACAGGTAGGAGGACACTCCGACCAATTCCCAGAAGATATACATCTGGAAGATATTGGGAGCTACCACCAATCCCAGCATAGAGAACGTGAATAGCGACAGGAAAGCGTAATAACGCTGAAATCCTTTTTCCCCTTTCATGTAGCCGAGGCTATAAATGTGCACCATGAGCGAAACGGTGGTGATTACGACAAGCATCATCACAGAAATCGGATCGAGCAATATACCGAGGTCGATGTGCAGATGCTCGGTGAAGTGCAGCCATTCAAAATTTACCGGAAGCATTTTCGGAAACATTCCGTCTATGCGCGGAGTAGAAAAATACAACCCTGCAGTCAGATAAGCCAGTAAGGTAGTTACTGCGAGCGATAATGTCCCGATACATCCTGCGGTGAAGGGACGGAGTTTTGTTCCGGATAGTCCCAGTAGCAGGAATGTAAATATAGGCAGTAAAAATATGATCAATGTATATTCCATATTTTCTGTGTATTACATTAGTTTTTCATTTCATTAAGGTTTTTCACCTGTATATTCCGTATGTTTCGGTAGATATTGATGATAATGGCGATAGCGATGGCCGTTTCACAGGCCGAGATACCGATAGCGAACAGGGTGAAAAAGAATCCTTCGAACTGGTCGGGGAAAAGGTAACGGTTGAAGACTGCAAAATTTATATCTACAGAGTTCAGGATCAATTCGATGGAAATCAGCACCGCCAGCAGGTTGCGCCGGGTCATAAATCCGTATATCCCGGCAAAGAACATGATTGTACTGACCACCAAATAATATTCCATGTGTATTTCTTCCATAATGCCTTGTTTTGTTGTGATATTTCAGTCTTTTATCTTTTTCTTGCAATGATAATCCCGCCTATGATACACGCCAGTAGTAATACGCTGATAGCTTCAAAAGGCAAGAGGTATTGATATTTCGCCGTTCCCATCAAGGCATGGCCGATCACTTTTTGGTCGATCTCTCCGGGAACGAAACGGGAAGGGGCGAAAGTATGCGTCAGAGTGATGAAGATGCATAGTGCCGCTCCGGCAATAGCCGTGATAAAACCTGCGACAAATTTGCTGTTTTTCATTCTTTCGGCTTTTTTCCCGTCCGAACTGGTAAGCAGGATAGAGAATACGTATAAAACGATGATACCTCCGGCATAGATTGTAAGCTGAACGGCGCCCAAAAAAGAATAGTTCAACTGAAAATATATTCCTGCCGTAGCAAAAAGCACGAATAGCAGGTAAGTAGCCGATCTTAGAATCCGCCGGGTGGTTACGGTCATAATCGAACATACGACGATAACCGTTGAAAGGAATATAAAGACCGCTTTTGGTAAAGTTATTTCCATGATGCCGAATTATTTAGAGTTACTTGTCTTAGAACCTTCGTGATTAAGTTGGCGTACCAGTTTTTCACGGGTAAATACAGCGTGTTCGAATGTAGGACGAAATTCGATAGCCCCATACGGACAGTTTTTCACGCACAATTGGCAAAACAGGCAGCTGCCGAGATCGTATTTATATTTTACCAGGACTTTTTTCTTTTTGCCTTCTTCGTCCGTAACCATTTCCGTTTCAAGGTGAATCGTATCGTTGGGACAGTTCATTTGGCAAAGCCCGCAAGCTACGCATTTGTGTTCGTTTTTCTCATTGTGTGGCATTACCAGCTCGCCCCGGAAGCGGTCGAACATTTTTAGGGTTGCCCGGTTTTCCGGATATTTTTCAGTGGTCTTGGGAGTAAAAAATTCTCTCAAAGTAATACCCATCCCTTTTAGCAGGGAAAAGAGCCCGCTGAAAAACGAATTGAAATATTCTTGTGTACTTCTCATAGTTACCTTTTAAAAATGTAGTTTAAATGCGACGATTACCACCATCAGGAAAAGGTTGCAAAGGTTGATCGGCAACAGGTATTTCCATTCCAGCCTTAGCAACTGGTCGATACGAAGACGCGGGAAAGTCCATTTGAACCACATGATGATAAATACCATAACGGCGGTTTTTCCTAAAAACCAGAGTATAGACGGGATATAATCCATAATCGCATTGAACGTTTCCCAGCCGGGTATGTGCAATGGCATCCAGCCTCCCCAGAACAGGGTGGTGGCAACGGAAGCCACGATAAACATATTGACGAATTCGGCCACATAGAAGAATCCGAAATGCATACCCGAATACTCGGTATGGTATCCGGCGGTTAATTCCGAATCGGCTTCCGGAAGGTCGAACGGTCCCCGGTTCGTTTCCGCCGTTCCGGCAATGAGATAAACGATAAAAGCGATAAAGGCGGGGATATGCCCTTTAAAGATAAACCAGCCGTCTGCCTGGTTGGTTACGATCGTAGAGAGCTGCATGCTGCCGGAGAGAACCACGACTGTCAGGATCGACAGCCCGATCGACAGTTCATAGCTGATCATTTGTGCTCCGCTCCGCATGGCCCCGATCAGGGAAAATTTGTTATTGCTTGCCCAGCCTGCCAGCAGGATACCGACGATACCCATAGAGGAAACAGCCATCAGGAAAAAGATCCCTACATTGAAATCAATGATTTCTAAGCCTTTGGCGAAAGGGATACAACTAAATGCCAATACCGACGAAATAATGACGATATAGGGGGCGAGGTTAAACAGGAAACGATCGACGTGGTTAATTTCAATGATCTCTTTGATGAGCATCTTGATCATATCGGTGATAACCTGTATCGTTCCGAACGGCCCCACCCGGTTAGGCCCGAGGCGGCATTGGAAAAAAGCACATACTTTACGTTCGGCATAGATAAGGGCAAGGGCGACTACTGCGTATCCTACCAGCAGGCAAAGTCCTATGAGGACGAATTCGGTGAGCATTACCCACGATCCCGGCAGGAAGTTGCGTAAGGTTTCATCAACCCATTGTGTGACTACTGCAAAATCAAACATATTGATTGTTTTTTCTATTTTTAATATTTTATTTTCAAAATGTACACCGCTTGTTTTTATCTGTCGATGTCGGGCACGACGTAATCGAGCGAACCACCGATAGCGATCAGGTCGGCAATTTTATTTTTGCTGGCCAATAAATCGACCACCGATACTAAAGGTAAGCCCGGAGAACGGAATTTCATCCGGTAAGGAGTTTTATCTCCCCGGCTTTCGATAAACACGCCGAATTCTCCCCGGCTGGCTTCCACGCTATGAAAATATTGACCTTCCGGTAGTTTGATGACCGGTTTCGTTTTTACGGCAAAATCGCCTTCCGGAATGTTATCGATCAGTTGTTCCAAAATGTGCAGGGATTGTTCGATTTCTTTCATTCTCACCATATAACGGTGATATACATCGCCTTCCTGGTAAGTAATTTCCTGAAAGTTTACTTTATCGTACACTCCGTAAGGATGAAGTTTGCGAACGTCACAGTTCCAGCCGGATGCCCGTCCCGACGGTCCGGTCACTCCATAAGAGATGGCGTCTGCCCGCGAGAGGATTCCGATGCCTTTCATTCTCTCCTGCGCGATGATATTGCCCGTAAATACTCCGTGATATTCTTTTAGCATGGGAGGCAGGTATTTTATAAATTCTTTTACCCGACCGACTAAATTAGGGTGGATGTCTGCCATCACTCCGCCGATAACATTATAATTTTGGATGAGGCGGCCTCCACAGGTTTCTTCCAGTATGTCTAAAATCTTTTCCCGGTCGCGAAAGCCATAGAAAAAGGCTGTCAAAGCTCCCAGATCCATACAGAAAGTGGACCAGAACAACAGGTGGGAGGCAACCCGGGTAAGTTCGTCCATAATCGTCCGGATATATTTAGCCCGTTCCGGCACTTCTATTTGAAGGGCATCCTCGATACAAAGACAAAGGGCGTGACGGTTCTGGTGGGCAGACAGATAATCCAACCTGTCGGTCAGAGCCAAGGTTTGCGGATAAGTGAGGCTTTCACACATTTTTTCAATGCCCCGGTGTATGTATCCACAATTGACATCTACCTTTTGTACGATCTCGCCTTCCAGCGAAACTCTGAAACGTAACACGCCGTGGGTTGCCGGGTGCTGAGGGCCGATATTGACCACATATTCGTCGTCTTCAAACAGAATATTTTCTTTTTCCTGAATAGCACCATCTGCTCCTTCTTCAAAAGTGCTGGTGGCATCCGGACTGCTGTCGCTTTCGAGCCGTACCGGATTGATCTCCGGATCTTCGTTATAATCTTTTCTAAAAGGATATCCTATCCAGTCGTTTCGCAGGAATAAATGCCGCATATCCGGGTGATTGATAAAATGGATTCCATAAAAATCCAGTACCTCCCGTTCGTTCAGATTGGCGGTAGCCCAAATGTCGGAAACACTCGGCAGTTCGGGGTTTTCCCTGTCGTTCGTTTCTATCTTTAGCACAATTTGATAGCCATAGCGAGTAGAAGAGAGGTGATAAACCACTCCTAAAGTTTCTCCCCAGTCCATTCCTGTCATGCAAACCAAATAATCGAACAATAAGTCATCGTCTGTACACAGGCGGTAGGCCAGTTCGTGGAAAGCTGTTACCGGAACGGTCACGGTCAATGGTGTTTTGTCTTCAATGACAGCTTCCGGGACGATTTGTAATATTTTATCTTTCATAGATTTCTTTTCTTCTTTTGTCCGCTTTGCGGTTTTTCGTTCCTTTTTTGCATGGAGAAAAAGATTATTTTTCTTTCGGGTCTTTTTCTTGCTTATTCACGCCACCGAGGAATTTTTCCACTTTGATTTTCCTTTGCAATTGCATCATTCCATAAAGCAGGGCTTCGGGACGGGGCGGGCATCCCGGCACATATACATCTACCGGCAGTATTTCGTTAACCCCTTTCACAACATGATAGGATTTCTTAAAAGGTCCTCCCGAAATGGCACATCCACCCATTGCTATGACGTATTTAGGCTCGGCCATCTGGTCGTAAAGGCGTCGCAATACCGGAGCCATTTTATGAACGATTGTTCCGGCAACGATGATTACGTCTGCCTGTCGCGGACTGGCACGGGTTACTTCAAACCCAAAGCGGGCAAAATCGTAACGGGCGGCTCCCACTGCCATAAATTCGATTCCGCAACAACTGGTTGCGAAAGTGAGGGGCCACACTGAGTTGGAACGTCCCCAGTTGATGAGTTCGTCCAGACAGCCCACAAAAACATTTGTACCGGCTGCCCTGAGTTGTTCGAGGTATTCATTGTCATTGAAGTCCTCATATTTCATGGATTTGATTTTTACTTCCATTCAAGCGCTCCTTTCTTCCAGGCGTAAGCCAATCCTAAAATTAGAATCAGCATAAAAAATAAAATATTGATTAATCCGTCTATTCCGGTGTCCTGTACGGTTACTGCCCAAGGAAACAGGAATACTGTTTCCACGTCGAACATCAGGAAAAGGATCGCGAACAGGTAATAACCCACTTTAAATTGCATCCACGACTTGCCCCGGGTGGGGATGCCGCATTCATAAGCTTCTCCTTTTTGGCGGTTGAAAGAACGTGGAGAAATCAGCCGGGCTAACCCTAAGGCTACAGCCACTAAGACAATGGCTGTAATTAATACTACAACAAATAGTGTTAGATTCATAGTGAATATATTTAGTCTTCTTAATTATCGACAGACGTAACAGAACAAGTCCCGACAGGCCGTTCTTTTTATAAAGAAAAAGGAAAACAGGAGGACAGGATTAAATTAAAATCCTCCGTAACGTATAGACATAGTAATCCTTTGTTTCCGGTATTTCCGATAAAGAAATGCAATTTAACTCAAAGGTGGAGTTATGTTGCGCCGGATGAATTTTACTATATTTCGGATGTAGGAATAAACGAAGAAAAGTTTTTTTATCGTAGGTGTTATGGGAGATATCTACCGTTAAATCTCCCGAAGTGTTGAAAAGTGTAAAAAGATTCGGACTTTGGAAATTTCCGATATGATTCGGGTTTGAGTGTACCTCTTCCTCCGTTTTTTTTCCGATTTCTGATTCTGCTTGATTTACAGGCAAAATCAATACGAACAATAAGGATAATATGACCAATTTTACAAATTGCAACACACAATTTTTTTGCGTGTGCGAATGTAATATTAAATTTTAGAATAGAAAGATTATTAACCCTAAAAGTAAGTTAATTTTAAAGTGAATTTTTTTTAATTGATGTTATAGAAGAAGCCCATAAGGCCGTATTTTGTATGTGGGAACATACAGATTGTTCGTATTTTACGGTCTTATGGGCTTTAAATGACTGGAATTTTTCAGACTGCCGCTTTTACCGGAGTGAAAAAACAGGCTTCGAGTACGGATGCCGTGAGGGAGAGCCCTACGCGTCCCAGTGATATGGTATATCCGTCCTTGGTTTTTCCGCAATAGCCGGGAACGACGGATATTTTTCCCGCTTTTTTAAATTCTTCTTTCGCGGCCCGGCAACTTTCTTCCCATTGTATTTCCGGTGCTCCGAAATTATCGTTGGTGATGATGAAGTTACGGGAATCATGCCAGCTTGCATTGTCGAAGAGAGCACAGAATAGAAGAGAAGACAGGATATCGCCTTTCGACAGGACGTAATCTTTTAAAGAGTGAGATACATCTTTTAATACTGCCACCTGGTTCAGGGTGTCGTAAAGTTCGTTCAGGTGGGATTGCAGGACTTCGAGATATTCTTTTTTCTTTTGCCCTGCCAATAGCTTTTCTGCCATTTGCAGATGCTTTTCTTTTAAGGCTTTGAACTCTTCTTCAAAGCCTTGCCCTTTGCGTAATGCCTGGCTGTATAAAGACCGTAGTTGGGGCATCGCTCCTTTTAAGGCCGATACGACGACGACGCAAGGTTCTTGCTCCTTGCCGAGTTTGTTTTTTATATCTGAAAGGGCTGCGGCATCTGCCAGCATCGCTCCTTTAAATTTAAATACTTTCATGACGAATGTAATGTATTTAGTTATACAATGTTGTTGTTGAAAATATGAAATCGACGGAATCAATCCCCGGTGACCTTGACCGGAAAATATACAAACAGGTATATAAATTGATAATATGAACAGACTACAACCCCAAAGGGGTAATAATGGTTGTAGTGGTAATAATGGTAGTAATAATAATAGAAATAGCGGGCAGAATGAACATGATTCTCCCTTTAGCTTCAGTATTAAAGCTACAAGCAGGGATAATATGTTGCATTTCGCATTTCATGATTAGACAAAGCTATATAAAATATTCTAAAAATCAAATTTCAGGAACTGAAAAACTGATTTTTTAATATTGTTAGTTTCTTGTCCGGAGTCATTTTCGGGGTGTTATTTTTCTTAAGTCGTACCGTTATTTTTATTTAGCCGGAGTTTTTTTCTGTTTCCCGGTGGGAGGTTTGATTTATTCCCGATAAATTTGATAATTCGGTTTTTATCCGGCTGATACGTGAAATAAAAATAACTTACCTTTGCCTCTGAATTTCGATGAAATAAACATGAGTAACGATAAAGAACAATCGCCTATTGCCGATTTACAGCAGCAATATATTTTACTGGGTAAGGAATATGAATACGAGAAGGAATTGTACAGGCAGCAAACCCAGCAAGCAGGTGTATTGAAACGGGTGAGGCAGGGGGTATGCTGGTATCCGGTGAGGGTGAACGGCAATCGCTATAATTCTTTGAACCAATTGACTGTAGAGATCGAGAAGGCCGAGCCGGACGATGTGGATTCTGTTTTTGAGTACGGACGTCCCGTTTGTTTTTTTACGGTGTCGGCGGCAGGGACTTTGCGTTATTTTAATTTCACGGCAACGATCGGTTATGTACAGGATGATAAAATGGTGGTTGTCTTGCCTGGGACAGCGGCATTGAACGAATTGAGGGTAGGGGTGGATTTGGGTGTCCAGTTGTATTTCGACGATTATTCTTATAAAGTGATGTTTGCGGCGCTCCGGGAAGTGATGGAAGCGCAGGGAAACCGTGCCGCTTATTTGCGTGACGTATTGTTAGGCAGGACGGTTGCCGGGAAGCACGAATTTTATCCCCTGCGTTTTCCCTGGCTTAATCGTTCGCAGGAAGAGGCGGTGAACCGGGTGTTGGCGGCGAAAGATGTCGCCATCGTACACGGGCCTCCGGGAACAGGGAAAACAACGACTTTGGTAGAGGCTGTTTTTGAAACCTTACATCGTGAAAATCAGGTGATGGTTTGTGCACAAAGTAACACGGCTGTCGATTGGATTGCAGAAAAGCTGGTCGATCGGGGAATAAGTGTATTGAGGGTAGGGAATCCTACCCGTGTAAACGATAAGATGCTTTCTTTCACTTATGAGAGACGTTTTGAAGCTCATGCCGATTATCCGGAATTATGGAAAATCCGGAAAAATATCCGGGATTTATTGTCGCATGTACGTAAAGGAGGACGTTCCGAACGGGATGCATTGAAGGAACGGATTTCAAAGTTACGGATACGGGCGACAGAGCTGGAGATCAGGATAGAAGACCAACTGTTTACAGAGGCGAGAGTTATTGCCTGTACGTTAGTGGGAGCGGCTAACCGGGTGCTGGAACGGAAATATTTTTCTACTTTGTTTATCGACGAGGCAGCGCAGGCTTTGGAGGCTGCCTGTTGGGTAGCAATTTTGCATGCCGACCGGGTGGTGCTGGCGGGGGATCATTGCCAGCTGCCTCCTACGATTAAATGCGTGGAGGCGGCAAGAGGCGGGTTAGACCGGACGCTGATCCAGAAGGCCGCCCGGCGGAAACCGGAAGCGGTGTCGATGCTTACCTTGCAATACCGGATGCACGAGGATATTATGGGGTTTTCATCGGCCTGGTTTTATCATCACGCTTTACAGGCTGCTCCCGAAGTGAAATACAGAGGAATATTGGAATATGATTCTGCTGTGGTGTGGGTGGATACTTCCGGTGGCGGATACAGGGAGAAGATGACTGCCGAAGGGTTTGGAAGAGTGAATAAGGAAGAAGCGGTTTTGCTGGTGGGACAGTTGAAAGCTTATATAGAAAAGATCGGTGGTGAACGAATATTAGAGGAAAGTATCGATTTCGGCCTGATTTCGCCTTATCGGGCGCAGGTGCAATATATACGGGGATTGATTAAGAAAGACCGTTTTTTTCGTCCGTTCCGCCGCTTGCTGACCGTTCATACAGTGGACGGTTTTCAGGGACAGGAGCGGGATGTGATTTTTATCAGCCTGGTAAGGGCGAATGAAGACGGGCAAATCGGTTTTTTGAACGATTTACGCCGAATGAATGTAGCGATCACCCGTGCCCGTATGAAGTTGATAATCTTAGGAGATGCTTCCACTTTAATCCGCCATCCGTTTTATAAGGCTTTATACGATTATATCGGAGAGCGGGGCATGGTTGTCGATGGTGAAGCGACAGGGATGTTAAACGATGAGATTGAATAGAGAATATTTTGGAGTGGAGTGTCAGGGGACTGTAAATTTTGTGAGGGAAGATATTTCTTATAATATGATCTGTTTCGGAAAATAAAGATAATATTGTTATATATCATAATTCAATCATTTGCAAATTCTGTATATTCATCTACAATACTATCGTTCATATGTTCTAAATGTGGTTCTTTTTTCAACTCTTTAACAGAATCATATGCAATATAGGTACATAAATAGGCTAAGGGGCCTTTTTCCATAAAAGCAAAAACCGGTCTGTTGATTTGTTCAAAAACAGAATCTCTACGTTCTATCGGAGCTACAATGTGTATTTTTATATCAAGCATTGGTTGTAGAGACAGTAAATCCGCCATTCTTAATATGCCTGAATATATTGCAGTTGTACCTTCTACTTCAAATGCCCTAACAATAGAATGCCTTTTTATCCATAAAACATCAATGTTTTCAATAACTTTTAAAGTTGGTCCATTAAAAACTAAAGGAAGTTCTTCTAGTACTGTGTTAATATTCTGTAATTTCCATTTATTTAGAACTCTAGTTCTATCAGATTTTGGAATCCATATTTTATATCCTAACCTTTCTCCGATTTCAGCCAATAATGCTTGTATTTGGATAGATTCTCGTTCTTCTTTTATATTATTGTTATTACTACTATTGTCTTCTGGTATTTCTATAATTGTTTCCTTATTATCAGATATACGAACTTTTTGGGATGCTTTGATTTTCTTTTTATCATTTTCTGAAAAAGGAAAATCTTTCATTTCCTTTAATTGTTGTAATAAAAGTTTTTCTAAATATTCACAATCTTCATAGGGCCATAATCTTGGGCTTGAGAACACCATATATGTCCAGTTGGTACTATCTTTGGGTAGATTTTTGGTTATTGATAAATTATTCCAAATTTTATCATCATGTATAGGTATTCCTTTTTCTAAAGGAAGCCAAACAATAGGTTTTACCTGAAATCTTAAAACAAAAGGATCGTCTTCTTTAGTGAAAATAGGTGTGTTACTAATAAATGGTTGACTGGTAATTTCTAGTACACCGATAAAACGTTGTATTTTAGTGCAATAACAAATGAATTTATCTCCAATACTTATTTTTTTATTTTCCACATACGCTTTTCTTGAAATTCTGAAACCAGAAATTGTTTGGTTTGATTCAGAAAATGCTAGAGCTGTATTAGGAGAAAAAAGATCAATAAAATAATTCATTGTACTATTATTAAAAATGTAAATGCAAAAATAGAAAACAATAAGTTCTCTTCCTACTTTTATGTGTTTTTTGAGACTTTTCTTTTACATATTGTGTTAAATTATAAAGAGACTTATTGTATTATTAATGATTATTTATGTGAATTAAATCTATAAGAATAGTTTTTACATTAATAATAACATATCTCGCGTTTCACCCGGATATCCTCTGCCGAGCGTCCGATCTGTAATTCGAATTTGCCCGGCTCCACGATATATTTCATTTCTTCGTTCCATAGCCCGAATTCGTCGAACGGGATTTCCAGTTCAACCTGCCTGGTTTCTCCCGGATTCAGGAATATCTTTTGGAAAGCTTTGAGTTGTTGTAGAGGTGTGACGACACTCGATACTTCGTCTTTCACGAATACCAGCACCGTTTCATAACCTGCCTGCTTTCCGGTGTTGGTCACTTCTACCCGGATCGTTACCGGTTGTCCTGTCTGCAAGAGGGTGTCCGAAAGCTGTACTCCGTCGTATTGGAAAGAGGTGTAGCTCAATCCGTGGCCGAAGCAAAAAGCGGGACGGTCGTCCTTCCGGCTCGAGCCCAGCCCGTAGCCTGTGGTATAACGGGATTTGGTCTGGTAGTAATATTGCGGGATATGCCCTGCGGTTTGAGGTATGGTAATGGGGAGTTTCCCGGAGGGATTCACCTGTCCGAACAGTATTTCGGCTACGGCCTGCCCGCCGTACATGCCCGGTTCCCAAAGATCGATTATTGCGGGGATATTTTCCGTGATCCAGGGGTTGTTCAGCGGTTTCCCATTTACAATCAAAACGATGGTGGGAACACCTGTTTCATATACCCGTTTCACTAATTCTGCTTGTAACCCGTAGAAATCGATGGAAGGACGGTCGGCAGATTCGCCGTAAGTGCGCATTCCCCAATCGCTTCGCAGCCCGTAGCCACCGATAGCGATGATCGCCAGGTCGTTTTCTTTCGCCCGGCGGACAGCTTCTTCAATGGCAAATTCGTTTAACTCGCCTCCCTCCTGTAATTCTTTGGCTTGAGTTACCGGATCGGTCGTGGCTACTTTTACATTTGATTTTTTCCCTTTTATCTTTCCGCTGGGGCAGTAGGTCACTTCGCTTTCCCGGCCTGCCATTTGCCGGATTCCTTCTAAAATAGTCACGACGTGGCCCTGGGGATGTATGGAGCTCCAGTCTCCCAGGATAGCCTGATTGTCGGCATTGGGGCCGGTGACGAGAATTTTTTTATAGGAACCGTTTTTTAAAGGCAGGAGATTTTTGTCGTTTTTCAATAGCACGATGGATTGTCTCGCTGCTTCCAGTGCTAATTCCTTTGCTTCCGGTGTAGCATACGTTTGCTTGTCCGGTTCGATTTTCACGTAACGTTGTTCGAAGAGTCCCAGTTCGAATTTTACGGTCAGAATCCGTTTTACTGCGTCGTCGATCCGCTTTTTAGATACTTTACCTTCGTGCACTAAGGCGAGCAAATGATCGACGAACATTTCGCGTTCCCAGGAATACATGTGCATGTCGATCCCTGCATTGACCGCTTGCCGGACAGCATCTTTCTGATCGGTTGCCGTGCGGTGGATACGCTCTGTTTTCAGGTTTTCTATATCACCCATGTCGGTGATGTAAAAACCTTGAAAACCATATTCTTTTTTGATGATGTCCGTCAGAATCCGGCCGGATGCGTGCATAGGAATACCGTTTACGTCGTTATGTCCCGGCATGATGGTCAATACCCCTTCATCGACTGCTGCTTTGAATGGAGGCAGGAAATCCCGGCGCAACATTCTTTCGGAGATCTCGGCATTCCCGTGGTTTACTCCGCCTATGGAAGCGCCTCCGCCCAGCAGATGTTTCACGCAGGCGGCCACCCGTTGCTGCGGATCATCGTTGTCTTGCAATCCCTGTACGGCTTTACGGACTAAAACGGAGGTTAAAAACGGGCATTCCCCATAAGTTTCGCCGGTTCGTCCGAAGCGGGCGTCGTGAACAATGTCGATGCACGGGGCGAATGTCCATTGATTGCCGCAAGCACGTATTTCTTTGGCAGAAAGTTGAGCGGCACGGTAAACTAATTCGGGGTTGAATGTTGCCGCCATACTGATAGAGGTGGGAAATACGGTACGTCCCGGCATCAATGCGTGACCGTGGGCGGCATCCACTCCGATCAGAAATGGAATTTTTAGCCGGGTTTTTTCGGATAATGCTTGAATTTCATTGTATTTTTCGGGTGTGATGTCACCGATGAAAGCACCGATTCCTTCCCCGTTTGCCAAAGTCGAGTTTTTGTATTTTTCTAAATCCCAGACGGCGAACATATCCATTTGGGCTATTTTTTCTTCAAGTGTCATTTTCGACATAAGTAGCTGTACCCGTTTGGAAACCGGGAGTTTGGGATCGGTGTACGTCGCTGCCTGTACGAGTGTCCCGGATAGCCAAATGGTTATGAGGGATAAAAAAATGTGCTTTTTCATAATGTATAGGTTATGTTTTTAACGATATATGCTTTTGCCCTTCGACGGTGATTTTGGGAAAGCCGGTTTTTCTTACTGACGCCAGTCTCAAATTTATAAATTATTTTCCCATTTTATAAGGATTCGGCCGGATGATTTTTAGCTTTTGTCAGGTATTTATAATCTTTTTATATATTTGTTCTTGCATAATTTTTAATATAGAACTATGAATAGATTGGCTGTGTGGATCATGCTTTTATTGGTGTTGGGAGGATGCCGGGAAGAAAAGCATTTTATTACCGATCCGGTTTACCGGCAGACGGTGGAACGGGATTTTGAAACGAAGAAGCAATTGCTTATGCAGGCTCCCCAAAACCTGTTTGCCGTGTTTGAAACTCCATTGAGTACGGAGGAACGGGAGGCATTGCAGTTTTTGTATGCTTATTCGCCTTTGATCGATTTGTCGGGGGAACATTGCGGAGCGTTTTTGCTCGATCATGTCAGGCATTCTTTTAAGGTGAGGGAGGAGATGCCTTGGGGGAAAGAAATTCCTGAAATTATTTTCCGGCATTTTGTTTTTCCGGTCCGGGGAAGCAATGAAAGCCTGGATTCTTCCCGGATGGTTTTTTATAAAGAATTGCGGGACAGGGTATTGAAGTGTGCTACGATGGAAGATGCCGCTTTGGAGGTAAATCATTGGTGTCATGAAAAAGCGATTTATAAGCCGACGAATGCCCGTACCTGTGCACCTTTGACTATGCTGACTACGGCTTACGGCAGATGCGGGGAGGAGTCGGTTTTTGCTTTGGCGGCTTTGCGGGCTGTGGGGATTCCTGCCCGTCAGGTATATACGCCCCGTTGGGCACATTGCGATGATAATCATGCCTGGATAGAGGTATGGGTGGACGGAAAGTGGAAATATTTAGGGGCTTGTGAGCCTGAACCCCGCTTGGATATAGCCTGGTTTACCGCTCCGGTGCGCCGGGGATTGTTTATGCTGGCCAGGGTGTTTGGAAAATATAATTCGGATGAAGAGATTGCCTCTGAAAATGCTAACGGGACGGTAGTGAATGTTACCGGGAATTATACGGATGTACGGAAAATGGAGGTGAAAGTGACCGATGTGGAAGGGAAACCGGTGCCGGGAGCCAAAGTGGAATTTCGTATTTATAATTACGGGGAATATTATCCGGTGGCTTCTTTTAAGGCCGATCATAAAGGGATGGCCCGATTGACGGGAGGATTGGGTGATTGGATCGTGTGGGCGACGGATGGTGAGCGATACGGATTTTCCGAGTTGAAAGGGGCGAAAACGGATCGGGTTATCGTCGTATTGGATAAGGCTTCCGGAACTGTTTTTACGGAGGATTACGATCTTATGCCGCCCGTGGAAAAAGCTTATGAGGCTTTGGTGCCCGATAGTGAGCGGGCTGTGAACGACCGTCGTTTTATGTATGAGGATTCTGTCCGGAATGCTTTTATTGCTACCTTTCCGGGAACTTTGGAAATAGAGAGGCTGGCAGAGGAATTGGGGGTAAATCGGGAACGGTTAGGAGGATTTATTAAAGAAAGCCGCGGAAATTACAGTCAGGTCATCCGGTTTATCCGGGAAACGGATCCCGAAAATCGGGCTTTGGCTATGGATTTGCTCGGAACAGTACAAGGGAAGGATTTACAGGATACGCCTGCCGGGACATGGAGGGTGCATTTCATGGCAGCCCGGAAATTTCTGGATAAACCGCGTTTTCCCGAATATTTGTTGAGCGGGTTTGCTTATTCGGATCTGTTCCGCGATTATATTTTGAATCCCCGGATCAAGAACGAGCTTATCACATCCTGGCGCGCACCATTGGAGGCATATTTGGCTGAGAAGAATATAACTTCTGTGTCCGGTTTATTGAAAGACATGGAGCATATTGCAGTCGTCGATTCGGTCAATACGGTGAATATCGCAACTCCGCCGGAAGGCGTGCTGGCTGCCCGGGTTACCGATACGCCTTCGAAGGATTTGTTTTTTGTAGCGGCTTGCCGTACGATGGGGATTGCTGCCCGGCTGAATCCTGTGGACGGAAAACCCGAATACAATGCAGGGAAAGGGTGGACTCCTGTCGTGTTTTCTGCCCGGCAATCTGTAGCACCTAAAGGGGAGTTGGCTGTGCGTTACCGGGAAAGAGCGGTGAAAGATCCCGTTTATTATACTCATTTTACGGTGTCGAAAATCAATAACGGAGTGGCGCGTTCGGTGGATTTAGGCAGTAATAGCCAGGTAGATATGGGGGGAGGGGCTTCGTATAGTCGTATTTTTGCAACTCCGGTCGCTTTAGAAGAAGGGGATTATATCCTCACTACCGGCAACCGCAGGAGCGACGGCTCGGTGGTTTCCCAGGTGAAGAGTTTTCAGGTGAGGGCAGGTGGTTTGACGGAAATAGAGATGACCGTACCCGATGCAAAAGAGGAATTGGCGGTGCTGGGAACCATCCGGATGCCTTTGGAATATATGCCGGAAACCGGCGAAAAGCCTTATCGCTTTGAATTGCCGGAAACCGGTTATACGGCGTTGGTATTCATTGCCGCCAACCAGGAACCGACCAATCATTTGGTGCGAGATATGAGCGCTTTGAAAACGGAGTTCGAAGAAAAAGGCGTGGAAATGGCTTTTTTGTTTACAGACCGCGATCAGTTGGGACGTTTTTCCCGGCACGATTTCCGCCCGTTGCCCGGTGTGATGAAATTAGGATATGACCGGGACGGTAAAATCAGGAATATGCTGGCAGAATCGTTGAAATTGAAGAATATCGACAACCTGCCTTTGATCGTGATGGTAAACCGGAAGGGTGAGGTTATATTTATTTCGCAGGGTTACCGGATCGGGTTGGGTACTCAAATCCTGAAAATGATGAATTATTGAACAGTTCCCGGCGTATTTTCGAAATATTGGCCGAATAAATCAGGTCGATGATGTGGTCGAATGTCATGTGGAAACCGAAAATGCTTTCCGTCATCTCGTGAATGGCATCTTCTTTGCTCACCCGTTGGAACACCATACGGTACATGGCGGCGACGGCCCCGGTGCGGTCGCTGCCATGCCAGCAATGGAACAGAAGCGGGCCTTGCCTGTCGTGAATAATCTGGAGGGCTGTAATCAGGTCGTCGAGACTGAGCTGAGTTGCCCGGGTGCGAAGGTGATGCAGGCGTATGGAAGTGTCGCGTGCCTCGTCTCTGTCGTTGTGCCGGTTGCGTAAATTTAATACTTCTTTTATTCCGAATTTTTCCAATTCCCGGAAACAAGCCCGTGAAGGTTGGTCGGAACGATACACACCTTCGCCGATGCGGTAGAAATTTTTTAGCCCGCAATTAGAAAGGCAAATTCTCTCTGCGATAAGTTTCGGCTTCTTTATGATCTTAAAAGGAGGTTTCATTCCGGTGTCCAATAAAACTATTCCATAGAAGAATTGGGAGAATCGGAGCCGGATACCGTTGCGGGCGACATGGCCGGGGGAGCGGACGATTTTTTCCCTTCTTTCTTTTTCAGGTTGATCAATATAAAACCCGCAATAATCAGAGCCAGTGCAATCGGATCGTGCCAGGAGAATTTTTGCAGTCCCATACCGATAGATACGGCGGCACCGGTGATCGGGAGCAGGTAGATATATACGCTTTCCACAAAGGGGGGAATGTAATTTAAGGCTTTCAGGTTGAGGAAATAGCCGATAAGCGTTGCAAATATTAAAATATATCCCAATTCAAGCCAGACGTGGGTCGGTGTCGGTCCATGGAATAACGGGGCTTGCACCAGCTGGTAGATGCCGAAAGGGAGCGATACGATAAATGCGGCTAAACTCATCCATTTCATGACATACAATGAATTGAATTTTACCGTGTAAGGTTTTATCAGGATCAGGTAGAAAGCATAGGATACCGAAGACAGGAGCACCAGCATATCTCCCCCGAAAGAGTCGTGCACTTTCCCTTCATGGGGCATTACGGAAACATATATCGTTCCCGCCAATCCCAGCAGGATGCCGACCGCTTTGTATTTGGTGAAGGTGGCATGCAGAAAAACGACCGCGAGCAGAATGACGATGATCGGTTGAACGGTGCGTATTACGAATGCATCTACCGGCCCGGTCATCGATAAGCCCCGCAGATATAGCAATAAATTCGCTCCCATTCCCAGAACGCCGCCGAGCATCATCATCAGTATTTCTTTTTTCCTGGGCTTGGGAGAGTTTTGGGAGGGGGTAAACAATCCGATGATCCAGAATCCGATCGCTCCGAAGGCACACCTCAATACCACCAGCCCTTCGGGCTCGATGTGGGTGGGCATGATCACTTTCATAAAGTTGGTATTGAAACTATAGATCAGTATGGCGCCCAATGCCATGAGATGTCCTGTCAGTTCCCGGATTTTTGCCATGTTTAAAATTTTCTTTATAAACGAAGGAAACTTTAATTTGTTTCAATACGTTTAATCTTTTAGATACTTAATTACAAATAAAAATATTCTGTTATGAAAATTGTATTAGATAAGGCAAATTCCAGAGGGCATGCCGATTACGGCTGGTTAAAAACATACCATACTTTTAGTTTTGCCGATTATTATAACCCGGACCGGATACATTTCGGAGCATTGCGGGTACTGAACGACGATACTGTCGCCCCTGCGATGGGGTTCGATACACATCCCCATAAAAATATGGAGGTGATCTCTATTCCCTTAAAGGGATATTTGCGGCACGGCGATAGCCTGGAGCATAGCGATGTGATTACGCCGGGAGATATCCAGGTGATGAGTACCGGAAGCGGTATATATCACAGCGAGTATAACGACAGTAAAACCGAAATGCTGCAATTTCTACAAATTTGGGTTATTCCGAAGGTGAATAATACCGTTCCGGTTTATAAAAACTACGATACACGGAAAGTAGATAAGAAAAATAAATTCGGAACGATCATCGCTCCGGACGGAACGGGTGTAGCTTCTATTTTGCAGGATGCCTGGTTTTCTTTGGGTGAATTGGAAAAGGGAGTGGAAGTAGAATATAAGCTGCATGGAAAAAATACCGGGGTTTATTGTTTTGTGATCGAGGGTGAAGTAGAGATCGGCAATACCACGCTATCGCGACGCGACGGAATGGGTATCTACGATACGGAAAGTTTTAAGGTAGAGGCCAGGGAAGATTCTTTCGTGTTGTTGATCGAAGTAACGATGCTGTAATAAGCACGTTTTTCAGAAATTGAAAGACAATTGGACGGGATCGTGGGTGTCGCTTTCCTCTACCGGATTGGAAACGGTGAGCCCCATGAGACGTATTTTATAGTCGGCCAATTGAAGATCGTTTAACAGTTGCTTGGCCAGAGGCAGGATTTCCTGCATGGTTTTTAGTTCGTGGCTTACACTGATGCTCCGGGTTTTTTGGGTGAAATCGTGGAATTTAATTTTTAAAGTGAGCGTATGTCCTTTAAATCCCGATCTATTCAAACGGCGAAGTAAATCGTTGGTTATATGCCATAAGTTAATGATAAGCGCCATGTGATCGGTGAGATCCCGATCGAAGGTGCTTTCGCAGCCCACGGATTTACGAACTCTTTCCGCTTCCACCGGACGGGTGTCTATTCCTCTGGAAAAATTGTAATATATCTGTCCCGCTTTTCCGAAATTGCGGGTCAGAAATTCAAGGGAGCAGGCTTTTAATTTTGCTCCGTCATGCACTCCGAGAGAGTGCATTTTTTTTGCGGTTATTTTGCCTATCCCCCAAAATGCTTCTATGGGTAACCGGGCGATAAAAGCTTCCGCTTTTTGGGGATGTATCACGTAAAGCCCGTCGGGCTTTCGGTAGTCGGAAGCGATTTTAGCGAGGAATTTGTTGTATGATACCCCTGCGGAGGCGATCAATCCCAGTTTTTCCTTGATTTCTTGTTTGATGGCTTTGGCGATGTCCAAAGCCAAAGGGATCCCCTTTTTATTTTCTGTAACGTCTAAAAAAGCTTCATCCAGAGACAGGGGTTCGATTAAATCGGTATATTGCCGGAATATCTCGTGGATCTCGGCTGAAATAGCTTTATATACCTCCATTCTTCCCCGCACAAAGATCAGGCCGGGGCAGAGTTTTAAGGCTTTCATCGAGGACATCGCCGACCGTACCCCGTAACGGCGGGCTTCGTAGCTGGCTGCAGCTACAACACCACGTTCTTCCGGCCGGCCTACCGCCAGAGGTTTGCCTCTGTATTCGGGGTGATCCCTTTGTTCTACCGAGGCATAAAACGCATCCATATCGATATGTATGATTTTCCGCTCTTTCACGATTTTGTTTACCAAAGGTAGGAAAACTTCCTGTGTCCTCCTTAAAAGCCTTCCCTAAGAATGTATAAAATTCATAAAAAGGCGGGAATAGGGTGTAAGCGGGACGATATTTTACGATTTAGTCGTTTTTTGATGATCGGGCAGTTGTTTTTGATGATTTGATAAGTCGTTTTTACGTATTGGTAATTCTATCTTATAGATAATCAATAATATTGGGATACTGAATTTATCGGTTATTCTAATATTAAATTTTATGGAACAATCTGAATTAATTTATGTTTTTGGAAGTATTCCCCTGGTTTTCGTGTGTGTGGTATCGGGTGGGATTGTTTTGTTGTACTCTGTTTGGAAACATTCCGGACGTGCTTGTTGTGGGCTGCGTGTGTTGATTTATTGTGTGGGTATGCTTTATTTATTGTTGTTTACCATTCTGGCGATCGGGTGTATATATAAGGTGTTGGAGTTTTATCGGGGAATCTGGGGTGTTCCGTGGGTGGCTTTGCTGCTTGTGGCGGAGGTTGCTGTATTCGGCTGGTTCGTTTACCGGAATATGAGGATACCCTCCCGGACGAAGAAGGACGAAACGTCCGGTTGCGAAGAAGTCGTTTGTCCCGGGAAAGAGCAGGAGAGCACGGAAGAATGGATTAGCCGCCGTCTCTCGGAACTTTTTGAAAAACAGCGGATTTACCGGGAATTTGAATTGCATATCGAAGATGTGGCCATGCGTATCGGAACAAACCGGACTTATCTTTCTAAAGTTTTAAATCAAAGATTCGGATATAATTTTTTCCGTTTTGTCAATCATTATCGTTTGGAGGAGGCGAAAGAATTATTGTTATCCACTTCTCTGGAGATTCGCCGGGTTGCCAACAAGGTCGGTTATAAGAATGCCAATACGTTTAATACCCGTTTCCGGGAACATTTCGGGGTGTCGCCGAAGCAATGGAAAAGAGCTAATATGGAAGTGTAGGGGATGAATTTGTGATAAGTGATTTTTCTTGTTGAAAATTGAACGTTTTTTTGTGGATTTCAATGATTGAATTTGTGAAAAATGTGATGATATCTATTTATGTTTGATACATAATAAATCTTGTTTATACTATTTGAATCATAAATTATAAATGAAATTCGATGATCGGAGATGTTTTATCGTTTATATCGGATAAGCTGAATGAATATTTAGGCAGCTTTTATGATTTACCCGAAACTTTGGTGGCTTTAGGCGTTCCCGGTACGGAAGAGCCCGAAGAGGGGATGAACCGGATGCTGATTTCTTTATTGAATGTGGAGCGGGAAGGAGCCGCCGGGTTTGCAGCAGGATACAGTAAAGACAGTTCCGGACGTATGGGAAAAAAATCTCCGGCGTGGCATATCAATCTGTATATGGTGATTGCTGCCGTATATGAAGATAAGAGGTATGCCGACGGATTGCGGATGCTTTCGATGGCCGTCCGGTTTTTGCAGGGAGAATCGGGATTCGTTTTGCCGGGAGGACAAAAATTCACGTTGGAACTCGTATCGCTTAATATACAGGAATTGACGAATGTATGGAGCATATTGGGAGGTAAGTATTATCCTTCCGTGGTATGTAAAGTGAGGATGCTGACCTTTGACAGTACGGAAACGAAAGGGGTTACCTCGAGTGTAAAGAAACCGGATTGGAAACTCGGATCATGAGTGAGATCGATGTACTTATAAAATGGAAAGCCGTTCACGGATATTATTCCGGGGGATTGTGCCGGGGAATCGGGTTATCGCCCGGTTTGCAAACTTTAAAGTTGCTGAAACGCCGGGGGGCGATGTTTAGAAAGCTTGCAGAAAATGAATGGGGAATATTGGGAACGCAGAGTGTGGAATGGGACGAGGAGGACGAAATCGTTTTGGAAAGGAGTATTACCGACGGGGTATTTTTATATGTGACGGAAAATCCGGATGATTTTCAAAAGGTGGTCGTTGCTGCGCCGGCAATGAAACCCGGAGAAGAAAGGGTATTGGATTTTAAAGTTAAAGAGTTGAGATGGGAATATATTTTCATTCCGCGTGAAGGACAGACAGAAAGAAAGATCGAGTTATTGGAGGCTTCCGGGCTATTGCATTTTTCGGTGATGGAAAGAGTGACGGAATCGGGAAAGCAGGGATGGAGAACGGTGACGGACGAGAAGGTGAAGTTGCAGGATAAATACGATTACCAGCTCCGGTTAGTCGAGCATAAAGCGCTGGGAAGCCGGGTATTGAATAAGAATGTTGTATTCCCTCGCCCGGGACAGTTTATTTATGCGGCGGAAGAGTGCATCCGGCAAGTGGTATATTATTGAAGATAGGTTTTATATATTGAAAATTACTAATTTAAAATTGAAAGTGTATGGCAGCAATGAAAACACCTGGCGTTTATATCGTAGAGAAAAACGCATTTCCAAATTCGGTCGTCGAGGTTGCGACCGCTGTCCCTGCTTTTATCGGGCATACCGAAATAGCGGTGAACGGCAATAAATCATTAACCAATAAACCATGGCGGATTACGTCGATGGCAGAATATCGTTCCTATTTCGGCGGAGAGCCTTCCCCTGTATTCGAGATTCAGGAAGCCGAAGGAAGCGAGCCCGAATTGATGCTGGGAGGCAAAGGATATAAGTTGGTCCAGTCGAATCCTGCTTACTCCCTGTATTATAATATGTTGCTTTTTTATGCCAATGGCGGAGGCCCTTGTTACATTGTGTCGGTGGGGGATTATACGAAAGACTTCGAGGCCGATAAATTTACTGCAGGCGTTGAAACTTTGGTAAAAGAGCAGGAGCCGACGTTGGTTTTGGTGCCTGAAGCGGTTTGCCTTGCCAAAGAGGCTTGTGTCGGTGTACAACAGGCGGTGCTGATGCATTGTGGCAATAAGATGAAGAATCGTTTCGCTATCCTGGATGTATTTGGCGGTTATAAGGGACGGCAGGATCCGGACGGAGATTCCGTGATGGAATTCCGGGAGGCTATCGGCAGTAATTTTTTGGCTTTTGGAGCTGCTTATTACCCCTGGTTGAATACGTCCGTCGTTTCCGAAAAAAGTATCACTTATGCCAATGTCGATATTCCTAAACTAAAGGAGTTGCTGGAGGCGGAAATTGCCGAATGGAAAGACGAGAACAGACAGGCTCAGCTTACAGAACAGCTTGTAAAGCTGGAAGATGCAGAGCTGGCTCCTGTGGATCGCGACTTACTGCATACCATTTTATTGCAGAATAGCCAGGTTTATCGTTCGGTGTTGAAAGAGATCCGTCAGAAAGTCAATCTGCTGCCTCCGGGAGCAGCAATGGCAGGGCTTTATACGATGGTGGACAATACCCGTGGCGTTTGGAAAGCTCCGGCCAATTATTCGCTTTGCAATGTAGTGACTCCGACCGTGAATATTTCACATGACGACCAGGAGGATTTGAATGTACCGTTATCCGGGAAGGCGGTGAATGCTATCCGTACGTTTACAGGAGAAGGCGTGAAGGTATGGGGAGCACGTACGCTCGATGGAAACTCGCTCGACTGGAGGTATATCAATGTACGCCGTACCATGATATTTTTGGAAGAATCGGTTAAGAATGCCGCAAGAGCTTATGTATTCGATCCCAACGAGGCAAATACCTGGCTGAATATCAAGAGCATGATCGAAAATTTCCTGAGGGGAGTATGGAAACGCGGCGGATTGGCCGGAGCTGTGCCGGAAGATGCGTATAGCGTGCACGTGGGATTGGGGGATACGATGACGCCCGAGGATATTTTGGAAGGTATTATGAGGATTACTGTTTTGGTGGCTATTACCCGTCCGGCAGAATTTATCGAAATCACTTTCCAGCAACAGATGCAAAAAAGCTAACAATTAAATAGACGAATAAATTCATATTTAAAATTATAAAGTTATGGCAGGAGAAAAACAAGATGCAGTATGGCCGTTACCGAGTTTTTATTTCAAAGTAGAGGTGGACGGAATCGGGGAGATCGCCTGTAAAGAGGTGTCTGGCCTGGATATCGAAGCTCAGATCATCGAATATCGGCACGGGAACAGTCCGGCTTTTTCGACGATCAAAATGCCCGGAATTAAAAAATCGAGTAATGTAAGCCTGAAAAAAGGTGTTTTTGCAAAAGACAATAAATTCTGGGATTGGTTTAATACCATAAAGTTGAATACAATCGAGCGCAAGGCTGTTACAATCAGTTTGCTGGACGAAGGCGGTGCGCCTACCATGGTGTGGAAACTGGCTAATGCCTGGCCGACCAAGGTGACCGGAGTCAGTTTGAAATCGGATGGCAATGAGGCTGCTGTCGAATCGCTCGATTTGGCACATGAAGGTTTAACCATAGCTAACGGATAATGGCAGCAGGGAATGAATGGGTGCCCCCTGTATCATTTTACTTTCGGGTAGTGATACAGGGCTCGCCCAAAATCCCGGATACGGATTTTTTGGAAGTTTCGGGATTGAAAATGGAATTGCAGGTCGAGGAGATGAAAGAAGGAGGACAAAATGATTTTACCCATCCCGTACCCAAAACGGTAAAGCATGGGAATTTGATTTTGAAACGGGCTTTGGAACCTCTTAGTAACAGTCTCGAGACCTGGATAAAGGATACGATGGAAGGAGGATTTGCTAAAAAGATCAAGCCTCGAAATATCGTAGTGTATTTGATGGATGCACAAGGGAAAGCTCTACGGTGCTGGTGGTGTTCGAATGCCTATCCGGTGAAATGGGAGGTGAACACGTTTAATGCAAAGGCAAACGAATTGGCTATAGAAACGCTGGAGTTGTGTTACGGCCTGTTGGAACGAAAAAAATAAGAAAATTTTAAATCATGATCCGATGCCGGTAGTTATAAAAGAAATCGTCATAAAGACCACGGTAACTCAGGAAAAGAAAGAGGAGCCGGAGTATGTGATTCCTGCCGGGGTGCTGGAAGAGCTGAAAGAGGAAATTCTTAGGGAGATTCCTCGCTATGAATATACCGATTACAAACGAAGGGAAAGATAGACTGCTATGGAGAAGATGAAAATCATCGCTTACGGGGACGAAAAGTTCAGTAAGAAGATCGGTGAAATGACCGTCCAGGTTTCACCTCTGGATTATCAGGGTAAAAAAGAGGTGAAATATGATCCTGGAAAACAGCAGGGACAAAATAAACAGTCGCCTGTGTTTGTCGGGTATAAAAATGAAGAACTTTCGGTGGATGTACAGATCGATTGTACCGGAGTGATCGAAGGGACGAAGGATTCCGACACGGTGAAAAAGAAGATCGGGGAGCTGGAAAAGCTGGTATATAAATACAATGGCGATGAACACCAGTCGAATTTCATTGAAATTGCCTGGGGGACGTTATTGTTTAAAGGAAGGCTTAAACAGATGAAGACGACTTACGGGTTGTTTGCTCCCGACGGCCAGCCTTTGCGGGCAAAAGTTTCATTGTTATTTACCGAATTCGTAAACCGGGAGGAAGCGGATAAGGAGGCTAACCGGCAATCGCCCGATATGTCCCATGTCGTAACCCTTGGTGCAGGAGATACGATCGCTTCGCTGTGTGCCCGGATATACGGCGATTCTTATCTGGCGGATGAAGTGGCCCGGATAAACGGGCTGGACGGATTTAGAAATATAAACCCGGGAACGGTGTTACTGTTTCCACATTTGATGAAAAATGGCTGATTCCCCTACCAAAAAAAGTGATAGAGTGCTTTCGTGTACCGTGTACAGTGAAGGTAAAGATGTCGGGAGCGATTACCGCCTGGTATCGGCATTTGTCCGGATGGAAACAAACCGTATCGGTAAAGCGACTTTGCAGTTCAATGCCGGAGATATGGCGAAACAAACCTTTAAAGAAACAGATTCAGATACATTTAAGCCCGGAAAGACGATCCGTTTGGATGCCGGGACACCGGATGCCGAAAAGACGATTTTTGAGGGAGTGGTGGTAATGCTCAATATGGAAATCGATGAACAGCAACGTCCCCGGATGGTGGTGGAGTGCCGTGATGTGTTGTTTGCCGCCACTTTGGGACGTAAAAATAAAGTATTCGAGAAGCAAAAGGATAGTGAGATTATTCAGACGGTATTGAGTAGTTATGGAAATGTTTCTGTGGATGCAACTTCTTTTAAGCATCCCGCTTTAGTACAATATTATTGTACGGATTGGGACTTTGCCTTGTCGCGTGCGGATGTCAACGGTTTATTGATTACCTGTGCCGGAAAGGAAATTTCCGTAAAGAAACCGAAAGTAAGCGATTCGCCTGTCGTGACGGTGGCTTATGGGGTGGATTTGATCGATTTTAGGGGAGGGGTTTCTGCCACCGAACAGTTTGCGGCTGTGGAGGCCGTGAGTTGGGATATCGGTAAGCAGGCGGTCGTTAAGACATCGGCTTCCAAACCTGCTTTGAATAAACAAGGAAATACTGCTGTTACCGATCTGGAAACGGGAGATAAGTATTTGGTGCAGACGGATATTCCGGCAGAGTCCGGTGTGATGAAGGCGTGGGCGGATAGCCTGGCGTTAAAAGCCGGGCTGGCGCGTTACCGGGGAACATTTTCGTTTAGTGGGAATGCTGCGGTTGTTCCGGGATGTATTGTGGAGTTGAAGGGACTTGGGGCACGTTTTAACGGGAATGTTTTCGTAGGTGCCGTAGAGCATACGATTCGGGAACAGGTATGGATAACGCGGGTGGATATGGGAATATCGCCGCAAAATATCACCGACGAGCCGGATGTGACAGCTCCGCCGGCTTCCGGCCGGCTTCCGGGAATAGAAGGATTGCATATCGGTAAAGTGAAGCAATTGAAAGGAGATCCTGCCGGAGAATTACGGATTTTAGTGGATATTCCTGTGCTGGACGGCGATAATAACAGTATATGGGCGAGATGGGCGACTTTATATGCCGGTGAGGACAGAGGGCATTTTTTTCTTCCGGAACCCGACGATGAAGTGGTGGTGGGGTTTCTCAATAACGATCCGGTACATCCGGTGATTCTGGGAAATTTATACAGCAGTAAACAGCCTGCTCCTTATGAATTGGACGATAAGAATTTAAAGAAAGTCATCGCGACGAAAGAGAAGTTGAAGATTGAATTCGATGATGAAAAGAAGATGATCACCCTTGAAACACCCGGAAAGAATAAGATCGAGATCAACGACGACAAAAAGTCGATTCAATTGACCGACCAGAATAAAAATCAGCTGACCCTGAACGATCAGGGAATAACGTTCGATTGTGCTAAAAATATCGTGCTGAAAGCAAAGGGGGATATATCTCTCGAAGCGTCGGGTAAGGTGGAGGTAAAGGCTAAAATGGATATGACCCTGGAGGGGATGAATGTGAATGCCAATGCTAAGGTCGGTTTTGCTGCAAAAGGAAAGGCTACGGCCGAGGTTTCCGCTTCCGGGCAGACTACGATAAAGGGAGGCATGGTGATGATTAATTGATGATGTATAATTAAAAAAATAAGAAGATATGCCACTGGCAGCAAGATTAACGGATATGCATACCTGCCCGATGCAGACACCTGCGTTTCCTTCGCCGATTCCCCATGTGGGGGGACCTGTTGTCGGGCCGGGGGCACCTACTGTGCTTATCGGGAAATTGCCCGCGGCCGTTATGGGAGATATGTGTGTGTGTGTCGGGCCGCCCGATTCGATCATAAAAGGGTCGGCTACGGTAATGATTTGCGGGAAACCGGCCGCCCGGCAGGGGGACTCTACGGCTCATGGTGGACAGATCGCTTTGGGCTGTCCCACGGTAATGATCGGCGGGTGAGGCCGTGCAAATACGATGAGGAGGAGAAATAACCCATCGGTGCGTTGAAATGGCGGGAGAGGTGAGTTTATAGGCGGATGATAAAAATCGGAGATAAAAAGATATGGAAAAGTCGTTTTTAGGGAAAGGATGGAGTTTTCCGCCGGAATTCCGGAAAGGGGTGGATCCGACGGTGACGGTGGCAGAGGAAGAGGATATTCGTCAGAGTTTGGAAATCTTAATGCAGACAAATCCGGGCGAGAGGGTACACCGTTACGATTTTGGATGCGGTATCCGCCGGTTTATGCACGAAGAAATGACTTTGACCGTGCAAACGCAGATGCAGGATGTGATTTCGCGGGCTGTGCTGATGTTTGAGCCCCGGGTGACGCTGAATGAAGTGAATTTGGATTTGGAACGGATTCATGAAGGTATTATTCTGATAGAACTGGATTATACGGTAAGGCGGACAAATTCCCGGACAAATATGGTGTTCCCGTTCTATTTGCGTGAGGGGACCGATATCGACGAAATTTAGCGGGAAATGGCGGGAGAATGTTGCATACAATAGAAAAGTGAAGATGAACAGATTATGGAATACGGATGGTTTAAGCCGAAAACGGTATGAGGAACGGAAAAAGATCGGTCGTTGTTTCGATATGCTGGAAAGCGATTTCCCGGCGTTGATGTCGAGGTGCGTAGAAATGATGCGCTGTGTCCGTTTCTTCAATTCCTCGGACGAAGCGGACGGAGTTCTGTATGAGCTGTTCCGTTTTCAGCCTTTGATTGTTCTTTCTGAAATCTGGCAACTGGATATTCGTGCTTTGGAATTGAAATTCCGTTTACAATATGAGTGTGGAGGAGAGGAATCGTTGCCTTTGCTCGATGAACTGGTGGAAAAATTGAATGAATGGGATAAGCGGTTGGCTTATTGCAGGGATTTGCGCCTGACTGCCGATTTGAGGACGCGTCCGGAAGTGGGTCAGGGATTGAAAGGGAAGGATATCGTTAAAAAAGAATATTATAGCTTGTTGGAATGTGTCCGGAAATTACAGAAGAATTACCGGATTTATCTGCAAGAGATTGAGACCAGCGGCAAGAACGATCCCGCCATTGCCGTATTGAAGGTGTTTTTGCAAAATTATGGAGAGATAGCCGCACAATTCAATAACCGCTGGAAAGAGTTCCCTTTGTTTTATTTTCAGAACGTGTTACGGGCTGCTTATAGAAAGCCTGTACCGGACAGCACCTGGCTGGTACTGAAAAAAGGGGCGGGAAGTGCAGATGTGACGGTGGAAAAGAACACTGCTTTTGTAGCCGGAAAAAATGCGGACAATACCCTTTTCTGTTATCGGAGCAATGAGGATATTTCGGTGGTTTCAATGGAAATAGAGCGGATATATTCTTATTTGCTGGAAAGGGATGCAGGACGTTTTCCCGCTGCCCGCCTGGGATATGTGACCGCTATTTTGCGCAATGACATTCAGTTGGACGATCCTGAACACCCCCGAGCCCTGTTCGGCGGGGAGGGTAGCCGCCTGGAACCTGTGGGATTGCTGATCGAATCGCCGATGTTGCTTTTGCGGGAGGGATGCAGGAATGTATCCGTCGCATTTCGTTTGACAGAGGAGAGTGTGGTCTTTTTCAAAGAGGTGATCGGAGAGGTGGCAAACGGACAGCGATGTGAAGACCAGGAGATCGTTTATAAATTGCTGAACGATGCGTTCTATTTGGAAATCAGCACGGATGAAGGATGGACGGTTGTGTCCGATTATGTGTTGAATTATGAAAATGAAGATTGTTTGCGGCTGATATTCCGGTTGCAGGAGGATTTTCCGGCTACTACGCCTTGCAGTTCCGATAAACACGGAATGAATACTGTAAAACCTGCTTTACGGATACTGATGAACCGGGAAGCCTGGCTGTTTCCGTATAGCTGGGCCGGACAGGTCAGGTTCGACGAGATTACATTGAAAACGGAAGTGGCCGGAATTTCCGATTTACAATTATATAATGCGGGAGGAGAGCTGGATACTTCGGTTCCTGTTTATCCTTTCGGTGTTCAGCCGGATAAAGGGGCCTGGTTTGTGTTCGGGAATTATGAAATGGCTTCCAAACCTCTGAAAAAAGTGGAATTGATGAGCCAATGGCAGCAATTACCCGAGCATCCGGAAGGGTTTTATGGATATTATCAGGGGTATGGAGCCGGAATTGACAATTGTTCGTTCCGGGTACGTATGGAATGGCTTGCCGGAAAGAAATGGCAGGCGGAAGCCGGCAATACACAATATTTATTTACTCCTGCGGATGGCTCTCCTTTGTTGCGCAATGCGCCTATACCGACAGCTACCTGTTTGACCTGCCGGATTTCCGGGACTTTGCCTCCGGTGGCCGTGAGCGAGGATTCCTATGTGTACGGCCGGTCCCGGAGCGGTTTTATCAAAGTGGTGCTGGCCGGGCCGGAAGTCGGTTTCGGGCATGCCGCTTATCGGCAACTTTTTACGGAGGTTATGATGCAAAATAGTCGCCGGAAGCATCCCTTGCCTCCTCCGGTGTTGCCCGTATCCCCGATGGTGGATCACTGGGAATTGAATTATGTGGCCGAAGAAACGGTTTGTCTGGCTGTGGGGCAGGCAGAAAGCGGGACGAAGTTGTATCATATTTGTCCGCTGACGGCCGGTAATCTGCTTCCTGCAGAAATGGATCGTCCGGTGGTTTTGGCGGAAGGCCCTAAGGATAGCGGCAACCTATTATTGGGGTTCCGGGGAGCATTGGAGTATGAGCGGATGCGTTTGTTTGTCGATGTCGCTCCCTTGCGGAAAGAGATCGATTACCGGGATGCTGTGGAAGAAGATACTTCGGAAGTTGCAGGCAGGTGGTATATGAATACGGGACAGAAATGGGAATTGCTGGAAGCAGGAGCGGTGATGCGGGATTCGACCTGTTTTTTTATGAATACCGGGTTGATAGAAATTTTGTTACCTGTCCCTATCGGACCTGAACACCTGGATCGGGAAGGATTGTTTTGGTTATGTGCAGCTTTTCCCTCTGCTTTGATAGACCGTCCTCCGGTGCGGGGCATATATATGAATGCCGTTCAGGTGATCTCCGATACGAAGGGAATAGAGGAACATGCCGACGTGTTGGCGGGATTGCCTGCCGGAACAATATCGGCTTCCGAGAAAAATCTTCCCGGGATTGTCGAGATTATACAGGTTGTGAAGGGGCACGGTGGCTGGATGGGGGGCGATGCCGGGGATATCCGCTTACGGCTGTCCGACCGTATTGCCCACCGGAACCGGGCTTTGCTGCCTGCCGATTATGAGCGGTTGGTTTTGCAGCATTTTCCGCAGGTAGTAAAGGTAAAGTGCTTACCCGGTCTGGACACGAAAAAAAGAAACCGTCCCGGAGTGGTGACGCTGGTTATTGTTCCCCGGCAGGAAGGCGGGGATTGGCCGTTGGCGACACACCTGTTATTGTCCGGGATCGAGGATCGCTTACAGGCCTCGACGGGGAAATTTATGATCGTGGATGCCGTGAATCCGGTGTACGAAGAAATGACGGTACGCTGTCGGGTGACTTTAATGCCGGGAGTTCCTTTGGGTGAGGTCACCCGGAGGTTGGAAAATAAATTGAACGGGAATATCGCACCGTGGAAAGACGACGGAGGCATTCCGGTATTCGGTTATCGCTTTTCATTACAGGCTTTGCAAAATGCCGTAATGGAAGATGAAGGAGTGGCTTTATTGCAGGGATTGTCTGTGCTGCATATTACGGAATCGGGAGAACGGATGTATAGTTTGGACGAGTATAATATACAGGAAACCGGAGAGGTGATGATAGGCGCGTCGCAGCCCTGGTGTGTGGCTGTCCCGGCGAAACGGCATTTAATAGAATTAGGTGGAGAATGGCAGGAGCGTGCCGGAGTGGGTAAACTGGAAATCGGTAGGACTTTGGTGATCCAATAGGGATGAGAAGAATATGGAAATAGATTTTTGAACGACGGGTGTCGGTGTTACCGGCTTTCTCTTTGAGAAATGAGAGACGGTGATATTGAAAAGTCAGAAGATTTAGAGTATGGCAAAAACGAATAGGGAAACACTGAAAGGGTATTTCGGTAGCGGTAGAATACCTACCGGAAGGCATTTTGAGGATCTGGTCGATTCTATGCTGAACATTGTGGACGACGGGATGAGCAAGTCTGCCGGAAATGGTTTACAGCTGTCCCCGTTGGAAGAGAAAGGCCCTGTGTTGGAATTTTTTGGAAATATATTGGATGAATCGCCTTTATGGAGAGTGGTCGTCGATCGGAAAAGCGGCGGTATGTGCATCCAAAAGGGGGATGAAGACGAGCCTATTCTGACCCTTTATCCCGATAAAAGAATTGAATTACAGGGAGATGTAGAGCTGACCGGAACGGTGAAGGCTGCCGGATTTGTCGGGAATTATAATAGCGGGGAAGTGCCTGCCAACGGAGAATGGTATGATATTACCGGGGAACCGGAGGGAGAGTTGCCGGGTTGCCGGGCTTACCGGGTGATTGCCGGCTGCGGGAAAAAGGGAAAAGGGAAATATGCGTTGCTGGAAGCCACGGCTTTACATTGCTACGGCAGGCCTCGCCCGCTCCGCAGCCAGGCATCGCGGGTTGATATAAAT
>UQTM01000024.1 GCA_900544025.1 uncultured Odoribacter sp.
AACCCAGGACCCCAACATTAAAAGTGTTGTGCTCTACCAGCTGAGCTACTGAATCATCATTTGTTGCTTAATTGCGGGTGCAAAGATAGGTATAATCTTTAAGTCTGCAAATTTATGCTTGCTTTTTTTTGAAAAATCATATATCGAATAAATCGTTTAGAGATTCGCTCATACTGGGGTGTGTGTAGATGAAGTCACGAAGAAATGTGTATTCCATACCTGCCTTCATGGCTATTGCCACCGTGTTGATTACTTCGCTGGATTCGATGCAGAATAAGGTGCAGCCTACTATTTTATTGGTTTGGGCATCGACGATTGCTTTCAATAAACCTTCAGTCGCTCCTATGGTGTGGGTACGGGGAATAGAGGCTACGACAATGTTTTTTACTTTTATTTTCAGTCCCTGTGCTTTGGCTTCCGCTTCGCTCATTCCGATCCGGGAGAGGGGAGGATCGATAAATACAGAGTAGCTTACGGGGGTACGATCGGATTGAATGCGGGAATGCGATCCGAACAGGTCGTCCCGAATAATTCGAAAATCGTCCAGAGATATATAAGTGAATTGTAATCCGCCTTTCACATCTCCCAGAGCATAAATATTCGGATTGCTGGTTTTTAAGTGTTCGTTTACGATGATTGTCCCCCGTTCGTCGGTTTTCACCCCGGCTATTTCAAGATTTAGGCCGGAGGTGGCTGGTTTACGCCCGGTGGCGAGTAGTATGGCATCGGCTTCCAGTTCGACTTGTTGTCCCGTTGCTGTATTCTTGTACATGAGCCGGGTAATGTCGCTTGAATCCTGAATTGCTTGCACGTTGGCATTTAAATGGAAGACGATTCCTTTCTTTTCCAGGGTTGTCTTGACACATTCGGCGATGTCCCGGTCTTCGCGTGGAATCAGTTCGGAAAAGCTTTCCAATACAGTAACCTCCGATCCAAAGCCTGCATACATGGAAGCAAATTCCAGGCCGATGTAACCACCTCCCACGATGATCAGTTTCCGGGGAAGTTCTGTCAGTTCCATAATGGAAGTGCTGGTATAAACGTGTTTACTCTCAGCTATTCCATTTATCGGAGGGATTACGGTTGTCGCTCCTGTGTTGATGAAAATATGTGGCGCTTGTAAGGTTATGGTATGGCTTGCCTGTTTGACCTGTACTTCATCTTTGCCGGAAAATGAACCTTCTCCCGTGTAAACGGTGATGTTGGGATTATCGGCGAGGTTGTGATAATTTTTGTCTCTCAATAAGGTAGTTACCTCTTCTTTACGGGCAATGGACTGGCGATAGAATTCTTTTTGGTTTTCAAAACGATCGATTTTTCGTTCTTGTGCCAGCTTGGCCTGATGTACCAGAGTTTTGGTCGGTATGCAGCCGATGTTGATACAAGTGCCTCCGTACATTTTTTCTGAACGTTCTATCATGGCAACTTTCCAATCGTGTTTTGCCAGTTCTGTGGCCAAAGTTTTACCCCCTTTGCCAAATCCGATAATAATTGCATCATATTTTTCCATGATCGGTCATTTTTTTGTTCTTCAATATTTTTTGTGCGGAATCGGAGAGCAAAATCACTGTTCCTGCCAGTATAGCCGTATCTTTTATGACCAGCCGTCCGGCTCCGCTTAATAAAGGAAATCCCCATTCGCCGCTACCGAGATCGGGCACCCACACTTCAGGTGTTGTGATTAGAAATGAAAGTGTGCCTATGGTCATGATGATGGCTAAAAGGCTGCCTATCAATCCGACTTTGGGAGCGAACGTACCCATAAATACCAATATGCCTATTCCCATGATCAATATGCCTAAGCCATGCGAAAAACCGTAGGTGTTGTTATTGACATGCCAGGCTTGTTTTTCCGGGTTATATTCTCCTTCTTTCAGTTTATAGGCTTTGTATTCGGGAGCCTGTTTTTCATAAAAGAAGTTCATAAAAGGACTATTGGCTACAAATGGTACGATTCCTTCTGCTTCATAGTTCCAAAATTTTAACCCGCCGATCCAGATAAAGATAATAAGGATGGCCAATCGGAGTAGAAAAATGCCCGGTTTCCAGCTATTGGCTGCCGATTCCAGAAATCGAAAATAAAGTTTGGAAAGTTTTGCTGTCATCTTGTTTTTATTTTAAGTGTTAAACGGATGACGCAAAATTCTATATTTTAGCTTTACCGGTAAATAGCAATTTTTCCGGTAGAGTTGGCAATTTTTCCTATTTTTCGTTTTTTCTATAATCGGAAATGCTTTTCCCGCTCATATTTTTGAAAAAGCGGCTGAAAGTGGCTGCGTCTTCAAAGCCTAACAGGTCGGCGATCTCTTTTGCACTTTTGTTGGTGTATAACAATAAACGGCGAGCCTCCGCTTCCAGGCGTTCGTGGATGATTTTTAAGGGAGAGGATAGACCATAAGTCAGAAAAAGGTTTGTAATGGTTTTGGGAGAGCGGTGAAGGATTTCTGCATATTCCTGTACTTGCTTTTTCTCCCGGAAATGAGCATCGACTAAAGAATAATATTGCCGGATAATCTCGAAGCCTTTCTCTTTTTCTCCGAAGGCTGCATAACGGTTTCTGGCAATCCGGGTACAATTGATGATAAAACTTTTTAAGTGAATACGTAGCATTTCTTCTTTCAGGTTGTCTTGCTGGGCATATTCTTTTAAAAAGCTCCGGGTGATTTCCATTAGTTGTTCGGACTGGACTTTGGTTACATGGAAGCGTATCGGTTTGGACGTTCCATAGAATAAAAGACCATTGCAGGAGACTTCGTTGTCGTGACCATAAATGCAGTAAAAGTTACTATTGAAGAGGTAAGTTGTGTAAGCTCCGTCGATTTCTTTGAATTCTATATGGTGTAGTGGGGTAAAAGCGATGAATTCTCCTTGTTGTACGGTGATCGGAATGCAATCTACTTCTAAGGAAACGTAACCTGTTTGTACCCAAAGTATTTTATACAGATTTTTGTCGCTGCGCAACCTCAAGGCAGCATGAAATGTGTCGGTTAAGGCAACGAGCCCCTTTAATGGGGTTGAGAAAATATAGTCCATGCGTGGTGGTTTATGTAATGGATAGTAAAGATAGAAAATATCTCTGTAAAATAACTTTTATTTTTAATTTTAGTGAACAAAACACAATGCTTTTCATGGGGTTATAATTGTGTAATTCTTTATTGTCGAGTGTAGTGTGTTGATAATTAGTGATATGTCGTGTCTTGGATAGTCTGGTGCGATGAATTGTCCGGTTATCATATTTTCAATTTTGTTGTGAAATTATTTTAGATATAAAGGATGCCGGATGCGAAAAATTTTTATATCCGGCTTTGTCAAAAGAATATATTTTAAGAATATCCGTCTGTTTCTTTGCTTTCTGCCTTTTATTATAAAGGCTGGGGGACCTTCCTTTGCTTTTGATTGCTGTAAAACTGCTTTTAAGCGGGTTATTATAAAGGAAGACTGATTTTCCAAAATTGAGGCGAACTCTATGTTAAACGGTCAATAAGGGTTACAATTATTTTTTAGAAAATCAGATTGCCGTCTTGAAAATAGCTTCAAAACAATATTCCCCTTAAGCGGGCAGCTTAAGGGGAATGGAAATCTAAAATAAGGGGAAAAATTATTTATAGGTAAATTTTCGGTCCAATATGCGTGCAGAGCAAGGATATGGCTTATTTTTTAGTTTTTCGGGGTCGGGAGCAGGAGGGATATAATTACTTTTAGTTCCTTTGATTTTCACTTTTCCGTTGGCATATATATCCACCGTAGCATAAAGGGCGTCTTCGTAGGGGATGATATATTTTAAAGCCGGGTATTGTTTATAGACTTCTGCCGGAAAGCGTTCCGTATTGGTGAATTGGGTTCCTCCCCAGATATTGCTGGCACTGTTTACCTGAATATAATGCACGCCGTCGATAACATGATAGTTATCACTATGTATATGTCCGCTGAAAACGGCAGCGATGGCTGTTCCATTCGCCTTAGCGGTGGTAATAACTTTGTGAATATCTACATTGTTGATGATTTCTCCATAGTTGTCGTTGATCGGGGCATGCGAAAATATAAGGCATGTTTGCTGGGTTTGCAATGAACTTTCGAGCCATTTCATCTCTTCGGGGCTGTATCGATTGATTTGTTTGCTATGGACATAATCTCTTTTATAATAGTCTTTGGTTTGTCCGTCTTTGTCGATGTAATGGTTAGAATCGAGGAAAATAAATCGGAATTTTCCTTTGTCGATATAGTAAAACGGTTTCTCCATGGCATAAAAATCCATGAAAGCCTGCTTTCCGCTATGGTCTGTGTCGTGATTACCGATGATGTGGTAGATCGGGACAGAACTTTGAGATAATTTATCTTTCAAAGGCTGGTAACGGGCAATGGGAGCAGCGAGATCTCCCATATTTACGATAAAGCTAACTTTATTTTTTCGGGCTGCCTGAAGAATTGTTTCGAGGCGGTTGTCCCCGTCCGGCATCATGTCATAATGTAAATCGGCAAAAATCAAGAATCTGAGATGATTTTGAGAAAATAACGGCGAGGCGATTAAAAGAACAATAACGACTAAAAGTGATTTCATGATTTGTAGAATTTTGCTATTTAACAAATTACGTAAAAAGATTTTATTTTTTCAAATGAAAATACATTTATTTTTAAGTGTTGTTTTAAGTTGTTTGTTTTGCTATGATATTGAAATATAGAATTATGGAATATCGGGAAAAGGGAAATAACATTTTTTGACCGGCGGGAACATAGAAGTTTTTTCATAAGAAAAGTTTTTGTATTTCTAAAACAAGTATTACTTTTGGCGTGTCGAAAATGGCGCTATCGTCTAGGGGTTAGGACGTAAGATTCTCATTCTTAAAACAGGGGTTCGATTCCCCTTAGCGCTACAAAACAGCCCGATTTATCGGGCTGTTTTTTTATCGGTTTTCCCTTCATTTTAATCGAATCTCTCGGAATAATTTGGTTTTTAGGTCGATCCAGCGAAGTAGAGCTTTGGTCAGAATCGATTTCGTGGCTAAAAGGAAGACCGCTTCGTGGGGAGAGGGATTTATATAGATTTCATGCGAAGGGGGCAGGGAAAGAAACGGCATCGATGGTAAAGCAGGAAGTTAGTTAGCTGCTTTTGAAGATAATTTTTAAAATGAAAAGTAAAAAATAGGCGTGAGGCTGCTGGGAATGTTGTCGGTTTTAGATAAATAAAATGGATATGTAATCGATCGGTTGTTTTCGTATGTATTGCCCTAAAAAAACAAGCTCTCTGTAATCTTGTTGATTTACAGAGAGTTTTAAACTTTAGTGTGAACTCGAGAGGAGTCGAACCTCCAACCTCTTGGGCCGTAACCAAGTGCTCTATCCAATTAAGCTACGAGTCCGTGTTTTATCTCTAAAGCGGTGCAAAGATAAGTACAAATTATTGCTCGTGCAAGCTTTTTGTTGTTTTTTTTCGATTTGATGTGATTTTTGTAGAAGATATAACAAACCGGGATGAATCATTTTTTTATTGTTATTTTTGTCCAGACAATTTTGAGAAAGAGTGTGTGGAAGTGATATGTGGCTGATATATATAAGGATAGAATTGTATGCACTGAAACGATAGGCTATAGTATGAAAAAGATCATTAGTAATATTCTTTATCGCATAAAAGAAGATTCTTTATCGAAGCGTAGGGAGGCGGGAGAGCGTCAGGCTGTTTATAAGGAGTTGAAGTCGATTAAAAGTGCTTTGGTACTTTGGAGCGTATGCGACCGGCAGACAGCCTGGCTGAAAGAGTTAGCGGTGAAGTTTAAGGAGGTGAAGTTCGACAAACTTTGTTATATGCCGATGAAAGAAGAGACGCCTGCTCCTACGGATGCTTTAATACTCCGGAATGAAGATTTAGGCTTTGGAGGGAAGATAACCCATGAGGATTTGCCTGCAATCTTAGCTAAACGTTACGATTTATTGATTGATTTCTCGACAGAGGAAAATAAAATATTAAATTACGTATTACTGAAATCTAAAGCCATGTGCAAGGTGGGAATGAGGCATGAAGGAGGGGAATATGACCTGATTATAGAAGGGGTGGTCGAGCCACTTGCGTTTATTGAGAGATTGAAAGAGGTTTTGTCCGAAATAAAAGAATATTGAAATGAAGAATTTTACCGGAACAGGAGTTGCTCTGATTACTCCATTTACAGAACAAGGAAATATAGATGTTGAAGGATTGAGACATATCGTGTCGTATGTAATCGAGGGAGGTGTCGATTTCTTAGTTGCATTGGGAACAACGGCAGAAACTCCCACATTGACCGATGAAGAACGGGCGCAGGTTGTCGAGATCATCACTTCCGAAAATGCCGGTCGTCTGCCTGTTATGGTAGGGATTGGCGGTAATTGTACCCAAACTATTGTCCGGGAATTGCAGACTTTACCCTGGCTTAAAAAATGTGATGCCGTGCTGAGTGTCACTCCTTATTATAATAAGCCTTCTCAACAGGGAATGTACGAGCATTTCAAGGCGATAGCCGAAAATTCGCCGCTTCCTGTGTGTCTGTATAATGTGCCGGGGCGTACCGGAGTGAATTTGAGCGGGGCGACAACTGTCCGTTTGGCCAATGATTGTCCTAATGTGATGGCGATTAAAGAGGCTTCCGGAAATTTCGAACAGGCAACCGAGATTTTGAAAGGGAAACGCCAGGATTTTATCGCTTTTTCCGGGGATGACTGTGTGGTGCTGCCTTTGATGTCGATGGGGTTTGAAGGGGTGATCTCTGTGCTTGCCAATGTATTGCCACGTGAATGTTCTCAATTGGTGAGTCATGTGAAGCGTGGAGAGTATGCCGAGGCCAGGGAACTTCATTTACGATTGTCCGAAATGTGCCGTGCTTTGTTTGCCGAAGGCAATCCGGCCGGGATCAAAGCTGCTTTACAAGCGAAAGGCGTGATTAAGCATGAGGTACTCCGGTTGCCTTTGATTCCGGTTAGCCGGGAACTTTATGGTAATATCCGGCAATTATTGCAACAATTCTAAATAAAGTGCATAAAAAAAGAAGGGGGACGATACTTTTTAGTCTCCCTTCTTTTTTATTGAATGTAGATTAATCGATATATCCCGGTCGGGAGCGATTGATCCTTTTACGTTGATTTCTTCGGTAATTGATACCTGCCGCAATCAGAATAATCAGTATCGGCAGGAAGAAGTTGATATATTTCAACGATTCTTTGGTGTATTCATCGAGAGGCTTGATCGCTGCAAAAGTGGTGAACTTGTTTCGCAGTTTTATCAGTCCTGTATTGTCTGCCAGCCATTCTATCGAATTTATGGCAAAGTTAATGTTGTCGGTGTGGCCTGCCCGTATCGTCTCGTCGGTGATGAATTCGGCATTTGCGATCGTGACGATAGCGCTGTGGTTGTCATCGTTAGTCAATAAAGCCGCTACCGTGTTGTGAGGCCGCTGAAAGTCACTCCGCTTCCATTGCTTTTGCAGGTTAAACGAGATAGGGGCCTGCTGTAAACCGGAGGCAGAGGATGATTTGGCCAAAGAGGTGTATATATACGGGCTTTTGGTCTTGACTTGTTCTATACTGCTTACATAGGGCAATAGCATGGAGTTTAAGCCTAACGTGATAATATGGTTACTGAAATTGGTGATAATAGGCAGGTAGGGAAAACTTACCGTGCTCGGCCAGTTAAACATTCCGTATTGTTGATAGAATGTGATTGTGCCGCAGTTGTTATCTACGACAAAATCGTATTTCACTTTTAGTCCCTTATCCTCCAGCATATTTTCCAGGCCTGTGCGGTTGATAAAACCGTTATAGCTGTTTACCTGTCCTACGGCATGATGCAGCGCTATAAATAACCGGCCTCCCTGGTTGAGGTATTCGGTGAGGCGTTCGATTTCCAAAGGGGTAAAGTAATCTTTCGCCCCGATAATACAAATCACATTGTATTTATTTGGAGGAATATCGTTCGCTAAGTCCACTACACTAATTTCCGTGAGATGCGACAGTTCGCTTATGAGTTGTTGCATACGGGTGAGAGGTACTTCGTCATGTCCGCTGAGGAAACCGATGTGCGGTTTTCGCGGATGGGTGGCTTGTTTTAAAAGGCGCGTGATCTCGTATTCGAGCGGAGTGGTATAAGTGATCAGAGGCAATACGGCCTGCGTATCTCCGATCTTGAAAACGGCTCCTATGAATATTTTTTGGATTTTGTCGAAGTCCTCTTTGCGAAATTCTTTAAATATAGGTTGCATCCCTGCTTCGGTTGCTTTAAAGCTTTTTTCGCTGGTGTTCGGATAAATGGTATTGATTGTAAAGCTAACGTTGCTCAATGATTTGTATTCTTTGAGCAGGGCAAGAAATTCTTTTGCCAGTTTAGACATATCCTGAGGAAGATCTTCCGTTACATAAAAATCGACCACGACTGGCAGTTTATTGTTTTTTACGATGTTTTTACTCACTTGGCTAAGGGAATAACGTTTGTTTGCCGTGAAGTCCCAACGAATAAAAACAAAGTATGAAACAATGTTCAACAGGAGCACTGCGAGTAATATGTATATCGTATGTTTTACCGTTTGTTTCATTCTTTAATAAAAAGATAGTTAGCCAATCGCCTCTATATAATCCTGTCTTAAAATCTGCTTTTGCATATAAAATACTTGGATGATGCCAAAAATATCGTGACTACCGATGAAAAGTAGATGATATCTCTGGTGTCGAGTATTCCTCTGGATATGGAGTCAAAATGCTCTTCCATGGATAGGTACGAGAATAGTTCGGCCATAAATCCTGTTCCGATCTGGTTGGCAAGCATGCCGAAAAACACCTGGAAGCATAATCCTATTCCTAAACTGAGGAAAAAGGCCGTGACAGGAGTCCGGCAAAGCGCAGAAGAGAATATTCCTATGCTTACGTAGCAAGCCGCCATTTCGATAAGCCCGATATAACCGAGGATTGCCGCTCCGTGATCTATATTTCCTAAAGTGGCAATCGTAATATAGTAGGGAATGGTCAGCACCAGGGCAATAACCGTAATGATCAGATTTGAAAAGAATTTTTCACAAATCAGTTCCCAGGTTTTGATCGGTTTGGTGAGCAGTAACTCGATTGTACCGCTTTTTTTCTCGTCGGCAATGGTTTTCATTGTCAGGGCAGGAATCAGGATAAACTGAGTCCAGTTGATGATGACAAAAAACGGCATCAGACTTGCCTGTCCCAGATAAAAGATGTTATTGCTGGATAACCAGGTCTGAAAACCACAAATACAGAAGAAGAGAATATACCCGATGTATATACTCCATGAACTGAAGTGGTTTCGTAATTCTTTTTCAACAAGTATTCTTACGGTGCCCATGTACTTTAATTTTGCGTTACTTGCCGGAAAATATCCTCTAATCGTGTTTCTATCGGTATCAGTTCTTTGATGTACCAATTATTCTGTTGGCATAAGTTGAAGAGGTGTAGTTCGATTTCGCTGTTTGGCTGGTATTGAATTTCGAAATATTGGTCTTCTGTTATTTCAATTTGCAGAATGTTGGGTAACAATGATAACCGGCTTTGAATGTCGAACGTTGTGCCTCCTGCTATTTTTATTTTCAGGGATTTATCGGAATTCGGTTTCTTCCGGAGTTCCGCAGTCGTCCCGTTGGCAACTATTTTACCTTTGTTTATGATGAGTACGCGATCGCAGGTTGCTTCTATTTCCGCCAAAATATGCGAACTCATGATCACGGTTTTCTCTTGCCCGATGTTCTTTATCATTTCCCGGATCTCTATGATCTGGTTGGGATCGAGTCCGGTGGTGGGCTCGTCTAAAATCAGCACTTCCGGATCGTGTATCAGGGCTTGTGCCAGCCCCACTCTTTGACGGTACCCCTTGGACAGTTCCCGGATATCTTTGTGTTTTTCGTTTTCCAGTCCGCACATGCGCAGCATGTCCATTACCCGGGGAATTATTTTATAGCGTGGAATATTGTGTATCCGGGCGATGAAAATTAAGAAATCGATAACGTTCATTTCTTCATACAGCGGGTTGTGCTCCGGCAGATAGCCTATGATTTCCTTAATTTTCCGGGAATTTTTGTGGATGGAGTATTTCCCGATGTTGATATTTCCATAGTCCGGAAATAAAAAACAGGACATAATTTTGAGCGTAGTTGTCTTGCCTGCTCCGTTAGGCCCGAGAAATCCCAGTATCTCTCCTTTTTTCACATTGAAAGATACTGAATCAATCGCCTTCTGCGGTCCGAAAGATTTAGTCAAGTTTTCGACAACAACATCCATATAGCTGTATTTAGATAATTACAAATATAATCACGAAGACCTGTTTCTGCTCTGCTTTAACAATCTTTAACCGGAGGAATTAAGGTAGAATAAGTGTCATTAGAAAATAATTACAACGGTTATGGTAATTTTAGTAATTATCATAACCGTTGTATTTTATGTTTTCAGGAAGGCGAGTTTAGCCGTTCAGGAAAGAACGGTCGGAAGACTCACGCACGATCAATTCGCAGTTGATTACTTCTTCCCGGATTTGTGCATGCTTGTTGTCGAGGATTTGTTCAAAGAGCAGTTCGGCCACCGTTTCCCCGATTTTTTCCGGGAATTGGTTGATGGTACTGACAGAAGGCGACATATACCGGGAGCGTTTACTGTTTGAAAATCCGAATACCGCTATATCCTGAGGAATCTTCAAGCCTTTACTTTTAATGGCCTCGATGGCTCCGATCGCCATGTCGTCGTTGATGCCGAAAATTGCATCCGGGATACTTTTCAGGCTTAGTAAACGCTGAGTAGCCTCTTTAGCTGCTTTTACGGAAAAATCTTCACAGCGAACGATGTAGTCGGTGTTGATTTCCAGTTTATTCAGCGTCATTGCTTTCAGATAGCCTTTCATGCGGTTCTTTCCGATCGAAAGTTGTTCCGGACCTGTCAGCAGGGCGATTTTTTTAGCTCCGCCGTGAATCAGGTGCTGTACGATTTTAAAAGCCGCGTCTGCGTCGTCTGCAACGACTTTCGATACATCCAGTTCTTTGGTTGTCCGGTCGAAAAGTACGAGAGGGATATCCATTTCCTGAATTTGTTTAATGTGTTCGTAGGAAGTGGTTGCTTTGGAGATCGAAAGAATGATCCCGTCGCAACGGTTTGCCAGGAATACACTGATATTTTTCTTTTCTTTTTCAAAGCTTTCATTGGAAGAGCTGACTAATACATTGTAGCCGTATTTGTCGGCGACTTCTTCTATTTTTTTCACAACCGTGGCAAAGAAAGTATTAACGATCTGGGGAACGACGACGCCGATCGTGTTACTTTTATGTGTTTTAAGGGCTACTGCAATCGGATTGGGTTTGTAGCCCAATTCTTTGGCCAGGTTTTGTACTGTTTTCCGGGTTTGCTGACTGATCTCCGGGTTGTCTTTGAGTGCTCTTGACACTGTTGAAACAGAGATATTTAATTTTTCAGCGAGGTCTTTGATCGTAATGGCTTTCTGTGTCATATCTCTAAGGTTTAGTTGTGGTTTCTTCTTGTTTATTAAGTTTTGGATAGGCTATCCGGGAATGATATATTGTGGTCAGCATATCGATGAAAACTCTTTTCACGATACCGATGTCTTTGAACGTGATGTCCGAGTTCAGATAGCGTCCATCCTGTAATTGGCCGTCGATAATATCGTTGACCAGTTTTGTGATATTTTCTTCATCTTTTACGGCGAGCGTCCGGGATACGGCTTCGACCGCGTCGGCCATCATCACTACCGTGCATTCTTTACTGACCGGGTCGGGACCGCTGTAAGTGAACAGCGCTTCGTTAATCTCTTTATCCGGATATTTGTTTTTGAACGAATTATAAAAATATTTCACTTTGCTTCTTCCGTGATGGGTACGGATAAAGTTGATGATGGCTTCCGGCAGGTTGTATTTTTTTGCCAGTTCAACACCTTTGGTTACATGGTTGATGATGTGCTGGGCACTTACATCAAATTCACATTGATCGTGGGGATTGATTCCTCCCGATTGATTTTCTATAAAATAGATCGGATCGTAGGTTTTACCGATGTCGTGGTATAAAGCCCCCGTCCGGGTTAGTAAAGGATTTCCGCCGATGCGGTATATCGCTTCTTCGGCCAGGTTGGCCACCATAAGCGAATGCTGGAAAGTGCCCGGCGCTTTTTTCGTCAGTGTTCGTAACACAGGGTGATTCGGATTGGATAATTCCATTAAAGTAATTTCCGATGTATAGCCGAACAATCTCTCAAAGATGTAGATCACCGGATAGGTGAGGGTAAGTAAGAGGCAGTTTACAAATAGCCAAAAGAATGTGAATAGGTGGGTTAGACCTATCGCCCCTTCCTGGGTGAGAATAAAAGCCGAGTAAATCAGAGCATAGGTGATAAAGATCAGGCCGATCGACAGAATGAGCTGTCCGCGCCGTTGCAATTGTGACAAGCTGAAGATGGCAACGATCCCCGCAGCAATCTGCATGAAAGCATAAACGTAGCTGTTCGGTGCGAAATAAGAGATCAGCAGGGAACTGCTCAATAGCAGATAAAGGGCGGAACGGCTACCGATCAGTATGTTCATGATGATGGTAAAAAATAATACCGGAACAGCATACATATTGAGGTTTTGATGATAGCCGAGGCTTCCCAGAACGACAGTAGCCAGGAAGAGCCCGTATATAAAGATAAATTCTTTATTGTTGTAAAATATCCTTTTTTTAGAATAGTAAAAGAATACTGAAAAAATGACTAACGATGCCAGGGTCAGGATGATCTGTCCCCCGATAATTCGTATTTGCGCCTCGCTCGATCCCAGATTATGCTGGTATTCTAATCGCAGGGAGTTGAGAATCTTCACTTTTTCAGGAGTGACCAGTTCGCGTTTGGCAATGATTACGTCGCCTTTTTGCACCATGCCCTGCGTCAGGCTGATGTTTTTCAGATGTTCTAATTGTTCCAGCCCGGTTTTCGATTCGTCGAATTCCAGATTCGGCTGAAGATAGTTGTTCAGGTTAAGACTTAATATGTTTTCTTTAACCGTATTGGGCAAAGACGAGTTGTTGATGGTTTCGCTAAGGGTCGTATATGCTTTTTTTAAGGTATATACTTTATCCAGATCGACTTTTTTGCCGATGTTGTTTTCTATGATTTTTACACTTTGTATATCGTCGGGATTCATTCTTTCCGGGATTTGTAAAATCCCTTCGGTGTAGATCGCTTTGAGTTTATTGACGATATTATTCAATGCGGTTTCGTTGCCCGGGTTACGGAAGCGGTTGAGTGCCGTATTGAATTTATTGATTTGGTAGGTACTGGTATTGGGGTTGAGATTATAAATCGGGCTTTGCTCCCTGGTTGCTTTTTCCCGGTCTTCTTTCAATTCTGCTTCCGTTTTATGGATAGGAAAATCGAAGGGAGCGTTCAGGGTTTCGTATCTCCAGGGCATGCCTTTTTGGAATTCGTACTGGAAACTGCCGACTTTGGGAAACAGATAGACAATAATAGCACACATGAATAGTATTACTACTATTCTGAATAAAGTGTTTAGCCGGCGTTTTTGTTTTTTGTCAGACATATTTCCACTATCCTTCTTATTGGAATTAAAGTATTGTTTTGTAGTTTCTTATACAATCGGACACAACTTTGCAAAGTGATCTTTAAGCCTCTAAAGGTATAAAATAATCGCTATATTTCCGCAAATTAAGCAAACATTTGCGTTAAAAAAAAAGTTCCCGTTTTCAGGGAACTTTTAAAGTTATTGAATACCGTTTGTTTCGATATCTGCGCTAACCTTTTTCAATAGCCCCTGCAACACTTTGCCCGGCCCGATTTCAAGGAAGGAAGTGGCTCCGTCGGCGATCATGTTTTTCATGATCTGTGTCCATCGAACGGATGAGGTAAGCTGTGCGATCAGGTTTTCCTGTATTTGAACCGGATCGGTATAAGGTTTTGCGTCCACATTTTGGTAAATGGGGCAGATCGGAGTAGAGAATTGGGTGCTTTTGATTGCTGCTTCCAGTTCTTTGCGTGCCGGTTCCATCAGCGGAGAATGGAAAGCTCCTCCTACTTTCAGGGGAAGTACCCGTTTAGCTCCTGCTTCCGTCAGTTTCTGGCAGGCGATTTCGATTCCCTTGTTGCTGCCTGAAATTACAATTTGCCCCGGACAGTTGTAGTTTGCCGGAACAACGACTTCGTCTATAGATTCGCAAATGCTTGTAACGTCTTCATCCGCCATGCCGATTGCGGCTGCCATAGTCGATGGGTTGGCTTCACAGGCTTTTTGCATCGCCAAAGCTCTGGCATGCACTAAGCGTAGGCCGTCTTCAAAAGAAAGGGCTTTCGCTGCGACTAAGGCAGAAAATTCTCCCAATGAATGACCTGCTACCATATCGGGTTTTTCTGTAAGGCTATCGGCAAGGATGACCGAGTGCAGAAAAATAGCAGGCTGTGTTACCTTGGTTTGTTTCAGGTCTTCGTCTGTTCCTGCAAACATCATATCCGTAATACGAAATCCTAAAATATCATTTGCTTTTTCAAATAATTCTTTAGCCTTGGGAGAGGTTTCATAAAGTTCTTTACCCATGCCTACAAATTGTGCCCCCTGTCCGGGAAATACAAATGCTTTTTTCATAGTTTTATTGTTTTAATGCAGCAAAAGCCGCGTTATCGTTTCAATGTAGTTTGGTACTGATCAGGCGGATAAATTCTTCCCGCGTGGCCAGTTTTTCAAAAGCACCGCTAAAGTCGGAAGTGGTGGTGACAGAGTTTTGTTTCTGTACGCCCCGCATCATCATACACATGTGCTGTGCTTCGATCACAACTGCTACACCTAGAGGATGCAGCGTGTTTTCGATACAATTTTTGATTTGCCGAGTCAGTCGTTCCTGTACCTGTAAGCGGCGGGCGTAAGTATCGACCACTCTGGCGATTTTGCTTAAGCCGGTAACGTAACCGTTGGGAATGTAGGCCACGTGTGCACGCCCGATAAAAGGTAACAGGTGGTGTTCGCACAAAGAATATATTTCGATGTCTTTTACGATTACCATTTGCCGGTAGTCTTCCTTGAATAGGGCGGATTTTAATATTTCTTCTGGATTTTGCCGGTAACCTTGCGTCATGTATTGCATCGCTTTGGCTACCCGTATCGGAGTTTTCAATAATCCTTCCCGTTCCGGATTTTCACCAAGCAGTTTTATAATCTCGTTGTAGTGATAGCTTAGTTTTTCGGTCCGCTCACAACTAAAATATTCTGCCTTTGGGCGGAATGTTTCCTCGATGTCTTGTTCTGAATCCATTTTTTTCTCTTTTGATCGTCAACTCAAAATAGCTGAAAAACCCTGCAAAGTAAATACAAAAAATCCTATATAAAAATACCGGATGCTTTAAAAACTTGAAAACATTGTGTATTAGGTCGTTGTATTTATGTTGTGGAGTTTATCCGGTGATTTGGCGGAAGGTTTGAATGGAATTATCGAATATTTTTCTGCCGGATGATGGATATTATAAGGAAAAATGTAATTTTAAAGGCAAAAGCGGGATGTATGGCAGAGGATTGGCTGGAATGTAATTTGCTTGTTAAAATCGGATCGGTATGGAATGGTTATTGGTACTCATGTTAATTTTAATCGGGGCTGCTTTGGTGTTGATGGAATTTCTGATATTTCCGGGAGTGAATATCGCCGGGGTGTTAGGGTTTATCTGTATTGCCGGAGGTGTTTATTTCGGGTATAGTTATTACGGCGCAGTGACCGGACATCTGATCCTTTTGGGGACGGCTTTGTTCGGGGTGGGAGCGACCTGGTATGTTTTGCGTAGCGATACCTGGAAAAAATTAAGTCTGGAAACGAAGATCGATAGTGTGGTGGAAGGCGTCGATGATTCGATTCGGGCGGGTGACTGTGGAAAGACCGTCGGCCGGCTGGCTCCTATGGGGAATGTACAGGTCGGAGAGTGTCTCGTGGAGGCGGAGTCCCTATCGGGGTATATCGATTCCGAGCAGGAAGTAGAAGTGGTTAAAGTGTTGAAAAATAAGATTATTGTTAAATTAAAAACAGCTTGATATGGATAGTAATATCATTTTATTGGTCGGGGCTATTGCAGGAGGCTTGTTCCTGTTGTGGATTATTTTGTATTTTATTCCAGTCGGATTATGGTTTCAGGCTTTAGTTTCGGATGTGAAAATCTCGCTTTTGCAATTGGTGCTGATGCGTTGGAGGAAAGTGCCGCCTACGGTGATCGTGGGAGCGATGATCGAGGGGAAAAAAGCGGGGATCGAGCTTTACCGTGATTTATTGGAAGCCCATTTTCTGGCAGGCGGGCATGTGCCACAGGTCGTCCATGCTTTGGTGTCGGCCTCTAAAGCCAATATCGACCTGACTTTTCAGATTGCTACGGCCGTGGATTTGGCGGGACGTGATGTGTTCGAAGCCGTGCAAATGAGTGTAAATCCCAAAGTTATCAATACTCCACCTGTGACTGCGGTTGCCAAAGACGGTATTCAGTTGATCGCGAAAGCCCGGGTAACTGTGCGTGCGAATATAAAACGCCTGGTCGGTGGAGCCGGAGAAGAAACCATTTTGGCGAGAGTGGGGGAAGGTATTGTTTCTTCGATCGGATCTTCCGATTCGCATAAGGCTGTGATGGAAAATCCGGATTTTATATCGAAGGTTGTTTTGAATAAAGGTTTGGATTCCGGGACGGCTTTCGAGATCCTTTCTATCGATATTGCAGATATCGATGTGGGTAAAAATATCGGGGCGGGTTTACAAATCGACCAGGCATCTGCCGACTTGAAGATTGCTCAGGCAAAGGCTGAAGAACGGCGTGCTATGGCTGTGGCGAAAGAACAGGAAATGAAGGCTTTGGCACAGGAGATGAAAGCTAAAGTGATCGAGGCCGAGGCAAATATTCCTTTGGCTATGTCCGAAGCTTTCCGTTCCGGAAATTTGGGAATTATGGATTATTATAAGATGAAGAATATCGAGGCCGATACCCAGATGCGTGAATCGATTGCGAAACCTGTTGAAGCGAAAAAAGATATAAAGGAACATAAACCCGGGCAATAATTCGGATTTAAATGGTTTGAAAGTCTCTTCCCGATAACTTGGGGAGAGGCTTTGTTTATAATAATCAATCGTGTGACCAATAAAAAAATAAGTCCGGGATTTTACCGGACTTATTTTTAACTATAACCTATTTCCGTTTTTCAAGTGTTATTGCTGAACACCGGAAGAAGGTACTGTTTATTACTTTAATTCTGCCAATTGAGCCTTAATTGCAGCGATCTTGGCTTCAGCATCGGCTTGTTTTTTCCGTTCGTTGGCAACGACTTGTTCCGGCGCTCCGCTTACGAATTTTTCGTTGCCGAGTTTTTTCACGACAGAGGCCAGGAAACCTTCGGTATAAGTCAGTTCCGTTTCCAGCTTTGTCCGCAGTTCTTCGGCATCTACTTGCCCTGTTGCCGGAATAAAATATTCTACCGTATCGGTGATGAAACTCCACGCCCCTTTTACAGGCTCGTTAATCACTTCTATACTGCTGATATTTCCCATTTTACAGATGATACTTTCGAAATCTGCCGGATAACGTTTGTTCTGTTTCACTTTCAGTTCCAGAGAATCTTTGAACGCTACATTGTTTTGCTTCCGGATATTTCTGATCCCGACGATCACTTCTTTGACAAAATTGAAATCGTGCAACAAGGATGCATTATAGGAAGTGTTTCCCGGAATCACCGACACCATAATGCTTTCACCCGGCTGGCGTTTTTGCAAGCTTTGCCATATTTCTTCGGTAATGAAAGGCATGAACGGATGGAGCAGTTGTAAAAGCTGTTCGAACAACGAAATCGTCTTTTCGTAAGTAGTCCGGTCGATAGGCTGCTCGTAACCCGGTTTGATTATTTCCAGTAACCAGGAAGAAAATTCGTCTTTAAATCCAGTATAAACCGTCATCAATGCTTCTGAAATCCGGTATTGGTCGAATTGGGTATTTAAGGTCTCTACGGTTTGATGAAGTTTATTTTCAAACCATTCTAAAGCCAGTTTCGAGTGCTGGGGTTGTTCTATGTCGGCTACTTTCCAGGATTTTACCAGCCGGAAAGCATTCCAGATTTTCGTGGTAAAATTACGTCCCTGTTCCGGAAGACTTTCGTCGAATAAAAGGTCGCCTCCGGCAGGGGCACACAGTAACATGCCTACACGTACGCCGTCAGCGCCGTATTTATCGATCAGTTCCAGCGGATCGGGTGAATTACCGAGTGATTTCGACATTTTCCGGCGTAGTTTATCGCGGACGATTCCCGTCAGATACACATTGTTGAATGGTTTTTCGTGCCGGTATTCGTATCCGGCAATGATCATCCGGGCAATCCAGAAGAACAGGATATCCGGGCCGGAAACCAAATCGTTTGTCGGGTAATAGTAACTTATATCTTTGTTATCCGGGTGGATGATTCCGTCGAAAACAGAGATCGGCCATAACCAGGAAGAAAACCAGGTGTCGAGACAATCCTCGTCTTGCCGTAGTTCTCCGGCAGTAACGTTTTTCCCTTTTTCCCGGAATAATCCGGCGGCTTCTTCGGCGTTGGCCGCTACCACGAATTCATTGCTATCGGGAAGGTAATAAGCCGGAATCCGGTGTCCCCACCAGAGCTGGCGGCTGATACACCAATCCTTGACGTTTTCCATCCAGTAGCGGTAGGTATTCTTGTATTTTGACGGTGTTAAGATAACATCGTCGTTCATCACGGCATCCAGTGCCGGTTTGGAAAGTTCCTTCATTTTCAGGAACCACTGCATAGAAAGTTTGGGTTCGATCACTACGTTTGTTCTTTCGGAATATCCTACTTTGTTATCGTAGTCTTCGATTTTCACCAGGTTCCCGGCTTTTTCCAGTGCCGGAATAATCTCTTCTCTGACTTTGAACCGGTCTTCTCCCACAAAGAATTGGGCGGCTTCGCTCATGGTTCCGTCGTCGTTGAAGATATCGATCGTTTCCAAATGGTGTTTGTAACCGATTTCGTAGTCATTGACATCGTGTGCCGGAGTGATTTTCAACGCTCCCGTACCGAACTCCATATCTACGTATTCGTCCTGGATAATTGGAATTTCCCGGTTTACCAGAGGGACGATACATTTTTTCCCGGCCAGATGCCGGAAACGCTCGTCATTCGGATTTACACACACGGCAGAGTCGCCCAAGATGGTTTCCGGACGGGTGGTAGCAATGGTAATATAATGGTCTTCCCCCACGATTTTATAACGCAGGTAGTATAATTTGCTTTTTTCTTCCTTGTAGATGACCTCTTCATCGGACACCGCAGTTTGTGCTGCCGGGTCCCAGTTCACCATGCGTACACCTTTATATATATACCCTTTGTTATATAAATCGATAAATACTTTTAATACGCTTTCCGAACGGATTTCATCCATAGTGAAACAAGTCCTGTCCCAATCGCAGGATGCCCCCAGCCGTTTCAGCTGTTGCAGAATGATCCCTCCGTGTTTTTCGGTCCATTCCCACGCATGTTTCAGGAATTCTTCGCGGCTGAGGTCGTGTTTGCTGACACCTTCGCTTTTCAATTTGGCAACCACTTTGGCTTCGGTGGCGATAGAGGCATGGTCTGTTCCTGGAACCCAGCAGGCGTTTTTCCCCTGCAAACGTGCCCGGCGCACTAATGCGTCCTGTATTGTATTGTTTAGCATGTGCCCCATGTGGAGAACTCCGGTTACGTTAGGGGGAGGAATTACGATGCAATAGGGAGTTCTCTGGTCCGGTTCGGAATGGAAGAATCTTTGTTCCATCCAATATTTATACCATTTTTCTTCGCTTTCTTTGGGATTATAATTTGTTGCGATCATAACATTTCTGATTTGGATAATAAAGCGTAAAGTCTGTAATAAAAAAGCTGCTATTCAGCAGCCTTTTTTTCAATCTTCAGATTTCTTAACCCTTCTTCCCTTCTTTTTCTGAGTTTCCATGGCTGACTCCAGGTCTGCTTTTTGTGCACTACCGTCGTAATCACAGATATATTTATCGATGAGGATACGGCCACAATATTCGCAGACGATGATTTTCTTTCTGGAACGAATATCCAACTGGCGCTGTGGCGGAATTTTGTTGAAACAACCGCCGCAGGCATCACGGTCCACGGTGACGACAGCCAATCCGTTGCGTGCATTGCTACGGATTCTTTTGTAGGCGGTCAATAAACGATCTTCGATGTTGGCTGCCAATTGTTCTGATTTCTTGATCAGTGCTTCTTCGTCTTTATGCGTTTCGGCTACAATATCTTCCAATTCGGCTTTTTTCGCTTCCAGGTCGGCTCTTTTTTCTTCGTATTGTTTGCTGGAAATTTCCAGATTTACTTCTTTTTCTGCTTTTGTTTTCTGGGCTTCCCGGATTCTTTTTTGCTGTAATTCGATTTCCAGCTTTTGGAATTCCACCTCTTTGGTCAATGCATCGTATTCGCGGTTATTGCGCACATTGTCTAATTGCTCGCTATATTTTTTAATCAGTTCCTCTGATTTTGCAATTTCCTGTTTTTTCGTGGCGACGCTTTTGTCAGCTTCACTGATTTCGCTCCTCAGGTTTTCGAGACGTGTTTCCAAACCGGCCAGTTCGTCTTCCAGGTCTTGTACTTCCAACGGGAGTTCTCCTCTTAATGTTTTGATTTTATCGATCTCAGTGTCAATACGTTGTAGTTCGTAAAGATGCTGTAACTTCTCTTCAACCGAGAGTTCCTGCTGTTGTTTTTCGTTATTATTCGCTGCCATATATTATAAATAATTTATCGGATTTGTTTTTACTTTAGAAAACTGAACCGCAAATTTAGATATTTTTTTTGTAACTAACTCATAAAAAATCTCTTTTGTGTATTGTTCGCTTTCGTAATGTCCAATGTCAGCTAAAATGAGCTTTTGTGCTGCATTGAAGAAATCATGATACTTGTAATCGGCTGTTATATAGATATCTGCTTGTTTTGAAATGGCTATATTCGTGAGGGAGGCTCCTGAGCCGCCGCACAAAGCCACTCGTTTTATTTTAGGTTTGCAGAGATCGGTATGCCGGATCATTCCACAATGAAAGGTGTTTTTTATGTGCCGGAGAAATTCAAGGCTGTCGGTTTCTTCCCTGAGTTCCCCTATAATACCGAATCCGGTTGTGGGATTGATGTTGTTCAGGCAGACGGCGTTCCATACAGGTTCTTCGTAGGGATGAGCCTGTATAAGAGCCCGGATACAGGCTTGCAGAAGGTGTTCCGGCACAGTGATTTCTGTCCGCATTTCTGCTTCCGTGTGCAATTCTCCGGTTTTTCCCACAACCGGATGTGCATTGGAGTTTGCCAGAAACGTCCCTGCTCCGTTTGTATTGAACGAGCAATTGCTGTAATTGCCGATATTTCCTCCACCTGCATTGAATACCGCATTCCTGACTTTTTCCGTAGCGGCGATAGGAGTATAGAATGTGAGGCTATATAGTTTCCCGGCGGGTTGTAATATTTCCCGGTGTATTAATTGCAGTTTGTCGGCCATTCTGCCGCTTACTCCGTTGGCTACTGCATCCATATTGGTGTGAGCGGCATACAGGTTTATATCGTGTTTAACGGCTTTTATCAGACAACGCTTCACGTAATGATCGGGGACGATGTTTTTCACTCCCTGTAAAGTCAGAGGATGATGGGAGATAATCAGGTTGTGCCCGCCGCTGACCGCTTCTTCCACGACCTCTTCCGTAATGTCGGTGGAAAGTAAGATCGAGCTGACCTCATTGTCGGGGTGGCCGCAGATCAGTCCGGAATTGTCATAACTTTCCTGTAAGCTTAAAGGTGCGTATTTTTCAATCAGAGAAGTAAAGTCCTTTACCTGCATTTTCCATTCTTTTATAGTAATAATTTACGCTGACCGGAAAGCCCGGCCAGCGTTATGTAGAGTGTTGTCGTAAATCGAAAGATCAGGAAAGCTGGGCTTTGATCTGGATCAATTCTTCCCGTATCGCTTTCAGGCGTTTCACCACTTCGAAATTTACCTCTGTTTCTGCTTTGCTTTCCCGGAGTTTCATTTGCGCTCCTCTCAATGTCATGCCTTTTTCTTTCACCAAATGATAAATCAAATGAAAATTGTCGATATCCGCTTTGGTGAATTGCCGGTTCCCTTTTTTGTTTTTATGGGGTTTTATGACATCGAATTCTTTTTCCCAAAAACGGATCAAAGAGGTATTTACACCGAACATATCGGCTACTTCTCCGATGGAATAATATACTTTCAAAGGTTGTTTTTCCTGTCCCATATTCCTGCTGTGTGTTAAATGGTGGAGACCTTATTAGTCCATGCTTTGCCCGGTGTTGTTCGCTATTTCAACCAGCTTGTCGTATTCATCCGGTGTCAGGTCGTTGAAATAATAATTGATCGGGTCCTGAGGAACGTTGTTTTTCCTGACTTCATAGTGCAAATGAGGTCCGGTGGACAACCCTCCGGTACTGCCGACATATCCGACAATATCGCCCCGCTTTACTTTTTGTCCTATTTTTACGTTATAGCGTTCGAGATGCCCGTATAGGGTTTTGTAATTGAAGCCGTGATCGACAATGACACATTTCCCGTATCCGCTTATAATTTCGACTGACGTTACTTTTCCGTCGCCCGACACGTGTACCGGAGTGCCTGGGGCTGCGGCAAAATCCATACCGGCATGGAATTTAATGGCTTTGTAAATAGGGTGCATCCGGTAGCCGAAGCCGGATGAAATACGCACTTTCTCGTTTCGCATAGAGAGCGGTATAATTGCCGGGATAGAGGCCAGCATGTCGATTTTATTCTTTGCCAGATGCTCTACCTCGTCATAAGATTTACTTTGTATGTAAATCGCTTTCGATAATTCGTCCAGCTTACGGGATGTGTTGATGATCAGCTCGGCATTATCCATGCCTTTCAGCGATTCGTATTTATTCACACCTCCCGAACCCGCCCGGCGGATGGAGGCGTCGATCGGTTCCGATTCGAAAATCACACGATAGATATTGTCGTCGCGGGATTCGAGTTCTTTCAATACCTTATCAAGCCTATCTACTTCATTGTTCAAAATTTGGTATTGGGCGAGTATTTCTTCTTTTTCCCGTTTCAGGGCTTTTTCTTTCGGAGAATCGACAATGGCGGAAACGATGAAAAAAATCACTAATGCCAGAGAAAGGCTGGAGAAAAATTTAGTTAAAAGAGTGGTCAATCTTTTCCGAAAGGAGATATGTATTTTATCGTACGATAACGTTTCGGGATTAAAACGATAACCTGTTTTAGCCATTTTTCTTTATAAAATTAATGTTTTTCGATGCAAAGTTAAAGAAATAATCTAATTTTGCAATCCTGTTTTGCGTCAGTAACTTAGGATAATTGACGTTTTTAGGAAAAATAAACACATAATATATAAAATAAAGCATGAAATCAGCAGAGATCAGACAGAAGTTTCTGGACTTTTTTGAAAGCAAATCGCACACTATTGTCCCTTCGGCTCCGATGGTGATTAAAGACGACCCTACGTTGATGTTTACCAACGCCGGGATGAATCAGTTTAAAGATATTATACTTGGAAATATAGCGGCGAAGCATAAGCGCGTCGCGGATTCACAGAAGTGCCTGCGGGTATCCGGAAAACACAACGATTTGGAGGAAGTGGGACACGATACCTATCATCACACCATGTTTGAGATGTTGGGGAACTGGTCGTTCGGTGATTATTTTAAAAAAGAAGCTATTGCTTATGCCTGGGAATTTTTGACCGAGGTGATGAAGCTGGATAAAAACCGGCTTTATGCTACGGTTTTTGAAGGCAGTCAGGACGATCATCTGGAAGCCGACACGGAAGCGAGAGAGATTTGGCTGAATTATTTACCGGAAGAACGGATTTTGTTCGGTAACAAAAAAGATAATTTCTGGGAAATGGGCGATATGGGGCCCTGTGGTCCCTGTTCTGAAATTCATATCGACCTGCGTCCAGAAGAAGAACGGAAGATAAAACCGGGTAAGGATTTGGTAAACAAGGATAATCCTTTGGTTATCGAGATCTGGAATCTGGTGTTTATGCAATATAACCGTAAAGCCGACGGCAGCCTCGAAAACTTACCGAATCATCATGTGGATACCGGTATGGGTTTTGAGCGTTTGTGTATGGCCGTACAGGGAAAAACATCGAATTACGATACGGACGTGTTCACCCCGATTATCGGCGAGATATCCCGGATCAGCGGGATTGCTTACGGTGCGGGAGAGGCGACGGATGTGGCTATGCGTGTGATTGCCGACCATTTACGCACGATTTCGTTTTCCATTACCGACGGGCAGTTGCCTTCGAATGTGAAAGCAGGGTATGTGATCCGGCGTATTTTGCGCCGTGCCGTGCGTTATGCATACACTTACCTGAATCAAAAAGATGCGTTTATGTATCGCCTTGTGCCGGTATTGATCGAAATTATGGGAAAACATTATCCCGAACTGGCAGCTCAGCAGGAGTTGGTAGAGAAGGTGATCCGAGAGGAAGAGAATGCTTTTTTGCGGACATTGGATAAAGGAATCCGTTTATTAGACCGGATCATCGAAAAAACTAAGGCGGAAGATTTTCTGACCATTCCGGGAAATGTGGCTTTTGAATTATACGATACCTACGGTTTTCCGCTCGATTTGACCGAGTTGATCCTGAGGGAGAACGGGCTGGTGGTGAATCGCCGGGAATTTAAGGCGGAGATGGAAGCTCAGAAAGAACGCTCCCGTTCCGCTTCCAGTGTGGATACGGACGATTGGATTGAATTGATCGACGATAACGAACAGGAGTTTGTGGGGTATGATTATACGGAAGTCGAAGTAAAGATCACTCGTTACCGCCGGGTTGTAACTAAAGGTAAAACCTTATATCAAGTGGTGTTGAATATCACCCCGTTTTATGGAGAAGGAGGAGGACAGGTGGGAGATAGCGGTTACCTTATCGGGGAGCATGAAAAGATCCGGGTGGTGGATACGAAGAAAGAAAACGGTTTGACGATTCACCTGGTGGAAAAATTGCCGGAAGATGTTACCCAGACTTTTTTGGCACAGGTGGATGTCCATAAACGGGTGCTGACGGCCAATAATCACTCGGCTACTCATTTATTGGATTACGCGTTGCGGAAGGTGCTGGGGACGCATGTGGAACAAAAGGGATCGTATGTGAGCGACGAGCATTTGCGGTTTGACTTTTCGCATTTCCAAAAGGTGACGGATGAGGAGCTGGCAGAAGTGGCTGCTATCGTAAACCGTTTGATTCGCCAGAATCTGGTATTGGAAGAGCATCGCACGTTACCCATGGAAAAAGCGAAAGATATGGGAGCTATTGCCATGTTCGGTGAAAAATATGGAGATTTGGTACGGGTGATTAAATTCGGAGAGTCTGTAGAGTTGTGCGGAGGTACTCATGTGCCGGCTACCGGGCAGATCGGTTTCTTTAAAATCTTATCGGAAAGTTCTGTTTCTGCCGGAGTGCGCCGTATTGAAGCGATCACAGCCGATAAGGCCGAAGAATATATCACGAATTCGTTTCATATAATCAAGGAGATTGAGAAGATGTTTAAGTCCAATAAAAACGTGATGGAGTGTGTCAGAGCTTTATTGGAGGAAAACGAGGGATTGAAGAAAGAAACGGAGAAATTTGAGCAGGAAAGCCTGAAACTGCTGAAAGAACGCCTGAAGAACGAAAAAATGGTTTACCGGGATATTACTTTCATTGTGAAAGGGGTAGGTATGACACAGGCTCAGGTGAAAGACGTTGCTTTTCAATTGAAAGGCGAGATAAACAAATTGGTTTTTATTGCCGGAGGGGTTTCCAATGATAAACCGCACTTAACCATATTATTGAGCGATAGCCTAGTGAAAGAGTTCGGGTTGAATGCCGGGCAGATTATACGTGAGGTGGCACAAGAGATCAAAGGGGGCGGAGGCGGACAGCCATTCTTCGCAACAGCCGGAGGAAATGATGCCGAAGGTATCGACCGGGCTATTGAAAAAGCTCATAAAATGATCCTTCGTAAAGTCAATGTTGATTAAAATTTTAATATTTCCGCTTAAAAGTAGAGATTTTAATAATTTTTTATACATTTGCTCTGTTAATTCGTGGAACCAATTAAATTATATCAGAATAAATTTTAAGATTAACTATGAAAAGTACATTTAGATCAGTTGCTACTGTTACTTTAGCTGGACTTGTTATAGCTTCTTGTTCTCCATTAAGTAAAATGAAGAAAAAAGCAAGTAACATTAATTATAAAGTAACTCCAGAAGTTTTGGAAGCGAAAGCTAACATGGTAGATGTTAAAATCGATGTTACCATTCCGCCAAAATATTTTAATAAGAATGTTACTTTAGTTGCAACCCCGGTATTGAAGTTCCAGGGAGGTGAAAAGGCTTTCGAACCGAAGACTTTGCAGGGAGAAAGCGTACAGGGAAATAACACTGTTGTGCCTTATGCTGCCGGAAAGACCATTTCTTACACAGGCCAGATGCCTTATGAAGATGCGATGAGAATTTCCGAACTTTTTGTAAAGATCGAAGGTAAAAAAGGTAAAAAATCTGCAGCTTTTGATCCGATTAAAGTGGCCGACGGTATCGTAGCTACCGCTACTTTGGTGAGTAACTCTCCGGCTACCGCCATTGGTAAAGACAATTTCGAAAGAATTACCAAAGAAGAGCAGGAAGCCGCTATCTATTATTTGATTAATTCTGCACAGATCCGTACCAAAGAGATCAAATCGGACGAGATCAAAGAAATGGAGAAATTCATTAAAGAAGCTAAAGCTGCTGAAAACAAAGAGTTGAAAAACATTCAGATTCAGTCTTATGCTTCTCCTGACGGTCCTATGTCGTTGAATGAAAATCTGGCAAATAACCGTGAAAAATCTTCTGAAGGATTTGTAAAAGGTAATTTGAAGAAAAATAAGGTCGATGAATATAAGAATCTGGATTTCTTCAAAAAATATGTAGTTGCTGAAGACTGGGAAGGATTCAAAAAAGCGATGGAAGAATCTAATATCCGCGATAAAGAATTGATTCTTCGCGTATTGACCATGTATTCTGATCCTGAAGTAAGAGAAAGAGAAATTAAGAATATCGCTTCCGCTTATTCTGTCGTGGCCGATCAGATCCTGCCGAAATTGAGACGTTCTAAATTTACTGTGAATGTAGAAAAGATCGGTAAATCAGACGAGCAGATCAAAACATTGGCTAAATCTAATCCTTCAGAGCTGGATGTTGAAGAATTACTGTATTCTGCAACCTTATTCGACAATGATGCAGATAAATTAGCTATCTATGAAACTGCTATCAAACAATTCCCGAATGACTGGAGAGGTTTTAACGATGCCGGTATGATCCTGTTCGAAATGGGTAAAGTAGCGCAGGCTAAAGCTAATTTCGATAAAGCAAATACTCTTTCTGCAAACAACAAAGTGGTTAAAAATAACCTCGGTGCTGTTGAACTGAAAAACGGTAACGTGAAAGAAGCTGAAGTCCTGTTCGGTGCTGCTACCGGAGCCGGTGACGAAGTAAACTACAATAAAGGTATCGTTGCTATCATGAAGGGTGATTATAAAGCTGCCGTGGATTATTTCGGAAAATGCAACTGCGACAATGCCGCTTTGGCAAACCTGCTGGCAGGAAATAACAACGAAGCAATGAAGAAACTGAACGACAACAAAGAAGGTTCGGCTATGACTTCATATTTGAAAGCTGTAATTGCTGCTCGCAACAACGATACAAACGGCGTGCTTTCTAACTTGAAAGTGGCTTGTGATAAAGATTCTGCTATGAAACAATTGGCAGCAACCGATATCGAGTTTGCTAAATTGTTCGACAATGCAGATTTCAAATCTATTGTAAAATAAAACAATAAGGCTTTTACATACAAAAAAGCTGTGGGAAACCACAGCTTTTTTTATGTTTTATACCCTTTTGGATAAAATGTATTTTTATGTTAACATAAAATTAACCCATTGTAAATATAAACTCCGCAGTTTCATTAAAGTCGCGTTATTTTTTGAAAATATGATTTTTCCTTATTGGCATAGGGTTGAGAACTGAACATAGGAATAGGCTCATTTTGTATTTTCTTTTGGTAGAGGAAGACTTTCCTCTTAAGTGCTTCGTTTGATTTTAGTGTTTTTTTAACACCGACTTTCCGCCTATTTCCTTACATTTGTTAAGATGTAAAGTTGTATAATTTTAAAGAGAAGCAAAGCTGAATGAGAGAACTTAGTATTATTGTTCTTTTGATTTTATCACTTTCCGGATGTTCTCCTAATAATTCGGTACAGATTAGCGGGCGAATCGAGAATGGAGACTCTATTGTCAGTATCTGGGTTGGAGATAGTATATATAGTTTTCCTTTGGATGAAAATGATTTTTTCACAGGGAAAATTCCTATGAAAAAAAGCGGATACGGCACCTTGTTACACAATTCATTGAATCTTTATTTAAGTCCGGGGGAGGATTTAGAGGTATATGTAGATAATTTTAATTTTTCCAGTTCTCTTTATTTCCGGGGAAGTCTGGGCGGAGTAAACAATTACTTGAAAGAGCAGGAAGTGGCGGTGTTTTTTGACAGAGACGACTATAAGTTGGAAGAAAGGCCGTTTGTTGAAAAAATGCAGCGGCTGATCGATGAAAAGATAAAATTATTGGAAGCTAAGAATTTTGATCCGTCGTTTACCGACTTGGAAAGGGAACGGATTCGTTATTCTATCGCTGAACGTGTTTCTTATTATCCGTCTTTCCGGAGGAGTGCCGGGGACGAGTATTATGTGCCGGGCAAGGTGTCTACCGACTTCTTATCTTCCTTTTCGTTGAATAACGAAGCTTTGTTCGGAACAAAGGATTATCGTTCTTTCCTTTTAAATTATGTGTATTTGCAGGGAAGCCGGGGAACTGGAGGGAATTATTCCGACGGAGTAGTGGATTATATCGTCTCTACGGTTACCAATCCTACGATCAAGGACTTTTTATTGACGGAGATTGTATATCGGTTTATTTGGGAGAATAACGGATTGGAAGGAGCCGATCATTTGCTGGAGGTTTTCCGCCGGGAATGTACCGATAAGAATAAGGTCGATTATATCAATGAAATTGTAGAGCATTGGGCGAGACTTTTGCCCGGACAGCCTGCACCCGATTTTACGCTGAAAGATGTACATGGAAAATACGTAACTTTGAGTGATTACAGAGGAGATTATGTATATATCATGGTTTGGGCGACCTGGTGCGTGCCTTGCAAGAGTGAGTTTTACTACCTGGATTTGCTGCAAAAGGAGTATAAGGATGAGAAAATTAAATTTATGACCATATCCATAGATGAGCCCGAAATGGCTCAATACTGGTACGATTTTTTGGCGTCAAAAAGATATTCCGGTATTCACCTGATGATTGACAGCGATAGTAAATTCAATGAAGATTATATGATTATCAGTGTTCCCCGTTTTATTTTGATTGGAACGGAAGGGGAGATCGTTGATTCGAATGCTCCCAGGCCGTCGGGACAAATCCGGCAATTGCTGGATTCTTTAATTGTATGATCCGGACAAACGATTTTGGACAGAAACTAAAAGAACCTTTTCTTTTTTGGGTTTTAACTTTTGAGTTTTGAGTTTTTTTATATCTTTGTCAAAAATTGCTCATAAGTAAAAAATAGCTATAAGAGATGAAAAAATTTAGTTTGATTCTGGTCATTATGGCACTTGTTTTTAGTGCATGTGATTCTAACAAAGTGAAAATCAGAGGAAAAGTAGCAGGTTTGGATGGGACGGTGAAATTAATGGCCGAAATGCCAGGACAGGAAGGAATGACCGTGTTGGCTCAGCAGGATGTAAAGGATGGAAGCATTGACTTACAGACGGAAACATTACAGATCCCGGCAAGAGTATGGGTTGATGTGGATGGAAAACAAACGTTGGAATTTATCGTCGATTCTAAAGACCAGATCTGGATCGAAGGAAAAATAAAATTTCCGGATCAGATCGAAGTAAAAGGATCGGGAATCGGTGAAAAGTATGACGAATTGAAAAAGCTGTTTAAAGAAAAATATGACGGACCGATCGAACCGATCAATAAGAAAATCGAGAGAATCTTAAGCAAGCCGCAGCGTAATACCGATGATGCTGTAAGAATCAGTGTGTATGAAATGCAAAAACAGCGTTATCTGAAAGCCCGCTTGAATTATGCTAAGACTTTGATTGAAGCTAATCCGCAAATGGAACTCTCTTTGTTCCTGTTGCAGGATGAATTGAAAGATAGCGTGGATATGCAAAAAAGGATTTTCAAAACTTTGAAAATCGAAAACAAAGAAAGTAACATCTATAAGAATTTAGCTGAAAAGTTGAAATAAGAAATAAACCATGTCAATGGTTTTGTTTTCCCGTTTTTATTACTTAGTTGTTTTTAGGGGTACTTGTGAAAGTACCCCTTTCTTTTACGGAATTTATGCATACGTTTGTTTTTCCGGATTTTGATTGTTTTATAATAAATATTACTTTTACAAATACTATTCGCGGGGGATATGATCAAGCAGATAATAATAAGGATATTGCTGGTGGTGATGGTCATTGCTTTTTCGGCTGTGGTCGTGGTGCAGTGGTTGTGGATAAAATATGCGATCCGGGAGCGGGAAAAGAAGTTTACTTCTCAGGTTTATGAAGTCCTGAACCGGGTTTCTTATCGTATCGATGAAATCAATTACATTAAGTATCTTCGCAGCCAGGATTATAAGAGTGAGATATCTGTGGGAGCAAGCGGGATGATAGCTAATATCTCTTCAGCCTTGATATTCGATTTCTTCGACCGGGATTCGAGTAATTCTGTTGGTGAGCGTACTTATTTGACGCCTCGTAATTTGCCTAATTTGATGATGTGGCAAGAGAGAATGATTACGCAGGAATTTATCAGTCAGGCTGTACGTTCCGTTCAGATTACAGGACGGGACACGGTGGGAGGACAGATGATGCTAAAGAGGTTCATGTTGCGCCTGTTGCGGGAAAAGGATCCTCAGAACGCTTCTATTAATGAGCGTTTAGCGGATATCGATATAAAAGGCTTGCTGACCAGTAATTTTAAGACTTATAATATAAAGCTGCCTTTTACTTATGAGATATTGTCGAAACAGGATATTATCCGGCAAGTGGAAGAGGGAGACACTCATAATTTTTATTACGTCGAGTTGTTTTCACAGGATTTAGTGAGGAAAGGCTATAATTTGGGAGTTCGTTTTAAGACAGTGCAGCCTGTTATTCTGGAAAATATGGGATGGTTGTTCCTGGCTTCCGGTTTTTGTATATTCGGTTTGATGTTTGTATTTATAATAACTATCGTTATTATTATGAGACAACAAAAATTGTCGGTGATAAAAAATGATTTTATAAATAATATGACTCACGAATTTAAAACTCCGATCGCGACCATTTCATTGGCGACGTCTGCCATTGCAAAAGAAAAAGTGTTGAACGACAAAGAGCAGATTCTGAAGTTCAATGAGATGATCAAAAGCGAAAACGAACGGATGAATAAATATGTGGAGCGTATTTTACAACAGGCAAAGTTGGACAGGCGCGAAGTAAATCTGAATAAAACGGATGTCGATGTGAATCTTTTATTGAAAGAGGTTATCGGACATTTCCTTTTGCAGGTTCAGTCCGAAGGAGGAAAATTGGAATTTAAACCCGATTGCCCGGATTTTATACTTTATGCGGATGAAGTGCATTTAATGAATGTATTTTGTAATTTAGTGGATAATGCGATAAAATATTCGGGTGGAGCACCGGACGTTTTTGTTTATACGCGCCGAAACGGGAATGCCCGGGTTATCGGAGTTCAGGATCACGGGATCGGGATTTCTAAAGAGGCTCAGAAAAAGGTCTTTGACCGGTTTTACAGGGTGCCGAGCGGAAACCTGCATAATGTGAAAGGTTTCGGGTTAGGCTTGAATTATGTGAAATCGATCGTGGAATTGCATGGGGGCATTATTCGTTTGACTTCAAAGAAAAATAAAGGAACATTAGTGGAAATAGAATTTAAATAAAAGATGTATGGTGCAAAAAATACTGTTGGTAGAGGACGACCCCTGTTTTGGATCGGTGCTCAAATCTTATCTGGAATTATCAGATTATGAAGTAACTCTGTGCGTCAATGGAAACGAAGGATTGGATGCTTTCCGTAAAGAAAGATTCGATATTTGCCTTATGGATGTGATGATGCCCGAAATGGACGGCTTTACTTTAGGAAAAAAGATACGGGAGCTGGACCCTTCTGTGCCTTTTGTGTTTATTACGGCCAAGAGCCTGAAAGAGGATATGAAGCTGGGATATGAAATCGGGGCGGACGACTATATTGTAAAGCCTTTCGATTCCGAAGTGTTGATCTTGAAAATAAAGGCGATTCTTTCACGCAGTAAGCATGAAGAACAGGAAGCAAGACCTAAATTTATCAATATCGGCGATTATTTGTTCAATACAGAGTTGCGCACGGTGAGTAAAAATGATGAACAAATCAAGCTGACTCCGAAAGAAGCCCGTTTGCTGGAGTTGTTGTATAAGCACCGGGACGGATTACTGGCACGGGATAAGGCGTTGAATGAGATTTGGGGTACGAACGATTATTTCACCGCCCGTAGTATGGATGTGTATGTGACTAAATTAAGAAAGTATTTTAAAGACGATGATAAAATCAAAATAGAAAATGTACACGGGTCCGGTTTTCGCTTAGTGATCGAAGAATAAGAAAATAATTGTTTATAAAAAAGCCGCAAATTATTGCGGCTTTTTTATGATAGGAAATCTTTTAATTTTCAACTTTGATTCTGAAGGCATCGCTATGCGCGTTGAATTCCGGGGCATATACACTTTGGAAGGTTGCGATTCCATCCTGGTACTCGCCGACCTGATTTACCCAGACCGGATATTCGATGACATACGTTCCGCGCGCCAAAGCGGTGAAAAATAAATTGGTTGCGGCGTCCTTTACATCTTCATAATAAACCGTGCCGAATTTCCATCGAAGCCCTGAAATTTGTTTTTGAGGTTCAAGGCAGGCAGCCCTTAAGTCTTTTAAATGCAGAAATTCCATGTCCCTATCGAGGCGGAGGGTTAGCCGTACGATCAGTTTATCGCCGACTTTGACGGACTGTTGCTCTATAGGAACTATCGCCGGTGTGCCTTGGCTTGTCTTTCGCTCTACAAATAATTTTTTCTCGATACCGATCAGGGGTTGTGCCTCTTTCTTAATTTCGCTGAGCGGAGCGAAATATTGTAGGTATAGCCCGCCCCAACTGGGATTGTCGGTTGTTTTGGTAATCTTAACCGTCAACATATCTTTTTTTATCTCTCCTGCCGGGATAGTTTCTTTGATATATCCTAACGGATCGGAGGTTGCGGGGACTGCAATTGCTTTCTTACCCAGACGGACATCAAGGTTTTCTGGAGTGGAAAGTCGGTCGGAGCCTGTGAGCAACAGGGCATGAATTGCATTTACCGTCGCAGGAACACTTGCCCAGCTTTGGGTCTGTTTCTGGTTTAACAGCCATTGTTTCATGGGGGTAATTTCTGCCTGCTCTTTGCTCATTTCATAAAAAGCCTCTATAATAGCTGTTTGGGTGAGGACTGCTGAGTTTCGGTAAAATGTATTCCGGTTCTCCGGCCAGTACATACCTTCTGTCGGAGAAACAACAGCATATTCCCGGATAGAATTTAATATTTCACGGGCTTCTACAGACATCCCATAACGGAATAGGGTTTGAGCGGCAAGTGCTTTTTCGTAAAGAGAAAGGCCTGCCCACTGTTTTTTTACCAATGCCATGAAATATTTGTGTGCTTCGAGCGCATCGCCTAAAGGGATGTCGCGATAAGTACTCCGGGTGTATAAGTAAACCAGTTGGTTATATCCGATCTTTTCGGGTTTTTTAGCGAAGTCTTTTTGAATTTCGTTATCTAAATAGCCGAGCGCCCTGATCTGCATTCTTTTCTCCGCTTCCTGATAACTGATTTCTCCTGTCAGACTGGCTTGTGACATGATTGTCAGTACATTGCAGGTGATGAAACGGCTTGGCTGCATACCTTTAAACCAGCTCCAGCCACCGGAAGGGGTTTGTAAATCATTCAGTTTTTGTAATGCCTGTGTCCGTAAATAAGTTACACGATTTTGATCGAACACCTGTTGCAGGGATTGTATCCTTTCGGTTTCATTTTGGGCCTGCATCACCCAGGGAGAGGCTTCCAAAAGAATATTTTTTAATTCGCTGTTTTGCTCTAATTTCGATAATAGAGTTGTTGAAGTTCGTTGTTTTTCAGCCCATACCTGTATCGTATTGGCTATTTCAGGGTTGGAGCGGGCGATTCGGGAAGCCAATGTATTCACATAGAAAGCTCCTGCAATATCCGTTACGCTCTCTCCCTGAGGATCGAGCAGGGGAGGAAGTGCCATTACGGCATACCATACGGGATTTGCAGTTAATTCTAAAGTCAGCCGGTAATCTTCGCGTTTCGTATTTTCCGGCTTTAATGTAAAGGAATGAGTTCCTGCATGGGTTGAATAAATCGGCTGGGTAGAAGTTACCAAAATCCTATCGGGTAAAACCGGGAGTAATTGCTGCTCTCCATCGCTATATGTTCCGCTAACGGCAGCAATCCGGCAGCCTGCCAGATCGATCCCCTGTGGAACGTCGAATGTAAAACCGATTGTTTGATCGGTTCCTGCACTGAGATTGAAATCGGCTTTACGGCTGACGATAATTTTTTCATTTTGAGGGGTGAACAATTCTAAGGTGACTTTACCCGTTTGCTGTACCTGTGATAAATTGCTGACCGTTACTTTTAATTCCGCTTTATCTCCACTTCTTAGAAAACGGGGCATATTGGGGCGTACCATTAATTCCCGGCTGGTGGTGATATATTCTGTCAATTTTCCGTGAGCGAGCTGACGGGTATAAGCCAGGGCCATAAATTTCCAACGGGTAGTGGATTCCGGCATCGTGAAATTGATCTTTACGATTCCATCGGTATCGGTTTGTAATTGCGGATAGAAAAAGGCCGTTTCTGCAAAATTTTGCCGGTAGGGAACCGTGGTATCTTCAATGCCACCTTCTCCGGCATCTTCCGCTGTTTCTTGCATTTCCATCGCTTCGGGGGCTTGGGACTCTTTTTGAGCCATCGCTGAATTAGTCCCCCGGATTCGTATGCCTCCTGTGGTGAACACCTGATCGGAAACTGCCAGTTTGCTTTCTAACATATTTTGAGATACGAATGAATAATCGTAAGTGTTTAAACGATCATATTGGAAATAGGGGATTGAAAATTTGACAGATCGGAACATCCAGGGCTGAATACGCTGCATTGTGGTGGCCGATAAATCGTTTCCGTATTGCCAGGAATAGGGGAACGAAAATTGCCGGTATTGAGGGTGAAAATTAATTTGATAGGGTTGTAATTTGTCTAAGGATGCGTCATACATCATTGCCAATACTTCGGTAGGTTCGTTGCCTGCCGGATTTTTCACCTGTATCTCCCAGCTTTCTTGCTGACCGGGTGTGAGTTTGTCACGGAACACTTTGGTGATAAGAGTTAATTTCTGATCTTGAAGTTTTCGTCTTTTCAGGGACACCGTATTTTGAATGTAATGTCCGTTTTTTATGTAATTGATCGTCAGCCAGGCTTGTGAGCCATAGCTTTTTAAGAATGGAATCTCAAGGGGAACGACCTCATTGGATAGTTTTTGATAGAATTGCTTTACTAATCCTTCTGTGGTATATAGTTCACAAAGCACATAGGCGTTTTCTACCGATGTGCCTAATAGGATTCGTGCCGACTCTCCCGGATAACATAGTGTTTTTTCCCTGATCAGCCAATCGTAAGTCGGGATCGGAGGACGTTTGTCGGAAGCCGAATATAAAAAGAATATACTTTTAGAAGTGGCATTGCCGTTCTTTACAGTAAGGAGATATGCTCCCGATTCGTACGACGATAAATCGGGTTTTAGACTATCCTGTCCCTGTATCTCGAGATCTCCTTTAAATATGATCTTATCAACTAACGTATCCTTTAGTTCTAAACCGAGGCTTAGCTCTTTGGGAGGAAATAATTTAGCTATTGTATATTTTATTTGAGTGGGGGTTGTTTCCGGAATAGAAAGATGGAATGCTACCGGGATGTTTTTATTAATTAACCGGGGCATATCGATGGACGGGGCTGTCCCTTTGGAAAATACTCTGATGACGGTACTCGCCTGTTGAGTTTCTCCCTTGGCGTCCGTGACAGTTGCTTCGATTTGATAGTAATAATTATCGATCATCGGATTGATAGATGCCGGTAATTCTGCTAAGAAATGGAAATTGAATTCTCCCGCAGCATCGGTATATGTGCTTCCCTGTGTGATAGAATTCTGCCCACTCCAACGGAAAAAAGAATGGCGGGATATTTTATATTTCACAACCTGATTGGATAGAGAAACTCCGGAGAAACTATTTACCTTACCGCTTATTTCGATCTGATCGCCGAAATAATATCTTTTTTCCGAAGGAGAAAAAGTAATTTCAAATTCGGGATGTTTATAATCGGTGACTGTAAAATAGGTAGTGCCGTCCGGAGTCGAGAGAGAGAATTCTCCGTTAAGCGTTTGCTCCGGAATGGAGAATTCTCCGGTAAAAGAACCGAAACTGTTCGTTGTGAATTTTTTACCGGAAATATAATTTCCTTTAGCATCTTTGAAAGTCACTTCATATTGCTGTTGGGGAGAAACATACATTGTGTCGGACGTAGCTGTCCATACAATGCCTTTAAAATATACGGTTTGCCCCGGACGGTATATTTTACGATCGGTGATGATCTCGATGTGTTGCTGATCTGCCTGTGAAATGCGGTTTCTGTTGGAGTAGAAACCCAGATAGTCCATGTATCCGTTCGGATTGTTACCGTTTACCGTTTCATAATATATTGAATTTTCTTCTAAGATTGTGGTTGCGAATCCTTCTTTATCCGTATAGATAGAATCGTATAATTGATAGTGGCCGGAATAGGTATCTTTACAGAGCCGTATTTTCGCTTTTTCAACGGGTTGCCCGCTCATCAGGTCGCGAACGAAAAATTTCAATCCTTGGGGCGTATTTTGATAGGTGGTAAAAAGCCGGTTACAAATAAAATATTCCAGACTCGGTTTTTCTAATCCCGGAGCATTCACAATAACCTGATATAGGCCGCTTTCAAGGCGAGGAAGGGAGATCGCAGTATCCGATGGATTCAGGTTACCCGGTAATTTATAACTGTGTTTAAATATTGTTTTACCTGTAGTTTGCTTCTTTTTATTTTGATCGGTTAAAAGATAATTTGCCGTGGATTTATCGGTTTGGATAATGGATAACGTAATTTGTCCGATATTTTCCGATTTGATTTTAATTTCACTTTTTTGACCGGGATAGACCGTACGGGGATATTCTACCGTGATTTTCGGAGCTGTGATTTGCTTTAATTGCTGGCGGAGTATATCGATCCGGTTATAATGAGGATATTTTTTTATTCCTGCTTCACAAATCGCCAAAGCCTTTTGATTATTGGCCACAGCTTTTTCTTCCGTGTTTCTGAATGTGACTTGGGCATCGAAGCGTAGGGCCTGCACTTGCTTGTTTAAAACTTCTACGACGATTGGAAAAGAGGCGTATGTTTTTGCCATCGTTTCCAACGTGGAAAAGTACAAAGAATTTTTATTTTCGAAAGCCGCTATGTTTTTTGCATAATCGATTCGGCTGAGGTCTGCCATAAGCAGGGCAGCCCGATTGCCTGCTTTTACCCGGAAAGCCAATAAATCCTGGTAAGTTTTTAAAACATGAGATACGGCGTCCAGAGGAGATACCGGTATTTCTGCGGCGAGAAATTCTTCTAACCCGGATAACATCGCAGAAGAGTTGCGTAATGGAGAGGGAACATTGCCACTCTGCATGGATGGGATTTGAGGCAACGCTTCGATGGTACGGAAGCAGAGGAAATCATACAACGTAGGGCGTAATGAATCCGACGCTTTACCCATGATTAAAATCGGATCATACGTTTCTACCGGAGTTTGCTGAAGAATGGCTTTCGCTTCGATTGAAGCCAGGTAATGCTGGTATATTTTTTCCCGGAATAGATTACCGCTCCATTCGTTTATTTGCTCCGGAACATATCCTTCTAACGGAGTGCGTTGGTTGATCCGGTAACGATTCTGTTTATAATAGTCATTATATAGCTCGCCTATGTAAGAGTGAAGAATGCTCCGGGCTGAAATGTTTTTTTCCGACTCGACCCGCTTCTCTAAGTCTGTAATGAGATTTTGGAGACGGTCTTTATCGATTGCCAGATTAAAGCTTGTCTTTAAGATTAAAGACTTAATCAGTAAAGGTGTGTTGTTGTCTTTTACGGATTGTTTATACAATTCGTCGGCAGCCTGCAATGCTTTTGCCGGATACTTATGATAATAAGTAATCAAGGAATCCTGAGAAGTTGTTTGTCCTGTAACACTAAAGGCTATAAGGATATAAATCCCCGTTAGGAAAATGTTTAGTTTCATAATCTTCTAAATTTGTATAGATTATACGTTCTTTTCTTAGTAGAGATGTAAAATGCCGACGATTTCCATAAAAATAAGCAAAATATATGATTCGTAAGTTTTTTTGTTGGAATTTTACATTGAATTCGCTACCTTTATCGATACTATGACAAGTGAGAGAAATGTAGTAAAATATAAACGTTTGAAAGTAGTCCGGGCATTGATGTATCTGGATGCTTTGTTTTTAGTGTTGAGTGTGGCATTGTTGGATCCGAATGATTTGTCGTTTGCTGCGAACTCTGCTTGCTATGCCCGGATCATCGTTTTATTGGCAATCTTCGGAGTATTATATGCCACGGAAAAGAATATCAGCCGTTATTTACGCAAGCATCGTAACGAAGATTGAGCTGTTACCCCCTTATTTTAAAAGAGGGGATTGCGTGATGGGAGATTGAAAAAAGGGGAATGCAGGACAGGGCTGTTGTGTGGGAGGCGATAAAATGGCAGGAATATTTTTAGACGGATTGTAATAAAAATAACCCTTTTCAAGTTCTTCCGTTTTGGAGAAAGTTTGAAAAGGGTTTTTCTTTTATGTGTTTGAATTATATCTGTTTATGTGATATAAAGCAATCGGTTAAGCTTGTTTTAATTTTTGGATTAATTCTTCTGTTGTGAGATTCTCCTGTTCCCCGCTTGTCATATTTTTTAGGGAAACGATACCGGATTTCATTTCATTTTCGCCGACTAATGCAACGTATGGGATACCTTTTTTATCGGCATAGGTCATTTGTTTTTTCATTTTGGAGGCATCCGGATAAATCTCTGCATTAATTCCATTCGCACGTAAAGTTTTAAGAATGGGTAAGCAGTATAATTCTTCCTGGCTTCCGAAATTTACGAAAAGGACCTGAGTGGTGGTGTTGGCATCTTTGGGAAACAGGTCTAACTGATTCATCACATCGAATATACGGTCGGCTCCGAAAGAAATTCCTACTCCCGACATATTTTTTAAACCGAAAATCCCGGTCAGGTCGTCATAGCGGCCGCCTCCGGTGATACTTCCGATCTCTGCGTCCAATGCTTTAACTTCAAAGATCGCCCCGGTATAATAACTTAATCCACGGGCTAAAGTTAAATCGAGCTTAATCTCTGTGCCGATGTTTAGGGCCTGAATGTATTTAAATACCGTCGTCAGTTCTTCCACTCCTTTTAATCCGGTTTCACTGCCTTTTAATACATTCCGAAGTTGTTCCAGTTTTTCCTGATTGCTACCGGATAGATTCAGGATCGGTTGTAGTTTACCGATTGCTTCTTCTGTGATACCTTTATCCCGTAACTCTGCATTTACATTTTCCAAACCGATCTTGTCCATCTTATCGATAGCTACTGTAATATCCGTCAATTTGTCTGGATAACCGATTGTTTCTGCAATTCCGGCGAGGACTTTACGATTGTTGATCAGTAAACGGACATTAATTTTTAAGCGATGATATACTTCGTTTACAATCTGGATCAGTTCTACTTCATTTAATAAGGAATCGCTTCCCACGACATCAACGTCACATTGATAAAATTCGCGATAGCGTCCTTTCTGCGGGCGGTCTGCTCTCCAAACCGGCTGGATCTGGTAGCGTTTGAAGGGGAACGAAAGTTCGTTTTGATGTTGAACGACAAAACGGGCGAAAGGTACGGTTAGATCGTAGCGTAATCCTTTTTCCGAAATTTTATTGGTTAGTTTCAGGCTGTTTTTTTCCTGTAATTCTCCTTCTGAAATTCCGGATAGGAAATCTCCGGAGTTTAATATTTTAAATAGCAATTTATCTCCTTCTTCTCCATATTTTCCCATTAAAGTCGATAAATTCTCCATGGCGGGAGTTTCCAGAGGCATGTAGCCATATAATTTAAATACACTTTTGATTGTATCGAAAATATAATTTCTTTTCACCATAATTTCCGGTGAATAATCTCTTGTTCCTTTTGGTATAGAAGGAGTTTGTGCCATTTCTGTAAAGTATTATTATTAGATGTTCGCAAATATACATTAATTCTATGTTTGCTGTATTTATTTTTCTGTGTTTTATTAGGCATTCGTTTTAGTGCGGGAAGATTGTAGAGCCTTTTGCCAGGGAGATATATGATCTTTTGATAGAGGGATAAATAAGGTTTTCAAATGGTTTACTTATTATTGCGTGGTTGTAGTTGAATCTTATGCTCCTTCTTTATCGGGCTTGTTTGCTTTGTATAGATAATCTCTTTTCAGGAGAATATATGTTTCCTTTTTCATATTCATACTTATAAGGAATGTTTTTTGAAAAGACGTTTTGTAAAATGTCATTTTATTGGTTTATTATAGGGAGGAGGGAGGCGTTTTTCCTTTCATATTCTTTTATATATATCTTTTCTTTGCATTCTTTCCTTGCAAATTGATTCTTTTTAGGCTTTCTTTTCTTTCGGCTTTTCTTTTTTGGGGTGATATCCTCCTTTTGGGGAGTAGATATAGTGGTTGCCTTCTTTATTAATACTAGGTGCTTTAATATAAAGATAGGTTTATTCTCCTTCTTTTTTCTGTCTGCTTTTCTTTAATGTTTTCCTTTCTTTCCCATTTTGGTACTTTTCTTTTCGATGTCTTATAATATATCTGCCTTTTCTTGTATTCTTCTCATTCTATCGATACCCTTTTGTCTTTAATTTTCTTTTTTGGCTATATCCTTTTTGGGGTGATATCTTCCTTTTGGGAGTAGATATAGTGGTTACCTTCTTTTTTAACATAGGTGTTTTAATATAAAGGTAGGTTTATTCTTCTTCTTTTTTCTGTCTGCTTTTCTTATTCCTCTTTGTCTTGGTCATATTCTTTCTTTCTTCTTACTCTCTCTGTCTCTTTTTTTCTTTCTTGTATGTCGAAGTCGTGGAAGTCGTTGTCCGCTACTTTTTATTCTATTGTCATCTTCCCCTAATTTCTTCTTTATTGTAAGAATGATCCCTCGCTTCCTTTATCGGT